>NZ_JBBKBX010000076.1:0-348 GCF_037890365.1 Blautia sp. HCN-20427 | reverse complement strand
ATGGTCTTCTTTTAGAACCGTACATTCGCAGTTTTCGTCAGTTTACTCGCCAAAGTAAACATTCTAACCATAGATATTTTATAGATCCTAGACCTATAGGTAGCGCACCCCACCTCTGGGGCGTTTTCGAGAATCTTTTGGCAGATTCCTACGACTACTCTCGGTCGTTGTCACGGAGCTTCTCACCCCAGCCATTACAGCTGACGCAAGTCCGTCAAGGATAGACGTTTCAGGGCGTTACCCCATCATTCCACCTATCGGATTACCAGTTCACAGACTGGTTATTATTTAATAAACCAACACTGTGCGCAGACTTTTTACCGCCTGCGAACGTGTCGCACTCACCCA
>NZ_JBBKBX010000075.1:0-529 GCF_037890365.1 Blautia sp. HCN-20427 | reverse complement strand
GCTTATAGTGATAGGTAAGGTTTTGATATTATCTCCACCTTTTCCCCCACTTCACACCGGACATGCGACTTTCACCGCATCCGGCGCTCCATCGATTGTCTTCACAAGACATTTAATCAGTCACCAAATTTAAGTTTTATATTATTGCTGACAGGTTCGCCTGCTCTCGCAGACTATTGATTTTCACGAGCATCTTTTTTGTGATATTGAGTGTTTTTATCAGGTCTTTTATTGCTGCTTGGGGCAGTTCTTGTAACAGAATCAGATATTTTTTGTGAATCAGAACCATGTTTTTATATCTTTCAAATCCACCAAGTGATCCTGGTACTTTGAGCCATACAGCTACATGTTCCGCATCTGCGAATTCTTCTCCACTGATTGCACATTTTCCCTTTTGAGCAGAAAATAAAGATATTTTACTGTCATGGTATTCTGTGCTATGACCAACGGATATTTTTTCTCTCAGTCCTTTCAGAACATACTGATTAAGGTTAAGTTCTGTATGAATCAGAGCACGACCTTCTTTTGT
>NZ_JBBKBX010000074.1:0-543 GCF_037890365.1 Blautia sp. HCN-20427 | reverse complement strand
CTCTCCTTATGTCAAATGTATGCAATTTTGTCGTTATTATCCTTCGATGGAAATGTATTTGTTGTCTTCCACCTGTTTTTTCACTTCTTTCGGAACAGTCAATCTCAGGATACCGTCTTCAAATTTCGCATGAATATCTTCCTGCTGTACCTGCTCGCCTACATAAAAGCTTCTGCTCATAGCGCCTGCATAACGTTCTCTGCGAATATAGTTTCCTTTTTCATCCTGTTTGTCCTTATCCAGGCCTTTTGCTGCGCTGATAGTCAGATAGCCGTTTTCCAGTTTGGCGGAAACTTCTTCTTTCTTAAATCCCGGCAGGTCGATATCCAGTTCATAGGTTCCTTCTGTCTCCCTGACATCCGTCTTCATCATGTTCTTTTCATGCTTGCCGTACAGCGGGTTCTTTCTTCCGAAAAACTCTCTCTCAAACGGAAAATCCATCCAATCATCAAATAAACTTTCTCCAAAAATACTAGGCATCATCATAAGTCATATCTCCTTTCCAATGACATACAAATTTATTTTAGCACTTTGGGAAATCCA
>NZ_JBBKBX010000073.1:0-547 GCF_037890365.1 Blautia sp. HCN-20427 | reverse complement strand
TTGAATCTTCTTTTCTTGATTCTTCTGCTTGCTCTTTTATATATTTCTGAACTGCCTCATCCGTGATATTACCAATTGTCTCAACATAATATCCTCTTGCCCAAAAGGCTTTATCCCATTTACTTTGCAGTTCTGGATGTCTGTCATAAATCATTAGCGTACTTTTACCTTTTAAGTATCCCATGAAATTTGATACACTCAACTTCGGTGGGATTGCTACACTTAGATGTACATGATCTATACATACTGCTCCTGCAATAATCTCAACATCCTTATATCTACATAGTGTACTAATTATTTCTCTTACATCTTCCCGAACTTTTCCATATAATACTTTTTTACGATATTTCGGGATAAATACGATATGATATTGGCATTTCCATCTGGTATGTGATATGCTTCTATTGTCCATTTGGACCACCTCCTATGTTTGAGTTTGGCTTGCGACACCATTCTCAATATAACATAGGAGGTTTTTTATTGAAATCCTCACCGTTTCCACTTACACTATTCGCCCCAGCATAGCTGGGGGATTAGACTTTTCATT
>NZ_JBBKBX010000072.1:0-650 GCF_037890365.1 Blautia sp. HCN-20427 | reverse complement strand
TTTGTTTCGTATTTGAAAGAACAAACTCACCAAATAAAAAAAACGATATTCGGGTGGGTTATTTTGTTATACCCTAAATTACCCTCTGAATTTGTTTTTAAATTTGGAGGGATTTTTTTATGTCCTTTTTTCGGGCAGTTATCTATCTGCTCATACGAAGCAAAATTTATCAATACATAGCATATCAGAGAACGGCAGGAAACCAGTTAAAAAAATTTCTGCCAGTGCAACGGTACTTCTCACCTTGAAAGTAGAAGTACAATCTCCATACAATAGAATTACTATTTCCTATAACCGTAAAGGTCACAGAGCCTTTGCGGTTTTTCTTTTGTCGATTTTTGTTGGAAAGTGCCGTAGGGCTGTTTCTGATATGCGGTGTCGTTCTCCGCCTCTCCATCTGGATTTTTTACATTTCAAAAATTCAGATGGGAGGTATTTATGGTGAAATATGCACCAAGAAAGGTATATATCAGAGAAAGTGGCGGCTATGTGGAATTATCCTACACGGAGTTCTGCCGTTGCAGGGAATCCGACCAGACCTATATGGACAAGCTGTTTATCCCCATTCAAGGCTGTCTGCTTGAAGTCGTGAGGGAGCAATACACAGACTTCTACCGTGACAAGGAACGGTGGCGTTATCTGCAAAAATT
>NZ_JBBKBX010000071.1:0-652 GCF_037890365.1 Blautia sp. HCN-20427 | reverse complement strand
TGTTCCTCTTTGATTTTATCAAATCCAAGCAGCTGTTTGCATGGTATAAAATAATGGGATTTACTTTGATTGCCTGTATGGTCTGCACCATACGGCATATGGGAAACGTAATTGTTCTGATAACCCTGCTGGCGCTCCTGCTCTATGAATGGAAGTCGAAATACACTGACACAAAAAAACGAAAAAAACAGCTGCTCTTTCTTCTGGGTGTGTCCATTCTGATACCTGTATTTCTAATCAACATACTGGGCAGCCATGTTCTTCACATGGTACCCAATGAAGAATATGTAAAATACAGTGTCCCAGTATCCATGGCTGGTGCTGTGGCCTCCAAAGAAACTTTAGACGCAGAAGATATTGCTGTTTTGGAAGAAATCATGCCTTTAGAAAAATGGCAGTCCTGCTATGACAAATATTATGCTGACTCCTTGTCCCGGACTTGGGGTGCCATAGGAGACGATGCTTTAAAACTAAGAGATAAAGATTTTCAGAAGAAAATTCTTCTGCTCAATGCAAAATTTTTATTCAAATATCCTGTGACTTATCTTACTGCATACTTTGATATGACCAGTATTATCTGGGAAATGGGAACGCCGGCTGACGGATATGAATGGATTCCTGTCACAATTTACAGTTCTGCCTTGGATAATTA
>NZ_JBBKBX010000070.1:0-668 GCF_037890365.1 Blautia sp. HCN-20427 | reverse complement strand
TGCATATCCATATCATGAAATCCATAGAGGTTTTATCCGGAATAACAAAAAAATCATGGAATGTATTTTATTATGCATGTTCCTATGCAAGGGTTGATTATTCCAGATTTATGAACCCCACTGCCCGGATTGCTTTGAAGCTGATACCGGATTCCTTGCAGACACAACCAGTATTTCTGTGTGTTGATGATACCATGGTATCTAAATTTGGTACAAAATTTGAAAATGTTTCAAAATTTTTTGACCATGCTGCTGGTCAACCTGATCAATATGAGGTATAAAAAATATCGAAACACATATAAAATCAAATGTTATGACAAAGGCTTTAAAGCAGCTGATTCATCAGCAAGTCTATCATTTATAAAGTTGTAAACTGGTGGATATAGAAAAGAAAAAATAAAAAACAGTTGACATGTAATATTTACTGTGATACCATATGAGAGTTGTTGTTGGGAAAGAAAAGATAATTTGAGATTTTAACTGAACAATAGCGGATGATAATGAATAATTTTCAGAAAATGAAAAAAGTTATTGGTAAAGTATAGAATATATGATATTCTGATAAAGCTGTTGCAAAGAACTGCGAAGTAAATCGAAAAAGATTGAAAAAGTTCTTGACAAAGCGATACAGATGTGATAATCTAATATGGCTGTCGAAAAAAAAGAAC
>NZ_JBBKBX010000069.1:0-698 GCF_037890365.1 Blautia sp. HCN-20427 | reverse complement strand
GAAACAATAATCCACCCGCTATGCGGGTGCGCGTCGATTGTTATACAAAAAAATTACCTTTCCGTGTACAATAAAGTTGTTCAGGCTATATTGTAGAAAGGAAAGGTAATTTATGGCGAAGAAAGAATATTCACTCGCACATACAAAATGGATGTGCAAATATCACATCGTCTTCACACCAAAGTATAGACGAAAAGTAATTTATAATCAATATAAAGCGGATATCAGAGATATTATAAAACAATTGTGCAGTTATAAAGGTGTTGAAATAATTGAAGGACATCTGATGCCAGATCATATTCATATGTTAGTAAGTATTCCCCCGAAGATAAGCGTATCTTCATTTATGGGATATCTAAAAGGTAAAAGTGCACTTATGATATTTGATAAACACGCAAATTTAAAGTATAAATTTGGAAATCGTCATTTCTGGGCGGAGGGATATTATGTTAGTACAGTCGGATTAAATGAGGCAACAATAAAAAAATATATCCAAGAACAGGAAAAGCATGATATTGCAATGGATAAATTAAGTGTAAAAGAATATGAAGACCCTTTTAAGGGGTAATGCCAAGTAGTAACAATACCCCTTAAGGGGTAGCGACGAGTCAAGAGCAATATGGCTTGAACGGAGCTGTGGGAAGGATGTGTAAACAGAATTCCCATAGCCGAAAGAGAAAGCCAGCGCCTTGAGACGC
>NZ_JBBKBX010000068.1:0-815 GCF_037890365.1 Blautia sp. HCN-20427 | reverse complement strand
AGTCATGACCACCCGCTTAGCGGGTGGCATGTTCTCCCCCTATAAGGGGATATTACCTGCTTGCGCCCGGAAGGCGCACTGAAGTCTGCTAACTGCACCACATTTACAGCTGCCCCCAACTGGGGGCTTTTTCAGTGCTTCCTTACACCGGCACAGCTCCAAAAGGAGCTTGCTGGTTTGCTTTGACTTCCTACTTACGCTCCAAGCGTTTTATTTATTGTGTTTCTTCACTGGCTCACCCGTAAACGGGTCAATATACTCTACTAACGACATCTGATCATACTCTAAATCTTCTTTTAATTGTTTCTGAATATATTCTTTGATCTTTGCAGTATTTTTACCGACTGTATCTACATAATATCCGCGACACCAGAAATGCCTATTTCCATATTTATATTTTAGATTTGCATGGCGTTCGAATATCATGAGCGAACTTTTTCCTTTGAGATATCCCACTATTTCTGATACTGAATATTTGGGTGGAATTCGCACCAGCATATGAATATGATCTGGACAACACTCTGCTTCAATAATTTCTATTCCTTTTCTTCTGCATAATGATCCTAGAATTTCTCCTACATCCGCTCGTATTTGTTTATAATTACTTGTCTCCGGTATTTTGGTGCAAAAACTATATGATACTTGCATTCCCATTTTGTATGAGCTAAACTATTTACGTCCATTATTTGGACCTCCTGTGCTTTTATTTGTGGTTTTGCAGACCCACATTCATCATAGCACAGGAGTTCTTGCTTATATCTAAAGATTTCTCCCACCACCCGCATAGCAGGTGGTTTATTTCATTGCTGACACAA
>NZ_JBBKBX010000067.1:0-1121 GCF_037890365.1 Blautia sp. HCN-20427 | reverse complement strand
GGAACGCCTTCTGTACTCTGCCCTGATCGGTTATATCTGGTATGAAGCACCGGAAGAAGAACAAAATTTTTCTACGCTTTTGGAATTTATCAACGCCAGTGAAACGAGAGAAGACGATGAAGAATTTAAGAATGCGGTAGATGAATTATTTGAAGAATTGGAGGCAGAGAATCTGGAACACTTTGCAGTCAGACAATATCGAAAATATAAGCTGGCTGCCGGAAAAACAGCGAAGTCGATCCTTATTTCCTGTGGCGCCAGACTTGCTCCATTTGATATTCAGGAACTTCGGGAAATCATGTCCTATGATGAGATGGAGCTGGATATGATCGGGGATCAGAAGACAGCAATGTTTGTCATTATCAGTGATACCGATGATACTTTCAATTTTGTGGTGGCGATCATGTACACACAGCTTTTTAATCTGCTCTGTGATAAAGCAGATGATGAGCATGGTGGAAGACTTCCGTACCATGTACGATTACTGCTGGATGAGTTCAGTAATATCGGCCAGATTCCCAAATTTGATAAACTGATCGCAACGATCCGAAGCCGTGAGATCTCCGCTTCTATTATTTTACAGTCGCAAAGCCAGTTAAAAACCATTTATAAGGATGCTGCGGAAACCATCACGGGGAATTGTGATACTGTATTATTTCTTGGAGGAAAAGAAAGCTCCACGTTAAAGGAAATCTCGGAAACGTTGGGAAAAGAGACCATTGATCTTTACAATACATCTGATACTAGAGGGACAAGCCAGTCCTATGGTTTGAATTATCAGAAGACAGGGAAAGAATTGATGAGCCGGGATGAACTAGCTGTAATGGATGGAAATAAATGTATCTTACAGCTTCGAGGTGTACGGCCATTTCTCAGTAACAAATATGATATCACAAAGCATAAGAGATATAAGGAATTGTCGGATGCGAATAAAAGGAATGCGTTTGATGTGGAAAAATACCTGGAGCATAAGCTGGTTTTTTCGCAGGATACAGAATTTGAAGTGTATGAAGTAAATGTAACAGAAGAGGATGTGAAAGCAGTGATAGAGGAAGAAGTAAACTAAAAAGAGTATCTTTTGGGCTAGAAATGTGATATGTTTTTATAAAGACAAATTGGAA
>NZ_JBBKBX010000066.1:0-1262 GCF_037890365.1 Blautia sp. HCN-20427 | reverse complement strand
GAGTGTCGATTTCGGAACTCTGAGACTCGGTACCTTATTTGTTTCCTCTTGGTACCTCCTCTCTTGTTCTATCTGTAATATAACACTTATAAACAGTGTTGTCAACCGTTTCTTTTAAATTTTTTGAGAGTTTACTTTTTTTATTTTTCTTTATACAGGCAAACCGCACTAACACTGTATTCATAACTGCTTTTAGCGTTATGCCGAAGAAAAAGAAAAAATATAAGAGAGATTGTGGATTGTATTTTTCTTAGTGAATCATTAGAATGTACTTATAATATAATCTGAATGGTCTGACTAAAAACGTATCTGTAGATTAAAAAGCGAGATAAAAGTAAAGAGGGAAGATATGGCAAAGTTTAGAGAATATGATATCGAAGCTATGGAAGAAGTATATGATTTAGGAAAAGCTCTGGCCTCTCCAGTGCGATTGGAAATGTTACAGCTTTTGTATGATAAAAGCTTAATTATTGGAGAAATAGCAAAAGAAATGAATTTACCAGCTTCAAGTGCAGCTTTTCATGCAAAAATTTTAGAAAAAGCAGGATTGATTCGTATGGAGGAACAGCCGGGTACCAGAGGAACTACCAAACTGTGTACACGTAAAGTGGATTATTTGCATGTTGGACTTGTACGAAAAAAAGCAGTTGTAACTGAGATTGTAAGTATAGAAATGCCTGTAGGGGCATTTACCGGATGTAAAGTAAAACCAACCTGCGGTTTATGGTCTCTCAATGGAGTTGTAGGAAATGAAGATATGGAACAGTGTTTCTACTATCCCGAGAAATCAAAAGCAGGAATTCTCTGGACTTCTGCAGGTTATGTAGAATATAAGTTTCCTAATGAGGTTCCCAAAAAAAAGACTCCCCAAAAAATTTGCTTTTTAGCAGAAATTTGCTCAGAAGCTCCTGGATATAGAGAAGATTGGAAGTCAGATATAACTGTATGGATTAATGAAAAGGAATGTGGAACCTGGACAAGTCCTGGCGATTTTGGTGCAAAAAGAGGAAGACTGAATTCTTCTATTTGGCCTGACGGAAGCAGTCAGTACGGATTATGGACGACATGGGAAGTGGATAAAAACGGATGCTATGTTAACGGAGAGAAAGTTGCCAATCGGACAATTGATGAATTGGATTTAATGTCTAATGTATTTGTAAAAGTAAGAATCGGAAATAAAAATGATGCAACATATGTGGGAGGATTTAATTTATTCGGAAAAGATTGGGGAGATTACAGACAAGATTTGGTAATGACAATTG
>NZ_JBBKBX010000065.1:0-1274 GCF_037890365.1 Blautia sp. HCN-20427 | reverse complement strand
CTAGTACAACGAATAATAAATAATTGCTATATTAAACAGAGGCCGCTTCATCTTCACTGATTTCATCCATTTTGTACTTCCAGTGATAAACCACAGGTTCACGGTTCACTTCGTCAAAGTACTTGTAAATCCGTTCTTCCAACTCCTGTTTGGTATTGACACGAATTCCTCGAAGCATCTGCTTGGTCATCTTGCTGAAGAAACTTTCAATCATGTTTAACCATGAGCCATGTTTCGGCGTAAACACAAATTTAAAACGTCCCTTTGGCATGGTGTCCAGAAAGCGTCGTGTTTCTTTGGAAGTATGTGCTGAGTGATTATCCAGGATGATTCTGATGGAATCCTGTGATGGATATTTTTTGTCCAGTATCTTTAAAAACTCAATAAAATCAGAACTCTTGTGAGTATCTCTTACTAACGGAATGGCTTCTCCTGTAAGTAAATCAATGCCAGCCAATAAAGAGAGGGTTCCAAGACGTTTGTATTCTGCATCACGGTATATTTCGCCGTGTCCTGGTGTTGGACGTAAATCTGGTGCAGTGTTGGAGATTGCCTGAATGCCAGGTTTCTCATCATACGATACCGTAATAATCAGTTTATAATCATCTGGAACAATGAGTGTGCCAGTTTCATCAAACTGCATTTCAATCTGCTTGTAAACCAGCAGAACCTCATGCATTTTTGATTCAAAATCAGGATCCCGTTTTTCACAGTAATACTTGATTTTAAACGGCTTAATATCTTGTTCCTTGAGAAATTTCTGGATATATGGCTTTGTAACTGTTGAAAGCCTTGGATATCCCGCCTCCTCTGCATGCTTTTGAATGTATTTGTGGAGGGCAGTCAAAGTCCAAAGTTCCTGTGCATAGCCGAGTTCTGTTGGTCTCTGACATGCAATGCTAATCATCCATGCCTTAGCATCATCGGTGATTTCTGATGGGCGTCCAGAACGCTGCATATCAAAAATTGCAGCATCCACACCGCCTTTGTGAAACTTCGAAATACAAAGACGTACCGTTGCGGTACTGATTGTAAGGTTATCAGCGATTTCCTGGAATGTCATTCCATCAGCTTTATATAAAAGGATTCTGGCACGGTCTACGACTTGTGCCTGAATCGTTCTCTTTTTGGATAATGATTTAAGGTAATTCTTGTCTTCATCTGACAGGGGAAGATATGTTTTTCTCATAGTGTTCATCCTTTCTTAGATAACACTATTTTACCACACATCATCCATAAAATATATAGCAGTTATTTAATTTACTTTATACTAG
>NZ_JBBKBX010000064.1:0-1278 GCF_037890365.1 Blautia sp. HCN-20427 | reverse complement strand
ACTAGTATAGAATAAATTAAATTTCTACTATATATTTTGAGGATAATGTATGGTAAAATAGTGTTATCTAAGAAAGGATGAACACTATGAGAAAAACATATCTTCCTCTGTCAGATGAAGACAGAGATTACCTTAAAGCATTATCCAAAAAGAGAACCATTCAGGCACAAGTTGTGGACCGTGCCAGAATCCTTTTATATAAAGCCGATGGAATGACATTCCAGCAAATTGCTGATAAACTTGCCATTAGTACTGCAACGGTACGCCTTTGTATTTCGAAGTTTCAGAAAGGCGGTTTAGATGCTGCACTGTTTGATGTTCAGCGTCCTGGACGTCCATCGGAAATTACTGATGATGCAAAAGCATGGATGATTCATATTGCGTGTCAGAGACCGACAGAACTCGGTTATGCACAGGAATTGTGGACGTTGACCTCTCTCCACAAATATATTCAGAAACATGCAGAAGAAGCGGGATATCCAAGGCTTTCAACCGTTACCAAACCGTATATCCAGAAATTTCTTAAGGAACAGGATATGAAACCCTTTAAAATCAAATATTACTGTGAAAAACGGGATCCTGATTTTGAATCAAAAATGCATGAGGTTCTGTTGGTTTATAAGCAGATTGAAATGCAGTTTGATGAAAATGGTGATCTCATTGTTCCAGACGATTATAAACTGACGATTACGGTATCGTATGATGAGAAGCCGGGCATTCAGGCAATCTCCAATACGGCACCGGATTTACGCCCGACATCAGAACATGGGGAAGTATATCGTGATGCAGAATACAAACGTCTGGGAACGCTCTCTTTACTGGCTGGCATTGATTTACTCACTGGAGAAGCAATTCCGTTAGTAAGTGAGACCCATAAGAGTTCTGATTTTATTGAGTTTTTAAAGATACTGGACAAAAAATATCCATCACAGGATACCATTCGGATCATCCTGGATAATCATTCTGCACATACTTCCAAAGAAACACGGCGCTTTCTGGATACTATGCCAAAGGGACGTTTTAAATTTGTGTTTACACCAAAACATGGCTCATGGTTAAACATGATTGAAAGCTTCTTCAGCAAGATGACCAGACAGATGCTTCGAGGAATTCGTGTCAATACCAAACAGGAGTTGGAAGAACGAATTTACAAGTACTTTGACGAAGTGAACCGTGAACCCGTGGTTTATCACTGGAAGTATAAAATGGATGAAATCAGTGAAGAGGAAGCAGTATCAATTTAATATAGCAATTATTTAATATTCGTTATACTAGAAT
>NZ_JBBKBX010000063.1:0-1360 GCF_037890365.1 Blautia sp. HCN-20427 | reverse complement strand
ACGGGAAAGTTCCCGCACTACTTTATTACTTTTATGAGCGGGGAAAACTGACATTCGGTTATACGCGCATTTTCCACTATCTTTCACTCGGAAAAGGTAGTTACTGGAATGATGTAGAAGATTCTGTGCATGGAAAAATACGTGAAACTATTGATGTAACTGAAACTGTTTCATCCCAGGTTCTTGTTTCTTATCGAAATGCAGGCTGGTAAGTATGTCATCCAGAAAATAAGGAAGAATAATCTGTATCTTCAATCGTATATTACATTACCCTCTATTATAGAGAGGGAATCAACATGAGTTTAAAAAGAGCAATCGATGTTATCTCGATTACTCTTTTCCATGTTGGTCAGTATCGTGGAATATATTTTTTGCTACGAATAATAATGATGGACTTTTTAGTAAAAAAGACATTTCATAAACAGTTGACATTCGATAAAAAGTATTGTATGCTTTAAAATAACAAATAGTGCAAGATATGAGTGGGGAAGCCGGTATGGGAAGAGAAAAGAGAGGGAAACAGACACTTAGGAAAAAGATGATGGTTGTTATGCTGATCAGTACGATGTCAAGTATCCTTGCAGTGGTGATTGTGTCATATATGACAATCCGAATGATACGGAATGACAGTATTCAGGAAAGCATGCAGATATATCTGGAACAGATAACGCGGGAGATGGATAGTGCTTATTATGACATGATCAGTATTGTCAACCAGATGAGCCCTAGCGGACTTATTGGAAACGTGGTAGAGTCTTATTTAAGTGCTGAGGATAATTTTGACAAGTATATGGGACAGAAATCACTCAGAGAAGAACTGGTAAAGCTCGGATATGTGAATACAAAGCTGCTCGGTGTTACTTATTATGACCTGGAAGAGCAAAGTGAATTGATCAGAAATATCAATGTCAGGAATCTGGATCAAGTATATCAGACTATCCCTAATGTAACTGAAAATATTGGAAATACAATCCAGGCTATGCATTCATCCTGCCTGGGGATCAGGGAAAGACCGGTGATATCGGTAAAGCGGAGGGTTTCCTTCAGCAACAGGCAGAAAATGGATATTTATGCAGAGATAGAGCCGGATATGAGTGTTGCGGAAAGGTTAAACAAAGAAAACTGGACATATACTTATATGGAACTGGATGAGAATGGTATTGTGCAGTACAGTAATAACCCTGCGATTATCCGGGGGCAGCAGCTCCTGTCCAAATTGCCGGAAAAAGAAGAGTATGCGGTGACAAGCCAGGAAGGATATATGGTCATGGTATACCGCAGTGAGATAGGATATGCGAATGCCATTGCGCTGCCGGAGAATACATATCAGAAAGAAATGAATATGTGGAGGCTGAAGCTG
>NZ_JBBKBX010000062.1:0-1362 GCF_037890365.1 Blautia sp. HCN-20427 | reverse complement strand
GACATTGAAATTGCACAGGAATGTACAATGGAGCCGATTACAAAAATTGCGGAGAAAGCAGGTATTGATGACAAATATCTGGAGCAGTACGGCAAGTACAAAGCAAAAATTGACTACAACTTATTAAAAGAATCCGATGCACCAAACGGAAAATTAATTCTGGTTACTGCCATTAACCCAACACCGGCAGGAGAAGGAAAGACCACCACAACCGTTGGTCTTGCAGACGGTATGCAGAGACTTGGCAAAAACGTTATGGTTGCTCTTCGTGAGCCATCTCTGGGACCGGTATTCGGTGTAAAGGGCGGCGCAGCAGGCGGCGGATACGCACAGGTAGTTCCTATGGAAGACATCAACCTGCACTTTACCGGAGATTTCCATGCAATCGGTGCAGCCAACAACCTTCTGGCAGCTATGCTGGATAACCACATTTATCAGGGAAATGAACTGAACATCGACCCAAGAAAAATCACCTGGAGAAGATGTGTGGATATGAATGACCGTCAGCTTCGTTTCGTAGTAGACGGTATGGGCGGAAAGACCAACGGCATGCCAAGAGAAGACGGCTATGACATCACCGTAGCTTCTGAAATCATGGCAGTTCTGTGTCTGGCCAGAGACATTACAGACTTAAAGGAAAGACTGGGACGTATTATTGTTGGTTATACATACGGAAAAGTTTCCGAACAGAAACCGGTTACGGCTCATGACTTACACGCAGAAGGCGCTATGTGTGCCCTGTTAAAAGACGCTCTGAAGCCAAACCTGGTGCAGACCTTGGAGCATGTACCTGCCATCGTACACGGCGGTCCATTCGCAAACATTGCACACGGCTGCAACTCTGTTATCGCAACCAAGATGGCAATGAAATTAGGTGATTACGCCATTACAGAAGCAGGCTTCGGCGCTGACCTCGGCGCAGAGAAATTCCTGGATATCAAGTGCCGTATGGCAGACCTGCACCCAAGCGCAGTGGTTATCGTAGCAACGGTTCGTGCTCTCAAGTACAATGGCGGCGTGGCAAAAGCAGACTTAAATAACGAAAACCTGGAAGCATTGGAAAAAGGACTTCCGAACCTGTTAAAACATGTAAGCAACATTAAAAACGTATACAAACTGCCATGTGTGGTTGCTATCAATGCATTCCCCACAGATACGAAGGCAGAACTTGACCTGGTAGAACAGAAATGTAAGGAACTGGGCGTAAACGTTGCCCTGTCTGAAGTATGGGCCAAAGGCGGCGAAGGCGGTATTGCTCTTGCAAAAGAAGTTATCCGTCTGGTAGAAGAACCAAACGACTTTACCTTCTCTTATGAACTGGAAGGAAGCATTGAAGATAAATTAAACCAGATTGTACAGAAA
>NZ_JBBKBX010000061.1:0-1391 GCF_037890365.1 Blautia sp. HCN-20427 | reverse complement strand
TGCTCATGTACGGTAAAGTATCACAAGAAAATTATGTCGAATTGACAGCCGCCTCCGCTATACCGAATAAGGAAATAAAGAGTCCTCAAATTTTGCGCTACTAAATGAAGACGAGCGGAAGTAATCTCCCGCTCGTCAGTAAACTTAACTATGCCATATCAATCCCGCTTCTTTCCCGCCACCGGCACTAAGAACAGCGCGGGCAACAGCAGGAAAGCGGTACAGACCAGCCCCCAGGGTATGGACACCTGCTGGGCTACCAGCCCCACAATAGGCCCGCCGATGATCTGCCCGAAAGAGTCCAGCTGTCCGCTGGTGGAAAAGACTGTGGCGCGCATTTTCTCATCCACATGGTCGTTCATCCAGGCGGCCAGCACAGGCTCCTTGATGGTGCGCATAAGCCCCGCCAGCAGGAACACCAACAACATGAACCAAAAGCTCCGCCCCACCGCGAAGAGAACCAGGCACAGGATATACCCGGCGCTGGTGGACATGACCACACTGGTTCGGCTGACAGTCCCTTTTTTCTCCATGCGGGCGATGAGCAACTGAGAAGCCAGAATACCTAAGCCGTTGCCGATAAGACTGATAACACCGAACCAAGTGACGCTGTTCAGCGGCCCGATAACGGGTATTACCGTGTCATCCAGAAAATGAGCGGTGGAGAGCCGGTCAAAGCCTTCACTGGCAAGTCCCCCGCATAGTGTGATTGCTAAGAGCGCCAGCAACACAGGTGCGCCTTTCACAAAGCCCAGGTTGAGCTTGAACAGGCAGACAAAGTCTTTAAGCAAGCCCTGCCGTTCCTCAATAGCAGGGGAGAAGTTGGTTTCTGGCATGATGCGAACCATCACCAGCCCCAACAACAAGCACAAACTGCCCCCCAAGATGACAGGCATTTGCAGGTTTATGTTTCCCAGCAGTGTGCCCAGCACCACGCCCAGAACGCCGCCGATTTGCCCCATTTGACTGCCCCGCAGGAACACCTTGTCTATGGGTTTGTCCTCTTCCTCCGAGGCAATCCACGCCTCCAGAGCGCCGGTGATGAAGGTATCACCGCAACCCCAGACAACCTGGGCCAGCAGAACCGGCGCGAACCACGGTAGCGCACCCTCCATCAGAAAGCCCAGGCCGTAGAGGAACATTCCAATCAGCACCGAGCGCCGACGGCTATACAAATCCGCCACCACACCGGTGGGTATCTCGAACAGAAAGCAGGAGGTCTCCAGAACCGTCCCTACCAGGACAAGCTGGAAAGCATCCAGCTGCACCACCTCCAGGTGGTACACGATGGAAAGCACTGTGGACATAGAAACCGCCAGGGAACAGACAAATCGGAACAGCAGGTAGACAGAATATGCCTTTGAATTTTTAGCAAACATGAAGTTACATTC
>NZ_JBBKBX010000060.1:0-1573 GCF_037890365.1 Blautia sp. HCN-20427 | reverse complement strand
CTTGAGTTTCCGCAGTTTTATCCACAGAACCTATAATCATCCTTGCTGATTATTAACAACTTTTTAAAAATGCCAAAAATATAAGGAATCCTATTCCTTTTTGATGTAAAATTTAATCACCACAAAAAAATCGTACTAAACAAAAAAGAGGAGGATTCCCTGTGGTTAATTGTACATCAAAAACTTATCAAATGAAACGGGAAATTTTAACTTTTTCCAATAAAATTTCCAGAAAGCTTCCCAAACCGGAAAAAAAGTTTATAGCTGACATGAATTATGGTATTCTTGCTTCCAACAGTTGTCTCCTTACAGACATTGTTGACCAGTTACATGAGCATTCCAAAAAAATCAACAGTGTCGACCGCCTTTCCAGACATTTGTCAAAAGGTACACCAAAAGATGCTTTGAGAGCCTACCTGACCCACATAAAGAAATGGTGTCCGGCTCATCCTGTCATTCATATCGATGACAGTGACGTAGTAAAACCGGATGGTTATAAATTCGAATCCCTTGGCTGGGTACGCGATGGCTCTGAGAGTACTTCTACAAAAAATGTCTATAAGAAAGGGTATCATGTAACGGAAGCCACTGTCCTTACCAACAACAATCATCCTGTCAGTCTGTTTTCTAAAATCCATTCTTCAAATGAAAAAGGCTTCACATCCATCAACAATATTACTTTTTCTGCTATGGAACGTGCAGCTGCTTTATTTGAAAAAGCAACCTTTGTCATGGATCGCGGATATGATGATAACAAGATGTTTCTAAAACTGGATTCCATGAATCAGGACTATGTGATTCGTCTGACTGCAAAGCGGAAGCTCCTGTATCATAATAAATGGGTATTTGCCACCGAACTGCGCAGCCGCAGGAAAGGCAAGGTAAAACTGCCTCTGTTCTACAAAGGGAAGCGGCATGAGGCTTGTCTTTCCCATGTAAAAGTACAGATAACTGCATCCAGAAAAGATATTTATTTAGTCCTTGTTTACGGCATTACTGACCAACCTATGATGCTTGCAACGAACAAAGAAATCAAATCGAAAGACGATGTGATAAAGATTGCAAAACTTTATTTTTCCAGATGGCGCATTGAGGAATATTTCCGCTGTAAAAAACAGATGTTTCAATTTGAAAACTTCCGGGTACGGAAGCTCAAAGCAATCAATGCCTTAAATTTCTATATCACTTTATGCATGGCATTCCTGGCTCATATTTCCATGAAGCCGGAAACAAATGCCCTTAAAGTTGCTATTATAAAGACAGCAGATCCCATAAAAGTGAAAATATCTTTCTGCTATTATCGGCTGGCAAAAGGCATCTCCGGCATACTATCCTATGCAAAAGAAGGCATCCGACTATGGTTTCGGACGAAACGTCCTGCATACCGTCAACTCTGTCTTAAGCTGGCTGTTTAAATACATAAAAAAATATGTCTCCCAAAGTCCGGTTCCGGCGGGGCTTATTAAAGTGCCCCTAATCACAGAACTGCCATTCTGAATTTTTCAAAAAGTCGGCAGATTGGCACTTTGGGCAGACATATTCATTTTTGAATTACAGTTTGCGGAAACTCAAG
>NZ_JBBKBX010000059.1:0-1583 GCF_037890365.1 Blautia sp. HCN-20427 | reverse complement strand
TTGTGTCAGCAATGAAATAAACCACCTGCTATGCGCAACATCATAAACTTAAGAGAATTTGCTTTGAGATAGGCAGGTTCTTTTATTTATGATAAAATTTAAGCAGGGGTGCATATGAGGAGTACCTATATTGAAAGAATCCAAAAACTTTCTGAAAAACTGTCTGATCCTGCTTTGGCAGAGCGGGCAAGAAAAATAAACAGTAATACTTTTTCAAGAAACAGAAAAATGCCTTTAAAAGATATCTTACTGTGTTGCCTTTCCAAAAAAGGGCTTACTACTACACTAGAATTGAGAAACTATTTTATACAAAAGGATGTTCCTTCCATGAAAATGTCGAAACAAGGGTATTTACAACAGCGAAAGCGTCTTAATCCTGAAGTTTTTTCTTATCTGAATGATGAATATATGGCTGATTTCTATCATTCTTCTGAACCAAGGCTCTGGAATGGATTTTTGTTACTGGCAATTGATGGAAGTAAAGCGGAAGTGCCGAATTCACCAGAGAACCGGGAGCGTTTTGGAAAAAGTAATAATCAACACTCAGAACTTGGACAGGTGCGGGCGCTTGTAAGTGGCATGTATGATATTTTGAATCATTTTTATCTGGATATTGAAATTTCACATATTTCTACCAGCGAAACGGAGCTTGCCAAGAAAAATCTTCATCACTTAACGCATATAGATATCAAACAGCCCGTATTAGCTATTTTTGACAGGGGATATCCATCTATGGAATTTATTGATTTTCTGGAAACGGAAAAAATCAATTACTTATTCCGCATTTCTTCCAATGATTATAAATTTGAGCGTAGAAATATGAAATCGACTGACGAAACGGTTATTTTACGGCATACCTATCAGCGATTAGAGAAAATAAGAAAAAAGCATCCGGAGAGATTAGAGCGTATGAAAGAAAAAGGGTATACGAATACGAGAATCATGACCTCTATGCTTCCTTCTGGAAATGAATTGACACTTATGACGAATCTCCCCTTTGAATTTTCTCAGAAACAACTGGAGGATTTATATTATCAAAGATGGGAAATAGAGAAGAAATATCATACACTTAAGAATAAAATGAAGTTTGAAAGTGTAACAGGAAAATCAACCATCTATGTAGATCAGGATTTTCGTGCACAAGTGTTGGTATATAATATACTGCAGGATATACGCAAAGAAGCCGATGAGGAGGTATCTGTAAGAGGTCGTAAAAAAGGCAGCAAATATCCTATGCACACAAATGAAAATATTGCCATAGGACTGTTTAAAGAACAGATGATAAAGCTAATCCTTGAAAAAAATGCTGTAAGAAGAGGACAATTGCTTTTTAAACTGCAAACAGAAATGGAAGAATATATTTTGCCTCAAAGAAATCTGCCTGGAAAGGAACGGAAAAAGAATCTTTCAAATAAATACAAAAACAATCAAAAAAATAGTTTTTAAAAAAGTCCATACAATTCCATTGGGGAAAGTATGGACTTTTTTAATATAAATATAATTCTTATATCTGAAAAAGTAACGGATATAGGAATAATTTCCTCTTAAGTTTATGATGTTGCGCTAAGCGGGTGGTCATGACT
>NZ_JBBKBX010000057.1:0-1885 GCF_037890365.1 Blautia sp. HCN-20427 | reverse complement strand
ATAGAAATGTATGGGTGCGTTAAAGCGCAGTCAGTGTGGTTCAGTAGAAATTGACCCTACGAACGACCATGTTGTGTTACAGGCACATCCAAGCTGACAGGACTATAGCAGAGACCTAAGGATATATGTACAGATAGGATTATCGGAACGTGGAAAGGCATCAGATTCCATTATGGGATAGCCTGACGAAGAAAATAAGCAGGTGAACTGGTGCTGAAAAGCCGTGATCGAACTTATGATGAGTTCTGCGAAAAAGAGGAACTCGGAGGAATGGTCACAAGTCGGTTGAAATAAACAGGCATTATTCAGTCTTATGATAAGGATTACGAGTAAGACCAAAAGGGTCACTTTCGAGAGGAGGTGATGCCTTATGCCAAAGAAAAGTAAAACATTATGTGTAGATGACCTGCGTCATGCGGAGTACTATGGAATGCAAGATACTTTTGATGAACTATATCAAAAAAGTCAGAACGGTGAAGTATTTGAGAATCTTATGGATTTGATAGTGAGCAGGGATAACATTTTACTTGCGTACCGAAACATCAAAGCGAACAAAGGCAGCTACACGGCAGGAACAGATAAAAAGAACATCACAGATATTGGGAGTCGAACTCCTGATGATGTGGTAAAAAGAGTGAGATTTATTGTTACGGGAAGCGAACACGGCTACAGACCAAAGCCTGTAAGACGGAAAGATATCCCGAAACCAAACGGAAAAACACGTCCGCTGGGAATCCCATGCATATGGGATAGGCTGATACAGCAATGTATCAAGCAGATCATGGAACCAATCTGCGAAGCAAAGTTCAGCAATAATAGTTATGGATTTCGTCCGAACAGATCCGTTGAACATGCCATTAACAGAACCTACACCATGCTTCAAATGATGAACCTTCATTATGTTATTGAGTTTGATATTAAAGGATTTTTCGATAACGTAAATCATAGCAAGTTAATCAGACAGATATGGTCGCTGGGTATCCATGATAAAACGCTGATTTTTATTATCAAGCGAATACTAACAGCTCCAATTAAAATGCCCGATAATACAACGGTATTGCCCGACAAGGGTACACCACAGGGAGGAATTATCTCACCACTACTGGCAAACATCGTTCTAAATGAATTGGATTGGTGGATAGCCAGTCAATGGGAGGAAAATCCAATTGCTATAAGCAGAGGGCGAGAAAGAATAATCGGAAAAACTAAGGTTTTTGATAAAAGCCATGGTTATAGGATTATGAAAAACACAGAAATGAAAGAAATGCATATCATTCGGTATGCGGACGATTTTAGGATTTTCTGTAGAACGAAAGAGGACGCAGTCAGGACAAAAGAAGCGGTTACGGAGTGGATTGAAGAGAGGTTGAAATTAGAGGTGTCTCCTGAGAAAACAAGGATTGTGAACACCAGAAAACGGTGGTCAGAGTTTCTTGGATTCAAAATAAGGGTAAGGTTGAAGCATCATAAATATGTGGTGCAGTCGGCAATCTGTGACAAAAAGGTTGAAATTGAAAGAGCAAAGCTAGTGGAACAAGCGAAAAACATCGCAAAACCCAGAGAGAAAAAAAGTTGTTTATCAGAAATTCAGCTATATAACTCCATGGTGTTAGGCATACAGAATTACTATCAGCTTGCCACCTGTATCAGTATTGATTGCAGAGAATTCCATAGGCGAGTAATGACAGTTTTGACGAACAGGTTAAATACAGAAACAGGAAGTATGCTAAAACGTGAGGGTGGAACTATCACCCAAGCAGAAAAGGAAAGATTCGGACAGTCAAAAATGATTCGATATGTTTCAGGAATTGACCAGATGATCTATCCGATTGCATTCATCAAAAATAAAATACCGATGGCGAAGCGATCAATCGTTTGTAGTTAT
>NZ_JBBKBX010000056.1:0-1903 GCF_037890365.1 Blautia sp. HCN-20427 | reverse complement strand
GAAATTATCCAGCTGAGACTGCTTCCGGGTCAAAGGTAGTGCTTATTCTGCTGTCCAAGATGATTATCGGCGGCATTACCAATGGAGGCGTGAAGGGATAAACTATAAAACTCCTTAGATTATATGATATAGAAGACTGCCATATCCGAACGTACATGGATATGGCAGTCTTTTTTTCTTTTACAGAAGCCCAAATTCTTTCATATCTTTTTCCACCGTATCAATCCCCGCAATACCAAAGTTATCCACCAGCACCTTTGCCACATTCGGGCTTAAAAATGCCGGAAGCGTAGGTCCGAGGTGAATATTCTTCACGCCCAGGTGCAGCAGCGCCAGCAGGACAATAACGGCTTTCTGCTCATACCAGGCAATGTTGTACACGATAGGAAGTTCGTTGATGTCATCCAGTCCAAAGACTTCCTTCAGTTTCAGCGCAATCACAGCCAGGGAGTAGGAGTCGTTGCACTGACCTGCGTCCAGTACGCGGGGAATTCCTCCAATATCACCAAGATTCAGTTTGTTATATTTATATTTTGCACAGCCAGCCGTGAGAATCACAGCGTCTTTTGGAAGTGCTTTTGCAAAATCAGTGTAGTAATTGCGGCTTTTGGCGCGTCCGTCACAGCCTGCCATAACGACAAATTTTTTGATGGATCCGGATTGTACTGCTTCCACAATCTTGTCAGCCAGAGCCAGTACCTGTGCGTGGGCAAAGCCGCCGATGATTTCACCCTGTTCCAGTTCTGTAGGAGGCGGACAGTTTTTGGCCTGCGCAATCAGCGGGGAGAAATCCTTAGTCTCGCCGATTTCGCCGTCAATGTGTTTGCAGCCAGGGAAGCCTGCCGCTCCGGTGGTATACAGACGGTCTTTGTAGCTGTCTTTAGGCGGCACAATGCAGTTCGTTGTCATGAGAATCGGGCCGTGGAAGGCCTCAAATTCTTCTTTCTGTTTCCACCACGCGTTTCCGTAATTGCCTTTGAAGTTGTCATATTTTTTAAAGGCAGGGTAATAGTGGGCAGGAAGCATTTCAGAGTGAGTGTACACATCTACGCCGGTGCCCTGTGTCTGTTCCAGCAGCATTTCCAAATCCCTCAAATCATGGCCGGAAATCAGAATTCCCGGATTTTTGTCCACGCCAATCTTGACCTTTGTAATTTCCGGATTTCCGTAGGCCTGCGTATTGGCTTTGTCCAGAAGCGCCATGCCCTGTACTCCGTATTTGCCGGTTTCCAGAGTGAGATTTACCAGGTCATCTGCAGTCATGGTATCGTCCAGTGTGGCGGCCAGAGCCCGCTGAAGGAAAGTGTCTGTTTCTTCATCTTCCTGCAGCAGAGCATTGGCGTGTTTCGTGTAAGCGGATAATCCCTTTAAACCATAAGTAATCAGTTCACGCAGAGAGCGGATATCTTCGTTTTCTGTGGACAAAACACCGACAGAAGCTGCTTTTACAGAAAAGTCAGAAGCTGTTCCCGTCCAGAGCGCCGCTTCTGGGAGTAATTCACGGTCTTTTATCCGGGAGAGCAGTCCGTCTTTTACCCGGAGTGTTTCTTCCATTTGTGCGGTAATGGATTCGTTATCAAAATTCACATTGGTAATGGTTGTGAAAAGATTGCGGGTAATCAGATGATTGATTTTTCGGTCAACATCCTGCCCTTCTTTGCGAAGCTGTGTGGTAACGGCGGACAGGCCCTTGGTTACCCAGATGAGTAAATCCTGCATGGCAGCGACCTGGGGCGTCTTTCCACAGACACCCATTCTGGTGCAGCCTGAACATCCGGCAGTTTCCTGACATTGATAGCAAAACATATTCTGTTCCATTTTTCATCCTCCTGTGGGTTGTTTTCGTTTCATGAGGTTGATTATAGGATACAAAAAGAAGAAAATATGTTGTTATAACCACATA
>NZ_JBBKBX010000055.1:0-2356 GCF_037890365.1 Blautia sp. HCN-20427 | reverse complement strand
ATCTATGGTGGTAAGAGAGTAGTTCTGACAGCCAATGCGCAGAAACAGGCAGCACAGTTAGAAGCATTAGGATACGGAAACTGCCCAATCTGTGTGGCTAAGACACAGTACAGCTTAACAGATGACCAGACCAAACTGGGTGCGCCTACAGACTTTGAAGTAACCGTAAGAAACTTAAAGATTTCCGCAGGTGCAGGATTTATCGTAGCATTAACCGGTGAAATCATGACCATGCCGGGTCTGCCGAAAGTGCCGGCTGCTGAAAGAATTGATGTGGATGCGACAGGAAAAATTTCCGGTCTGTTCTAAGAGTGAAATAAGAATACAGCTGCCGCATCATGCAGCCGTCTGGAAGATTCCGGATATATGCAGAGTGCGGCAGTTCTGTTTATATTAGGAGAGTTTGGGCTGGAAGGGAGTAGGTAAATATGTATAAAGATGAGTATAAGGCCGTATGTAATAGTGCGGCAGCAAAATTAAATTTATTGAAGAACAATCCTCTGGGATATTTTATGTCTGCTATTCTTGCGGGTGTGTTTGTGGCCATGGGGGGTTTTGTGGCATTTACACTGGCTGGTCATCTGTCAGGTGCAGAAATGACAGCGAACTGGGCGAAACCGGCGCAGAGTGCGGCATTTGCAGCAGCGCTTAGTTTGGTTATTATGGCAGGTGCAGACTTATTTACAGGAAATAATTTTGTTCTGTCGGCAGCAGTATTCAGAAAGACAGCCTCATGGGGGGACGCTTGTAAATTATGGGGTATTTGTTGGATTGGAAACCTGGTTGGTTCTCTTTTATCATCTGCTCTTTTCGTGGCTGCAAAAGTTCCAACAGGTGGTATTGGTGATTACTTCGTAAACCTGGCAGTGAATAAGACCACCACGGCTCCTGTGCCATTGTTTGTCAAAGCAGTATTGTGTAATATACTGGTATGTCTTGCCGTATGGTGCGGAATCAAAATGAAATCCGAATCAGGCAAACTGATTATGATTTTCTGGTGTATCTTTGTATTCATGGTATGTGGATTTGAGCATAGCATTGCAAACATGAGCAGCATTGGTGTTTCTCTTCTTACAGGAAAAGTTGGAATCGGTGCATATTGCTATAATGTCATTATCGTAACGCTTGGGAATATGGTTGGCGGTATCTTAGGTGTGGCACTTCCATATCATTTGATTTCAAAAGAAAAATAAGTACATAGAGAGAACTTTGAGGGGAGTAAAAGGCGCTGAACGCAGAATGCGGGTCAGCGCCTTTTTTGCGGTGCGCCTGGCGGCATTTGAACAATATTTTTAAATTACTGTATTGGTCTACACCCTTGCTTTATGGTATATCAGGATAGAATTTTATTTCTATATTGACTAGTGCATTGGCACGTATATATTTAGCATTACTGCCACTTACACGGAAGTGGCAGTAAATTTGGGATATAGCGAATTCAATTTGATTCGTGCAGCAGCAGTTTTAAATTGCCAATCCACCTTTGCCGCCCTTGTATTACGCTCGGTTTCCCATGCCGATAATTCGCTGCGGAGATGATTGATATCGTCAATTCGCCGTGACAGGCACTGGCGTGTCATTACATTAAGTTCTATTTCAGCGATATCCAGCCAGCTTCCATGTTTCGGTGTATAATGGATTTCCAAGTGTTTTATAAGACGCCTTGCTTCTGCCGCAGGATACTTTTTATATAAGGATGCCGGTTTATGGGTATTAAGGTTATCCATTACAAGAATGATTTTTTCCACTTCTGGGTACATGACATCAACAAGGTATTTTATTTCTTCTGCCCAGTCAACTGCAGTCCGGTGCTCCCGGACACTGACATGATGCTTCCCAGCAAGAGGTTCTATGAAAGCAAAGATGCTGCATGTACCATTACGGATATATTCGGAATCTACTTTCCGGTCATCTCCCGGGCGCATTGGCAGCGGTTCCCTTGTCTCTCCCAACAGCTGGTATGGTTTTTCATCCATGCAGACGACCGGACGCATTGGGTCATACGTGAGTTCATAGACATCGAGAACATCTTCCATACATGCTATGAATTCTGCATCCTCTTTTGGCGGGATGCACCAATAGTCATTGAGGTGAGGTCTAAGTTCATTTTTTTTAATACCCTGCGGATTGTTTCTCTGCTGACTGGTGTTTCCAGTTCAATACGTGCTTTCTCTTCCAGAAGCCGGAGTGTCCATCGGGAGTGTCCTTCGGGTGCCGGACCGCAAGCAATTTGAATCAAATGCGCTTCCGTCCGTCCATCTGCCTTGCGTAATGCCGCACTTGAATTTGGGCTGATGTTGTATTTGACAATATTAGTAATACCGTTCTTAACATAAGATTGGATAATATTTGTAAT
>NZ_JBBKBX010000054.1:0-2432 GCF_037890365.1 Blautia sp. HCN-20427 | reverse complement strand
ATAACGGAACAGCTAAAGGCAGAAAACGCCTTAGAATGGACAGGATGCCTCAATAACATAAGGGCTTGTGCGAGGGAGATTGTGGAAAAGGAAATTATTTTTGCATAAACAGATGATTAGTGGCAGGGGGAAATCCTGCCGCTTTTTCTGCTTTAGTTTGTCAGCTTGACAAATAAAGGGTTAAGGAATATAATTAGATTCAGTATTATACAAGGAGTTAATAAATATGCGGCAAGGTATTCTTAAATAAACTGTCAATTTGATAGTGGGAACAAAAAGTAGCAGTCCCGTTTCACTTTTAATATGGGGCTTAGTTTTTTGTACCCAGTTTAAGAATACTTTTATCATGTAATTTTATATGCCCGAAAACATATAAGTGTTTTGGGGCTATTGGAGTTATTTACCCAGTGATAGGAGTATTTATCACTGGGTATTTTTATGCCCTTTTTTGGGTGTTGATAGGAGGAAAATCACATGAAAATAATTAACTTAGGCATTCTGGCTCACGTTGACGCAGGAAAGACAACATTAACGGAAAGTTTATTGTATACCAGTGGTGCAATTGCAGAACTAGGGAGCGTAGATGAAGGCACAACAAGGACAGATACAATGAATTTGGAGCGTCAAAGGGGAATCACTATCCAGACAGCAGTGACATCTTTTCAGTGGGAGGATGTAAAAGTCAACATTATAGATACGCCAGGCCATATGGATTTTTTGGCGGAAGTATACCGTTCTTTATCCGTATTAGACGGAGCAGTATTATTAGTTTCTGCAAAGGATGGCATACAGGCACAGACCCGTATACTGTTTCATGCACTACAGATAATGAAGATTCCGACAATTTTTTTCATCAATAAAATTGACCAAGAGGGGATTGATTTGCCAATGGTATATCGGGAAATGAAAGCAAAGCTTTCTTCGGAAATTATAGTGAAGCAAAAGGTTGGGCAGCATCCCCATATAAATGTAACGGACAATGACGATATGGAACAGTGGGATGCGGTAATTATGGGAAACGATGAACTATTAGAGAAATATATGTCAGGGAAACCGTTTAAAATGTCAGAACTGGAACAGGAAGAAAACAGGAGATTCCAAAACGGAACGTTATTTCCCGTTTATCACGGAAGCGCTAAAAACAATCTGGGGATTCGGCAGCTTATAGAAGTAATTGCCAGTAAATTTTATTCATCAACGCCTGAAGGTCAATCTGAACTATGCGGGCAGGTTTTTAAGATTGAATATTCAGAGAAAAGGCGGCGTTTTGTTTATGTGCGTATATATAGCGGAACATTGCATTTGAGGGATGTTATTAGAATATCTGAAAAAGAGAAAATAAAAATCACAGAGATGTGTGTTCCGACAAACGGTGAATTATATTCATCCGATACAGCCTGCTCTGGTGATATTGTAATTTTACCAAATGATGTTTTGCAGCTAAACAGTATTTTGGGGAACGAAATACTGTTGCCGCAGAGAAAATTTATTGAAAATCCTCTCCCTATGCTCCAAACAACGATTGCAGTAAAGAAATCTGAACAGCGGGAAATATTGCTTGGGGCACTTACAGAAATTTCAGATGGCGACCCTCTTTTAAAATATTATGTGGATACTACAACGCATGAGATTATACTTTCTTTTTTGGGGAATGTGCAGATGGAAGTCATTTGTGCCATCCTTGAGGAAAAATATCATGTGGAGGCAGAAATAAAAGAGCCTACTGTTATATATATGGAAAGACCGCTTAGAAAAGCAGAATATACCATCCACATAGAAGTCCCGCCAAATCCTTTCTGGGCTTCTGTCGGGTTGTCCATAGAGCCGCTCCCTATTGGAAGCGGAGTGCAGTATGAAAGCAGAGTTTCACTTGGATATTTAAATCAATCGTTCCAAAATGCGGTTATGGAGGGGGTTCTTTATGGCTGCGAGCAGGGGCTGTATGGATGGAAAGTGACAGACTGTAAAATCTGTTTTGAATATGGATTGTATTATAGTCCTGTAAGTACCCCCGCAGACTTTCGGCTGCTTTCCCCTATCGTATTGGAGCAGGCTTTAAAAAAAGCAGGGACAGAACTATTAGAGCCATATCTCCACTTTGAAATTTATGCACCGCAGGAATATCTCTCACGGGCGTATCATGATGCTCCAAGGTATTGTGCAGATATTGTAAGTACTCAGATAAAGAATGACGAGGTCATTCTGAAAGGAGAAATCCCTGCTAGATGTATTCAAGAATACAGGAACGATTTAACTTATTTCACAAATGGGCAGGGAGTCTGCTTGACAGAGTTAAAAGGATACCAGCCAGCTATTGGTAAATTTATTTGCCAACCCCGCCGCCCGAATAGCCGTATAGATAAGGTTCGGCATATGTTCCACAAGTTAGCTTAACAGCTTGCAAAAGTCATATAAAATGAGATTTGAAAGGA
>NZ_JBBKBX010000053.1:0-2542 GCF_037890365.1 Blautia sp. HCN-20427 | reverse complement strand
TTGAACAAAATCGCTGCGCGATGGCCTGCCAAGGCTGTGGCATAGCGATTTTCTGTTTTCTATAATAAAAAACAGTGGAAAGCAAGTCCTAAAAGTAGTATTGTTAAATCACCACAAAATAACAATCAAACAGGATCGACCTTCCCACTGCCTATGAAAAGAATACCACCCTTCCGCTTGGTTGGCAAGCGGTTTTATGACCCAAATGCACCTCCGTGTAAAGCAGTGTTTTGATTACTACTGATTTTACATGGAGGATTTTATTATGTATGAAAAATATTTAGAACAGCTTGAGGAAGCCGGAAAAATCCGTAACCTCAAAGAGCGTTCCATCAACTGCTATAAAAACTATGTTTCTTACTTTCTGAAATATCAAGCGAAGCCCCCTGAAGAACTTACCTGCCAGGATGTCAGAAATTTTTTGCTTGCCAAAAAAGAGGAAGGACTAAGAGCCACAACTCTGAACCTTTATAATTCGGCTATCCGTTTTTTCTATCGGAATGTCCTGCATATCCTTTGGGATGATATCACAGTTCCACGTATGATTCTGGAACACAAGCTTCCGACCGTACTGACTGTTGATGAAATAGACCGTCTATTAGAAGCTGTTGATGATATCAAATATAGAGCCATGTTTGCAACGATGTATTCTTCCGGGATGCGGGTTTCTGAAGTGATCCACCTTCATTATGATGATATTTCCCGTTCAAATATGCAGATCCATGTCCGGGATACGAAGAACAGGATGGACCGCTATACAATTCTTTCTAAACGGTGTCTGGATATCCTTACACAATACTGGTTTGAGAAAGGACGTCCCCGTGGGATCCTGTTTCCTAATAAATTTACTGGTAATTACCTGACAGTCAGTACACTGGAGCAAGTGATGCGACGGGCAGTATCCGATGCTGAACTTCCAAAGAAAGCAACTCCACACTGTCTCCGTCATAGCTTTGCAACTCATCTGATGGAGCAGGGAGTAGAACGGCAGAATATTCAGGCACTGCTTGGACACCGTGACCCAAAATCCACGGAAGTTTATCTTCATGTCAGCAACAAATCCCTCATGGGAATCCAAAGTCCCTTTGACAGGAAAGAAGGTGCTGATTATGAATAAGCCCACCGTTCAGGATATTTTCCGGTGTTTTTATTCGGCATACCTTGAAAAGTATTCTCCTTCTCCGGAACAGGCAAAAGTTGCCCGGAACATCTTGAACTGCAAAACCGGAGCCTATGGTGCAAACGTCAGTGTATGTGAAGACTGTGGTGCTGTTCAGATTCACTATAATTCCTGCCGCAACCGTTGTTGTCCCATGTGTCAGGCTGTTCCAAAGGAAATGTGGATGGATGCCCGCAAAGAGGATGTGCTTGATGCACCCTACTTCCACTTGGTATTTACAGTTCCTGACATTCTGAATCCAATCATTTACAATAATCAGAAACTGTTATATGACACCCTGTATCATGCAGCTTCTGCTACAATCAGTGAACTGACTGCTGACCCAAAGCACCTTGGTGCTGATGTCGGCTATATCTGCATCCTGCATACATGGGGATCTGAAATGAACTTTCATCCCCATATCCATACAATACTGCTCGGCGGTGGTCTGACATCCAAAAACGAATGGAAAGACAACGGTACTGAGTTTTTTCTTCCTATATGGGCTATCTCCAAAGTCTTTCGTGGAAAATATATGGATGAGTTGAAAAATCTCTGGAATACGAATCAACTTAAGTTTCATGGAACTGCCGAAAAATACAGTAACCATTATGCGTTCAAAGAACTGATTGATTTCTGTTATGATGCGGAATGGATTCCTTATTGTAAGAAAACTTTTAACGGCGCACAGTCTGTGATTGACTACCTTGGAAAGTATACCCATAGGATTGCCATCAGCAATCACCGCATCATCTGTATGGACGATGAAAACGTTACTTTTTCTGTAAAAGATTACCGGAACAAAGGACAATGGAAAGAACTGACCCTTTCTGGTGTTGAATTTATACGACGGTTTCTGATGCATGTACCGCCAAAACGTTTTGTCAGGATTCGGCATTACGGACTTCTTTGTTCCCGTAGCAAACACAAGAAGCTTACTTTATGCCGGAATCTCCTTGGATGCCAAAAGTATCTCTCGAAGCTTCGAGGTAAGGAGATGCCGGAAATATTAAAACAGCTTTATGAAATAAATATTTGTGTGTGTAAATCCTGTGGTGGGCATCTTGGAAAACCACAGCTTCGAATACCACAAAGATGTTAAAATCTTATTCTTTCATACATTTTCTAAAGCCTCAAAGCTTGAGGTTTTGTTGTCGTACCTAATTTATCTGAAAACACTTGATTTCTGTAGCTTCTGCACAGGAACTCCTGTATAATCATGGGTAAGAACAAAAGATTGAAAGTCCATAGGTAGTAGCTACCCGGACGCTCACTTTGTTCAATTAGGTCAAATCGAAAATGGTGTAAACGAAGGGGCAGTTCACTGGAATGCCAAAACTGCTTTTTCGTTTACCCCATCATCGATTCTAACCTAAAGAATTT
>NZ_JBBKBX010000052.1:0-2664 GCF_037890365.1 Blautia sp. HCN-20427 | reverse complement strand
CAAATATTCCTGCGGATTTCCTAATCCTCAAGTTTCACCTATAATTGTAGTCGATAGATATTTAGATTATTTCACTACAATTATGGAGGATAGGTTATGGCAGGTACTCGCAAAGCCCGTGTTCCGATGGCGGAACAGCTCAGGCTTATTAATGAATGCCGTCAGAGCGGCATGACAGATGCTGACTGGTGCCGTGAAAACGACATTGCAGTAAGCACCTTTTACAACTGGGTCAGCCGCTGTCGGAAAGCGGCAGCGGAGCAGATTCCAGCAGCGAATCATGGTCATCTTGAGATTCCCCGTCCGAAACAGGACGTGGTCTCCATTGACATTGTTCCGGAACAGCATACAGCATCCCAGATGCAAAACTCGTACCTTGACAATTCACATACGATTGAAGTTGCTATGAAGGATATCACGGTCCGTATCAGCAATGATGCAGATCCGCTCCTACTCACCAGAACATTCCGTCTGCTTCAGGAGCTCTCATGTTAGGTGACATCTCCGGACTTGAAAAGATTTACATTGTCTGCGGCTATACCGACATGCGGAAGTCCATTGACGGACTCTGCGCCGTTATCGAAGACCAGTTTAAGATGGATCCGTCGTCCAGTGCTCTCTTCCTGTTCTGTGGAAGAAGACGGGACAGGATTAAAGCCTTGTTCCGGGAACCAGACGGGTTCGTTCTGATTTATAAGCGGTTGTCTGTCCGCGGCGGCTATCAATGGCCCAGGAAGCAATCGGAGGTCCGGAATCTTTCCTGGCGGGAGTTTGACTGGCTGATGTCGGGGATTGATATTGACCAGCCCAAAGCCTTTAAAGCAGAATAAAAAGCATCTGGATTCCAGTAGAAATCCTGCACAGAAAAAACCGGAAAGCCCTTATAAATTCGGCATTTTTCAGGAGCTATTTTCCTTTAGTAAAAGCCCTGTTTCTGCTATAATAAAGGTATCAAATCCGAGGAGAGAAACGATGGCTTCCAGTGCGAAAGATATCCAGCTCAGAGAGCTGAAAGATACGATATCACAACTGAAAACAATGGTATCTGAACAGACTGAGATGATGAAATCTCTCCGTCTTATTATTGACGAAAAATCCAGTCACGAGAAAGCCATTCAGGAACAGGTAGATTATCTGACAAAAAAACTCTTTGGTTCTTCCAGTGAAAGAAGAGCCGATGATATTCCGGGACAGCAGAATCTCTTTGATGAAGCGGAAATGGAACAGAATCCATCTCTGCTGGAAGAAGAAACTGTAATCAAGGAACATACCCGTAAAAAGAAGGCCACGCATGAAGATCTCTTCAAAGGCCTTAAGATTGAAAAAGTAGTGCTCCCTCTTCCGGAAGAAGAGAAGATTTGTCCGGTATGCGGTACGCAGCTGGTTCTGATTGGCGAGGAGTATGTCCGCCGGGAACTGGAATTCATTCCTGCCACTTGTAAAGTAATCGAATACTACAGCCAGAGCTACGGATGCCCATCCTGCAAGGAAGGACTCGGCGACACAGAAAAACCTGTAATCATAAAGTCCCAGGTTCCGGCGGCTCTGGTTGGGAAAGGTCCTGCCTCGGCATCCACCGTTGCATGGACCATGTACCAGAAATATGCCAATGGGCTTCCCCTTTACCGGCAGGAGAAAGACTGGAAACAGTATGGGGCCCAGATCAGCCGGACCACCCTTGCTAACTGGATTATCTACTGTTCGCAGAACTATTTTCAGCCAATGTATGATTACTTTCACCGTGAACTGCTGAAAAGGAACTTTGCCATGGCAGATGAGACTCGGGTCCAGGTGCTGAAAGAGGAAGGCCGCAGGGCTCAGACCCAGTCGTTCATGTGGCTGTTCCGAAGTGGTGAGGATGGACTTCCGGAGATTATCCTGTATGGCTATTCCCCTACCAGGAGCAGCAGCCACGCAAGAGAGTTTCTGGAAGGCTACAGCGGATATCTGGAAACTGACGGCTATCAGGGTTATAACAATCTGCCGGGGATTAGGCGCTGCTCCTGCTGGGCACATATCCGCCGATACTTTATCGACGCTGTTCCTAAAGGCAGGCAGTATGATTACAGCCAGCCGGCAGTGCAGGGAGTCCAGTACTGCAACCGGTTATTCGCCATTGAGGACTCTATAAACAAAAAGCATTCCGGTGATTATGAAAAGCGGAAACAGCTGCGTCTCGAGAAGGAAAAACCTGTTCTGGAGGCTTTCTGGTCGTGGCTCGATCAGCAGAAGCCCGTCCGGAATACCCGGATGGATAAAGCGGTTAATTATGTTCTCAACCGGCGTGATACAGCGGAGACCTATCTGGAGGATGGGCACTGCAGCTTTACCAACAATCTCAGCGAGAATGCAATCCGTCCATTTGCAGTAGGACGGAAGAACTGGCTGTTCAGCAGTTCCGTGGACGGAGCGAATGCCAGTGCGGTAGTCTACACAATGGTTGAGATGGCAAAAGCACACGGCCTGAATATTTACGGATATCTCAAATTTCTGCTGGAGCATCGGCCAAGTAAAGATATGACGGATGAACAGCTGGCAGAACTTGCACCTTGGAGTGAAAAACTCCAGTCTGTCAAAAATCGCATGTGAATTATAGTGAATTACTCCAACTCGCAAAGGGCTGGGGTAATTTTAAATTTTACCGCAGTATTATTGGGCGCTTAC
>NZ_JBBKBX010000051.1:0-2666 GCF_037890365.1 Blautia sp. HCN-20427 | reverse complement strand
GTAAGTAAGTAATCATCCGTATCTGTTTTTTCATTTTTTATTCTGCTACAATCTCCTTAAAACTCAGGAGGTATTCTATACACTATGAACAAAGAAGAAAAAGCAAAACTCTGGGCTGACCGTATCCAGCAATACAAAACCAGTGGACAAACGTGTAAACAATGGTGTGCAGAAAACGATATCCCTTTATCTACGATGGGATACTGGACCCGCAGACTTGCTAAAGAAGATCCGGCATCTGAACCTGAACAGGATCTGGTCTTTGCCAGACTGCCATCTGAACGGGAAGCTGCCAGAAAGCTTCTCTCTGAAGAAACTGCACCGGTGCGTATTTTTGTCTCAGACAGTATCCGTATTGAAATATCTGATTCCTGCAGACCGGAACTGATGGAATCCATACTGGGATTCCTGCAGTGCCATGCTTGACCTGGCAGGAGGAACAACGGTATATCTTGCCTGCGGAGTCACTGATCTGAGAAAAAGTTACAATGGTCTGGCTGCCATCATCAAATTAAAATTTCACCTCGACCCATACTCACGCTGCATGTTTGCGTTCTGCAACCGTCGGCGTACTTCTATAAAGATCCTCCAATGGGACGGATCCGGATTCTGGATCCTGATGAAACGGCTCGACCGTAATGCCTTCCACTGGCCGGATACTCCGGACGAACTCCGCCAGGTGACTCTGAAAGAGATCCACTGGCTGTGTGACGGACTATCCTTAAATCCCAGAGGTGCATTTGAGGAACACCATCCAAAGATCATTCTGTAAGCATACGACAGCGGAGCTGTCAATCCCGTAAAAATCATGAAAAATACGACATCTTCCTGCATATTTCCTATATCCGGAAACGCAGTTTTCCATAGGAAAACAGCTGGGATCATGGTATACTTTTGATAATGATAAAAGCCGGGAGGACAGGACATGGAACTGATCTTTACAGATAAACAGCTGAATAACATGAGCCGTGAAGATCTGATCTCATTGATGAAGATCGTACAGGAACAGACAAAGAAGAAGGATACGGAGATCCAGCTGCTGAAGGATAAACAGAAGGAACTCGAATTCTTAAATGCCATGCTCTCTGACCGTCTTACCCTTGCACAGAGGAAACAGTTTGGTGCATCCAGTGAAAAGTATGCCGAAGGCTATGAACAGATGAACCTGTTCAATGAGGCAGAAGCCAGTGCGGATGCGGAAACAGAAGAGGTGTTTGAAGAGATCCGGCCATCCTCTTATAAACGTAAAAAGAGAAAAGGAAAGAGGGAAGAAGATCTTTCCAATTTTGAGACTGTTGAGACCAGGACCTATAAACTGGAAGGGGAAGCCCGTTACTGCCCGGAATGCGGAAAAAAATACAGCGTAGTAACAAAGGAAACCGTAAAACGCCTGCGTTTTGTACCTGCAAAGTTTGAGGTTGAAGAAGAGATCACTTATGTATACAGCTGTCCGAAATGCGGGGCCATGAAACGTCCGGAAAAAGAACCTTCCCTGATCCGTGGAAGTATCGCTACGCCTTCCCTTGTCGCCGGTATCATGAACGCTAAATATGTAAATGGGATGCCTCTGGCACGCCAGGAAAGAGAGTTTGCCAGATATGATCTTGATCTTTCCACAAAGACTATGGCAAACTGGATCATAAACTGTGCAGACAGATACCTGAAACCACTGTATCAGCTGATGAAAGAAGAACTTCTGGAAAGCAGATATATCCATTGTGATGAAAGCCGTATCCAGGTACTTGGAGAACCAGAGCAGAAAGGTACGACCCAGAACTGGATGTGGGTATACCTCACGGATGAGTTCAGTGGCTCCCCGCAGATGGTACTCTTCGATTATGAAAGGACCCGTGCGGGATATCATCCTGTAAACTTTTTAGGGAACAGGTTTCATGGGTATCTGACCTGTGATGGATATCAGGCTTATCACAGTTTAGGAGAAGGTATCATAATAAGCGGATGCCTTACCCATGCAAGACGGCGCTTTGATGCAGCCCTCACAGCATTGAAAAAAGACTTCACAAAAGAACAGCTGAAAGAGACAGTTGCATATCAGGCAATGTCAAGGATCGGGATTCTCTATAAGATTGAGGAGATGCTCCATGACAAAACACCGGAAGAAAAATATGAGGAGCGCCAGAAACAGTCCCGTCCGGTTATGGATGCCATGTTTGAATGGCTGCATACGATGGAAGATTCTGTAGACAGGTCTTCCCTTATTGGTGATGCCATTTTGTATACGCTTAATCAGGAAGTATATCTGAGACGGTATCTGGAAGATGGACATCTCAGCATAGACAACAACAGTGCAGAACGTGCATTGAAAAACTTTGCAGTAGGACGCCGCAACTGGCTGTTTGCCAAAAGTGTACGGGGAGCAGATGCCAGTGCCCTTGTTTACAGCATTACAGAAACGGCACTTCTGAACCATCTGAAACCATACGCATATCTGACTTATATATTGGATGAACTCAGAAAAATGGGGGCTTTTCCTAAAGAGGAAGAATTAAAGAAACTGCTTCCATGGTCAGAGAATCTTCCGGAATACTGCCGTACTAAACTAAAAAAATAATAATAAGCCATCTGATAGAGAATCTGGCAGACAGCCAGGAGCAGTATCAGATGGCTTTTATAAAATGTCAATATACGAATGATTACCTACTTAC
>NZ_JBBKBX010000050.1:0-2720 GCF_037890365.1 Blautia sp. HCN-20427 | reverse complement strand
GTAAACGCAAAATAGCGAGTACCTTGACATTTTTAGGCGGCTGCTTTGCAGCCACCGATATTTAAGCTTTGCGGATCCCTGCCGGAAGTTTTCCTGACCAGGGCAGAAGATCTTCCAGAAAAGAACAATCCTTATCATTCATGTGTTTCGGAATCTCTTCCAGGAGATGCTGCACATAATCAAAAGGTTTCAGATTATTGGCTTTTGCAGTTTCTACAATACTGTAAATGATTGCGGAAGATTTGGCTCCATGAATCGTATCGATCATCTGCCAGTTCTTCTTTCCGATACAGAAACCCCGGATTGCCCTTTCGGATGCATTATTATCAATCGGAACATCTCCATCTGTGAGAAATACCCGGAGATATTTTTCCTGATTCAGTGCATAGCCAACAGCATCACCAAATTTATCTTTCTTGGACACATTTATAGTTTTTAGGTACGCAAAAAACGCATCCACAAGTGGTTTGATAACCGTCTGCCGTTGCTTAAGCCGTTCATCAGAAGAAAGGTCCTTCAGCTTCCCTTCTTCCCGATAGATTGCCTGAATCTGTTTCATCAGAAGAAATGCATTGGATTCCTTTTGACAGGATTTCGGAACCAGCTTTAAGGCTTCATCAAATCTGCGGCGACAGTGCACCCAGCATCCGGCAATGGTCAGTTCTTCCAACTCTTTTTCTAAAGTATGGTAGACCTGGTAACCGTCTGTTACACAGATGCCGTCGTACCCTTTTAGGAATTCCCGTGGATGGGATGCATTTCTCGTTTGCTGGTATTCATACAGGACAATCTGCCGTTTTTGATACAAATGTCCGGAACGGTATACCCACATCCAGCTTTTGCTCCCGGCTTTGCGTCCGTCATGGTTTACAAGCACCGGCGTCTCGTCTGCCTGGATGACGTGGTAGAAATACAATTCTTTATGAAGATAATCATAAAGGATTGATAGATATTCCTCTGCTAAACGTATGCACCAGTTTGCCATGTTCTGCCTTGTGATCTGCAGACCATAACGCTGGAATTCCTGCTCCAATCGATAGAGAGGAACTGCGTTCACATATTTTCCATTGATGATCGCAGCACCCAGAGATGGTGATACCAGACTCCCATGCAGTAACGTCTTTGGATGGTCTGCTTTCACCATGTGTTCATCTGTTTTGCTGGCATACACACCGATGTGATGTTCTTCCACTTCTGCCTTCGCAGGTACGAAATGATATTTTCTGGAAATGGCATCCGGTAACTGCTTCCATCCCCTGACACCGAATTCCGCTTCCAATTCCTCTTCGGACAGATAATGGTCAATCCGTCTGACCGGAAGCCCGGAAAGATCAGCCTCTTTCTTTCCTTTACGCTTCGGCTGCTTTGGAGACTTCAGTTCCAGAGCATCAGGCTCTGCTGCATTAAGATCACAGACAGCTTCCGCTTCATTGAAAAAGATAATCGTTCCGTCTACTTCACGAAAACAGATCTGGCTGGTATCTTCCATTTTTTCAGAAGACCTGCCAAAACGGTTCTGCTTACCAAGGATTACCTGTTCCATCAGGAGCTGCATTTTTTCATTCGATGCGTGAAGTTCCTTTGTTATGGCTTCCAATTGCTCCTGCTGTTGTAAAAGAAGCTGGATAAGAAACGGCTTATCAACACTATTTAATTGTTCCTTCGTATACTTAACTGCCATAACTAAACCTCACTTTCCTGAGTGCTATTATAGCAGAACCAACGGTTTTTGGCTATTTTTGAATTCTGTCACCTTCGTCATTTTGACGGTGGATAACAGTCATGAATACCTGAGAATAAAAGCCTGAATTTCAGATATTTATGACTGTTATCCACAATCTGAAAAGTTTTGGGATCCGGAGTATATAGAAACTCACAGAAAACTTTCAGAATGTGAATAACTTTAAATTTTATATCGCACAGGATAACCTGACATGGATGAAAATGATTTTATTTTCTGCGTTTTGCACAAATCACAAGGAGAATTCAGGATCAGGAACTTCTTCTATTGGATGTCTGGCAACGATTTCCAGACCCTGCATCAACATTCGATACTGGTCTGTGCTGATCTCCAGAGCTTCCTCCTGTGTGCGAGGCCATCGGAAGTTCCCGTTTTCAATCCGCTTGTACAGAAGGAGAAACCCGTCTCCTTCCCAAATAAGCCCTTTTATGCGATCTGTGCGTTTGCCACAAAATAAGAATAATGTATTCTTATCGTAAGGATCCAACTGGAACTGAAAACGTATAATCCTGGCTAAGCCATCAATTCCTCTGCGCAGATCTGTAAATCCGGTGGCCAGATACACTTTTTTGAACCCAGAGCCATCATTGAGCATTGCTGATCACTCCCAAAAGTGTTTTTAGAAATGAGGCAGATGCCTGTTCCGTGATTTCCAAAGTAAGGTGGTTTCTACCTCTGATCACGGCAGCGATTTTATGCTCCGATGTCATATTTACGGGATGGATTGAAGGAGAAGGAACTTCTACAAATGTTTGTGTCTGCTCCGCAGTTTCCAGGTAAGCCTCACGGACTTTTCGGAGCCTCCAGTAATAACTCGCTTTTGTAATGTCGTGCAGCTGACACCATTCATCGATCTTCATTCCTTGCGGACGGTTTTGACAGTCTCTGACCAGATCAGCCCATTCACTCAGACGGGTTTGCTGTGCAACTAAACTTGTGTGAGATTTCATGACTCACCTCCTGTGATAAAGTCTAAAAA
>NZ_JBBKBX010000049.1:0-2945 GCF_037890365.1 Blautia sp. HCN-20427 | reverse complement strand
CAAGTAGAGAAACCAAGAAACAACAAGCCGTCAGATATTAACGCTATAGTATCTGAAGAGGCCAAGCAAGAAAGAGCGCAGGGCGGATGCCTTGGCACTAAGAGCCGATGAAAGACGTGATAAGCTGCGATAAGCTTCGGGGAGGAGCAAATATCCAATGATCCGGAGATTTCTGAATGGGGAAACCCACATGAGAAGACCTCATGTATCCATACGCCAATCCATAACGTATGGAGGGGAACCCGGTGAACTGAAACATCTAAGTAGCCGGAGGAGAAGAAAGAAACCTCGATTTCCTAAGTAGCGGCGAGCGAACGGGAAAGAGCCCAAACCAGCGTGCGTGCATGCTGGGGTTCGGACTGCGGGATTGATTCGTCAAGGGTAATGGAACGGTTTTGGGAAAGCCGGCCAGAGAGGGTGAAAGCCCCGTACATGAAACCAGAGACGACATGGCAGTATCCAGAGTACCACGAGACACGGGAAACCTTGTGGGAATAAGCGGGGACCACCCCGTAAGGCTAAATACTCCTTAGTGACCGATAGTGCATAGTACTGTGAAGGAAAGGTGAAAAGGACCCCGGGAGGGGAGTGAAAGAGAACCTGAAACCCTGTGTTTACAAGCTGTGGAACCTCATTATTGGAGGAACCGCGTACTTTTTGTAGAACGGTCCGGCGAGTTGTGCATACTGGCAAGGTTAAGCACCAAAGGTGCGGAGCCGTAGGGAAACCAAGTCTTAACAGGGCCAGAGTCAGTATGTGCAGACCCGAAACCGGGTGATCTATCCATGTCCAGGTTGAAGCTGCCGTAAAAGGCAATGGAGGACCGAACGCACATCCGTTGAAAAGGGTGGCGATGAGGTGTGGATAGGGGAGAAATTCCAATCGAACCCGGAGATAGCTGGTTCTCCTCGAAATAGCTTTAGGGCTAGCCTCGGCAAAGGTTTATGGAGGTAGAGCACTGAATTTCCTAGGGGGCGTCAAAGCCTACCGAAGAATATCAAACTCCGAATGCCATGAAACTGATTGCCGGGAGTCAGACTATACGAGATAAGTTGGATAGTCAAAAGGGAAAGAGCCCAGACCTCCAGCTAAGGTCCCAAAGTACGTGTTAAGTGGAAAAGGATGTGGGATTTCGAAGACAACCAGGATGTTGGCTCAGAAGCAGCCATACATTCAAAGAGTGCGTAATAGCTCACTGGTCGAGAGGTCCTGCGCCGAAAATGTCCGGGGCTGAAACACGACACCGAAGCTGAGGAATCCTGAAAAGGATTGGTAGAGGAGCATTGCATAAGGGAAGAAGCAGTACCGTAAGGAGCTGTGGACTTTATGGAAGAGAGAATGCCGGAATGAGTAGCGAGATAGAGGTGGGAATCCTCTAGGCCGAATATCCAAGGTTTCCAGGGTAAAGCTGATCTGCCCTGGGTAAGTCGGGGCCTAAGGCGAGGTCGAAAGACGTAGCCGATGGACAACAGGTTGAAATTCCTGTACTGCAGTATGACAGAACTGTGGGGACACGTGTGGAGAGCATAGGCGCGGAATGGAAAGCCGCGTGCAAGCGAGGTAGGGGTCACATAGGAAAATCCGTGTGGCAACCCGAAGACGTGAAGCGGACCGAAAAGAAGTAGGGAAGTATGTGAGCCATGCGTCGAGAAAAGCCGCTATTGTTTGTACTGTACCCGTACCGTAAACCGACACAGGTGGATGAGGAGAGAATCCTAAGGCCGGCGGAAGAAGCATTGTCAAGGAACTCGGCAAAATGACCCCGTAACTTCGGGAGAAGGGGTGCCACAGAGATGTGGCCGCAGAGAATAGGCTCAAGCAACTGTTTAGCAAAAACACAGGTCTATGCAAAACCGAAAGGTGAGGTATATGGGCTGACGCCTGCCCGGTGCTGGAAGGTTAAGAGGAGAGGTTAGCTTCGGCGAAGCTTTGAATTTAAGCCCCAGTAAACGGCGGCCGTAACTATAACGGTCCTAAGGTAGCGAAATTCCTTGTCGGGTAAGTTCCGACCCGCACGAAAGGCGTAATGATTTGAGCGCTGTCTCGACAATGCATCCGGTGAAATTGAAGTACCAGTGAAGATGCTGGTTACCTGCGCCAGGACGGAAAGACCCCATGGAGCTTTACTCCAGTTTGGTACTGGGACTCGGTATTGCATGTACAGGATAGGTGGGAGGCTGAGAACACATGACGCCAGTTGTGTGGGAGCCGCTGTTGGGATACCACCCTTGCAGTATTGGGTTTCTAACCAGCCGCCGTAAGCCGGCGGTGGGACAATGCCAGGCGGGGAGTTTGACTGGGGCGGTCGCCTCCGAAAGGGTATCGGAGGCGCCCAAAGGTTCCCTCAGAATGGTCGGAAACCATTCGAAGAGTGCAAAGGCAGAAGGGAGCTTGACTGCGACACCGACGGGTGGAGCAGGTACGAAAGTAGGGCTTAGTGATCCGGTGGTATTAAGTGGGAATGCCATCGCTCAACGGATAAAAGCTACCCTGGGGATAACAGGCTTATCACTCCCAAGAGTTCACATCGACGGAGTGGTTTGGCACCTCGATGTCGGCTCATCGCATCCTGGGGCTGTAGTAGGTCCCAAGGGTTGGGCTGTTCGCCCATTAAAGCGGTACGCGAGCTGGGTTCAGAACGTCGTGAGACAGTTCGGTCCCTATCCGGCGTGGGCGTAGGATATTTGAGAGGAGCTGCCCTTAGTACGAGAGGACCGGGGTGGACGGGCCGCTGGTGTATCTGTTGGTTTGCCAAAGCCATGGCAGAGTAGCCAAGCCCGGCAGGGATAAACGCTGAAGGCATCTAAGCGTGAAGCCCCCCTCAAGATGAGATATCCCATTCGGAAGAAGTAAGACCCCTTGAAGACGACGAGGTAGATAGGGCAGAGGTGGAAGTGCAGCAATGTATGGAGCTGACTGCTACTAATCGGTCGAGGGCTTGACCT
>NZ_JBBKBX010000048.1:0-2960 GCF_037890365.1 Blautia sp. HCN-20427 | reverse complement strand
TAACGATGGGATGAAGCATATATTTTTGGACGCTTCAGGCACGTTATTTTATGAGAAAAAACCATCATGCAGATTATCTTACATGATGGTTTCTAAAGCTATCCGAGTTCACAGTCATTGATTGCCTGCATGACGGCATCGGCGGTTATGATATTTAAATTTGAGCTGTTTCCAACCAACAGACTTGCATTACACAGTTTGTTGATCATACGTGGGGTCCCATTCGCTGCATTGAGGATTGCTTCCAGTGCATTGTCTTCGAATACCGTTTGTGTGCATCCGGCGCCATTCAGTTTGGCAGCAACATAGGAATGCCCTTCTGCTTTTGTCATGCCTTCCAGATTATAATTCATGACAATTCTCTGGCGGAAAGGTTCGTGGATGCTTAGACGCAGGGTGCTGTTGAGCTGTGGCAGACCGGAAAGAAGAACAACAGCCCGGTCTTTGGAATCCATTTCAAAGTTGAACAGCATTTTTAAGTCATTGAGTACAGCGTTTCCGATATAGTTCGCTTCATCTATGATGATGACAGGCGTCTGTCGTTTCTCAAGTACGAGACGGTTGATTTCATCCTGAATGATTTTGAAGTTATCGGTCTTGCGGAATGCAGGCTGGGCTCCAAGTTCAGCGGCAAGATTCCGGTAAAAATCATTTACAGTCAGGGTGGAAAGACTGGAATAAACTACTTTATAAAGGGAAGTATTCAGTCCCGAAGCCCAGTTCCTGACAGCGGTGGTCTTTCCTCTTCCGGCGCTTCCGGTCAGGAGGCCGAAGCCTTTTGTGGTAAGCAGGTAGTTCAGACGGAACAGAACCTCCTTGTATTCCTGTGTTTCTACGAGGACTTCCTTTGAGTTCTTTAGGAAAGGATTGAACTCCAATCCATATCTTGCAGTGTAATCCATAATCATTCGTCTCCTTTGCATAAGCGTACTTTTTCTCTTTTTATCAATGCGTTTTCGGTTTTATTGAGAAGCCGGATTGGTGTCAGCGTCCCGTCAGCTTCCACAATGAAGATTTCTTTCATATCCGGGGAATAGCGCAGGCGGATACGCTGCCGTGCAAAACGATAATCAACTTCGTATTCAATCTGGTCGATGACGATTACACTGTCAGCAGATACCCGGCGTTCAATCTCCAGAAGGAAATTTTGACGGATGTCTTCCTCAGAAAGTCTGCGGATCTGCTCCGGTTCCGAAAAGAAACGGTCCTGTGGGGACAGTCCACGGAGGGAAGAATGGGGGGATTGGTTGTATTGCTGGACAAAAGCGTACAGACTTCCCCTCAGTTCTTCCAGTGAATGGAAATCCCGCATATCAAGGGCTGCCATCCACTGATCCTTCATCGTCCGGAACCAGCGTTCAATCTTGGCTTTTCCGGTGGGAGTGTATGGCTGGCAGTAACTGAGTGTTGTACCGATTCTTGCGGCAAGGAGTTCCATCTGCCTGTTTTTGTAAGATTTACCATTGTCAAAGTTGAAAACTTTTGGGCGCCCATACTTTGCTATGGCTGATTTCATAACCGACATCAGGTTGATAAAGTTATCATGATAGAACACATCAATTCCGGTAATGAAGCGGCTGGCATCATCAATCAGGGCAATGATATAGATCCGGTGTTTTTTGCCATCCGAATCTGTAAGGCGGGGACCGACGCTGCTGTCCCCGCACCAGACCTCATTGATATGAGGGCGTTCATAGCGGCGCATATCCTTGTTCGGTGTCTGCCGCAGTTCCGACTGAAGCCGTTTCACAAAGCGGCTGACGGTGGATTCGGATACCTGTCCGTTTATTACAGAGCCATCGGATTTCAGCTGCCTGTAAATAGCGGCCGCAGACATGCGTGGATAGTTGGTCTTGAAATACCGGATTCTCTCCTGAAGTTCTTCGTCAAGCTTGCGGCTCATGCCGGCATCTGACCGCCCTTTCGGGACGAGACCTTCAAAACCATGGTTCTGATAGTCCAGATACCATTTTTCAATGGTGGCGGGAGCATAATGATGGAGCTTCCCGTCGGGTCCCATGAGTCCTTTTGCAGAAATTTCCGTGTAAAAAGCGGTCTTGCTTGGATAACGTTCATCAAGTCCTGCAATAATAGGTGCGATGGCGCCATAGCGCATCAGTGCGATTTCCTGTTGTTTTTCTTGTTTCATAGATTTCATCTGCCTCCTTTTTCTAAAGGATAAGGGATAAAACCAGACCTGTCGTGTAAGGTTATGTTGGCAGGATAAAAAGTTTATTGGAGGTTGATTTAATCTGCATGAACTGTCTGGAAAAGAGGGAAAAACATCCTGAAATCAGGCTGGGGATATCGGGGAGGTGAAGCCTCATGGAGAGCAGGCGCTGCTTCCAATGTAAGCGGTAGTTCCGGATTATGGATTTCAGGTTGTTTTCATCCACGAGGTATTGTTCTGCCAGTATGTTCCGGAATCCGGTTTCATGTTCATAAGCATGAATCAGACGGACGTGCAGAACCAGAGGGATCTGTGAATAAGGGATCATGGATGAAAGTAACAGTGCATGGGTATGCCCGCATGCCTTGCAGTACACACGAATGACTGAAAGGGAGAGAACCCTGTCAGCAAGCTGGATGCTGCGTCTGTAAGAGCCATAACGGATAAGACAGCCGGAGTGACCGCAGACACATGAAATAAGGTTCAGATCAAGAGAATCTATTGTTTTATTGTAAAAATCCTGAGAAATAAGGTTGTAGTTTTCTGTTTTAATTGTTATCATAGGTATGCATGAATGTAGCGTAAGCTATGTTTGGGTGAAAGCAGAAATCAAACTTTGGTCGGGGAGGTTTCTGCTTTTTTATTTCACGGTTACAAAACCATATGATAACACAAGAGGCCTCAGGATAAAACAATCTGATGGAAAATACGTCAGATTCCTTTATTCCAAGACCTCTTTTATTATGCCTTAAAGATGAAAAATAAGTTTGTTATAGTGTGCTTGATAATA
>NZ_JBBKBX010000047.1:0-5816 GCF_037890365.1 Blautia sp. HCN-20427 | reverse complement strand
AAGAAACGCTGTTGAAAAAAGGTTCCAAGACGGTATGGAACGACAACTGTGAGTATGACGGCATTGAGGACCGAAATGCGTTCTGTGAATTTGAGGGCATGGGCGGAACCATGGCAGAGCTGAAAATTATTCATTCCAATATGATGGCTTATACGGCAAAGGAAGCCCTGGCTGAGGTATATCCGGAAGAACGTCCCTACATTATTAACCGGGCCGGATTCGCAGGAATCCAGCGTTATGCTCAGGTTTGGGACGGAGATAATCTGACAGACTGGCGTACGGTGAAATTTAACATTGCCACCATTATGGGCATGGGAATGTCCGGTATTGCCAATACCGGCTGTGATATCGGCGGTTTTGCAGGTCCTGCTCCGGAGGCAGAACTTCTTCTTCGCTGGATTCAGAACGGTATTTTCCAGCCTAGATTCTGTATCAATTCCGCAAACAGCGACAATACGGTAACACAGCCTTTTATGTACGAGGAAACCCTGCCTTATGTACAGGCTGCATATGCCCAGAGATATCGCATGATACCGTATCTGTATTCTCTTATGCGGGAAGCGCACGAAAACGGTATGCCGGTGATGAGGCCGCTGTTTCTGGAGTTTCCGGAGGATAAAAACTGCTACACAGACGAACATCTGACCTTTCTGTTCGGACCGTCTGTGCTGGTGGCAAACGTGGTGGAAAAAGGGGCGAAGACACGGAAAATCTATCTGCCAAAGGGCGCTGTGTGGTATGATATGAACGACCATTTTAAGGCCTATGAGGGCGGACAGACCATAGAAATTCCGGTTACCCTGGCTTCTGTGCCCATGTTCTTCAGGGACTGCGGCGTGTATGTTACCAGCGAAGATGTGACCCAGATTAAGAGAGATACCCTGAAAACTCTGAACTTCCTCATTAGCTGTGAAAACGACGTGACATTTACTTACTATGATGATGACGGCTGGTCTAAGAAGTTTGAAGACGGAGAGTATGCATCTACAAAAATCGAGGTAAAGGCCGGAGACAGAAAGACCATTACCTTTACAAAGAACGGTTCTTATGAGGAAACCTGGGATAACCTGGAACTGAATCTGGTGAGTAAGGAAAAAGGTGCTTACTGGGTAACAGTAGAAGGAGAAAAGATTGCCCGATTCCTGACAAAAGAGAGCTTTGAAGAAGCGGAAAGCGGCTGGTACTATGACATGTCCGACCGAATTATCCGCATGAAATGCTCGAAACCGGACAAAGACAGCTTTACCATTGTGATAAGCTGTGAAAAATTTGATTTGATTGGTATGGAATTTACAGATTAAGAAAAACTGCTGCAGAAAGTCATACGGAACAGAAAGGCGTTTCGTTTGTACTTTCTGCAGCAGTTTTTTTCGGGAAAAATCCATTGTTGCATATTTCGGCAAATGCTATAATCAAGAATAAGAAAAAACAGGCGGGACTGACCTGAGAAAGAGAGGAATATACATGAGGACAGAATTACTTACTTTAAATCAGGAAAGAAATGTGACATTGACAGCTTATCTCCAGGAAACAGGTGGGGCTTTTTCCTATATATCAAAAAGACCTGCTATCCTGATTCTTCCGGGCGGGGGATACCAGTATTGTTCAGACCGGGAAGCAGACCCGGTGGCTATGCCTTATTTAAAAGCAGGATATCAGGTATTCATTTTGCGGTATTCGGTGAAGAAAGATGCAGTGTGGCCCAATCCATTAAAAGACTATGAGCAGGCTATGACGCTGATTCGCAGCAAGAGGGAGGAGTGGAATGTGTATGGGGATAGAATTGCCGTGCTGGGATTTTCGGCAGGCGGACATCTGGCAGGCTGTGCGGCAACCATGGCAGAAAACAAGCCGAATGCGGCAATTTTAGGCTATGCTGTAACCCGGGGGGAAGACGTGCAGATGTGCGAGAGCACAGCGCCGGATGTAATCTCAGCAGTGACGGAGGAAACATGTCCTTGTTTTGTCTTTGCTACCTGCAATGACCAGTTGGTAGCCGTGGAAAATTCGGTGAACTTTCTGCAGGCTTTGGCTCAAAAAGGAGTTACTTTTGAAAGTCATATTTATGCCTACGGTCCTCATGGATTTTCTACAGGAGATACGTCTGTCCAGAACCGGGAAATCCCACTTTGCAGCCGGGTGCCGGATTGGGTGGAGGACAGTATCGGATGGCTGAAAGATGTTCTGGGCGATTTCGGAGAAAATACTATGACAGAGCCAGTATGTAAGGCTCATGTCTCCGGAGATTACGATACTTTTTTGTCCTGGGACTGTACCTTCGGATACCTGAGGAACTATGCCGGGGCAGAAACGGTTATGACTCCGTTTTTAGCCTGGCTGGAAGCAAATAAAGATATGCTGGCGGAGAAAATCGGCCCGGCCGCACAGGAACTGGTACGCAAAAACGGCATGGAAGGTCTGTATTTTATGGCAGATTCCAGAAGTTTTCGGGAGATTTTAAATCATACAGGAATGACAAAAGCAGAAAAGCAGCAGATAGAAGAAGCGCTGGAAAAAATTCCTAATGAAAGATAAGTCCCCAATTGAAAAGCCCCTGTTCCCAAACGAGTGAGAGGAACCGGGGCTTTTTGTTATTCCACGGATTTTAATGCGCTGAGCATATCCAGATATTTCAGTTTTCGATTCATCATATATCCTAAGACAAAGGTAATGGCCGCAATTAAAACCGCAGGAAGGAGAAAGGCTCTGGCGGAAAGCGCGGGGTTGAACATAACTTCATCCGGAGGCACAACAGCCAGTATATATCGGTAAAGCAGGTCGCCCACACCAAAGCCTGTTAAAATGCCAAGCAGGGAAAGAAGTATGGTTTCCCGGTAAATATAGAGAGTTACTTCTTGGTCATAGAATCCCAGAACTTTGATTGTGGAAAGTTCACGAATCCGTTCTGCAACATTGATGTTGGTAAGGTTGTAGAGAATGACAATGCCAAGCAGAACTGCAACAAGGATTAAAACCTGCATAATCTGATTCAGGGAATCTACAATAGTGTTAATCTGGTTAATCATGGTTGTATTCTGAACGACCCCTTTGACAGCGTCTGATTCCATAAAATGGCTGGCCTGTGTTTGTGCATTCTCTAAGGAGCTGTCTTTTAAGCTGACTAAGTTTGCATTTGCCTGGTAAGTATCAGAAAATGCAGTTTCGTAATAGTTGTCGTTCATAAACATAAAGTGTCCTGTGTACATTTCTGTAATGGAGGCAACCTTTACTTTGTGTTCCTTGTCATTGGAATCCGTAATGGTAAAGCTGTCGCCTGCTTTTACATCCAATAATTTTGCCAGCCGTTCAGAGATGACAACGCCGTTATCATCCAGAGAGATTTGTGTGTTATCTTCCCGATGAACAAGAGTAAAATAATCACGGAATTTCTGTTCGTTCTGCGTCACAATCATAGTGATTTCCTGCTTGTCTTTTTTCTTTCCCGCAACTTTTGTCACGGATTCATAATGGACAGGAAGCTGTTCCTTGATGGAACTGCCATTTAAAAGGGAATCCAGTTCCTGCTGTTCTTTGTCTGTTAAAAGGCTGTTCTGTGCTACAATTAAATCATATTGGATAAGCTCGCCAAACTGCCGGTCATTGATTTTGGAGGTGGAGTTCTGTACGCTGAGTCCTGTAAACAGCAGAGCAACGGCACCGCACACACCGAAAACAGTCATAAACATCCGTTTCTTATATCGGAAGATATTTCTGGCTGTTACTTTGTGGGTAAAGCTCATTCTGTTCCAGATTGGTGTCAAATGCTCCAGAAAAATCTTTGACCCCTTTGTGGGAGCTTTGGGTAATAACAAAGCTGCCGGTTTTTCTTTCAGTTCTCTTAAGGCAACGATGCAGGCCGGAAGGACCGCACTGAAAACGGACAGAACCAGTGCGGCCAGAGAAGTTGAGAGATAAAAGTGTTTTTCAATAACCGGTACGTCAAAGCCGTTTCCGTAGGCATTGTAAATGATTTCCGGCAGCAGCAGATGACCTGAGAGGATACCGGCAAGCGTGCCGGACACGCCTGCAATCAGTCCATAGACCGTAAACTTTTTCATAACATCACGGTCTGTATAGCCAAGGGCCTTTAAAGTACCTGCATTCATACGTTCTTCATCCACAAAACGTGTCATGGTAGTCAGGGTTACCAGTGCGGCTACAAAGTACAGAAAGATAGGAAACACATTTGCCAGGGCGTCAATAATGGTGGAAATGGAGTCGTAAATTTTATAACTGTCGGAACCGGCAGCTTCCCTTCGTGTGCTTAAGGTATACACCGGCAGTTCCAGACTGTCCATTTCTTCTTTTGCGTCTGCTAATTTTTCTTCATTTTCAGCAATTTCTTTATTGGCGTCGGCCTCTTTGGTAGTAAACTCCTTTAAACCGCTTTCGTATTCCGCCTCTTTATCGGATAATTCCTGTTTGGCAGCTTCTAATTTATCAACGTTTTCCTGATACTCTTTTTCTTTGGAATGCAGGGTTTCAAAGGATTCCTTCCATGCGGACAGTCCCGAATAATAAGTATTCAGATTCTGGTTGTATAAAGAAACACCTGACTGATACTGCGCATAGCCGGAATTGTATTCCTCCTGCTTCGTTTCCAAAAGTGCTTTCTGTTCTGCAAGAGACTGTCTTGCTTCACTTAACTGTGCTTCATTGGCTGCAATTTGATTCTTTGCGTCCGTAAGCTGTGCAGAAGCGACCCCGATTTCCTGTTCTGAGGAATCCAGCTGCTGTTTTGCGTTCTTTAATTCCGTTTCTTTTTCAGCAAGCAGGGTTTTGGATTGTTCCAGTTCCGCTTTTTTCTGGTCAAGCTGCGTCTGCATAGCGGCAAGGCTGTCCATCTGAGGGGTATAAGTGCCGGACAAAAAGCTTTCATATTCTGACTGGCATTTTTCCAGTTCTGCCTGGGCAGCAGCCAGCTTTTGATGGAGCGCTTCCTGTTCCTCCTGGGAAAGGTCAGGATTTGCCAGCTGTTCTTTGAGCGCATTGACGGTCTGGGTGCAGGAATCAATGGAAGTTTCATATTCCTGTTTGGCGCTTATCAAAGTATTTTTATTGGAATCCAGGGTATTCTGCTGCGCTGCCAGTTCGTCAGAAGCACTTTGATAAGCCAGCTGTTTTTGGGTGAATTCGTCAAAGGCGCTTTGGTAGGTCTGTTGTTTTTCCTGAAGTTCTGTGGATTTTGAGGAAAATGCCTGTTCACTGGAGGCAAGCGTTTCTTTTGCCTGTGCCAGCTGCGTCTCTTTCCCAGATAACTGGCTGTCCGCCGTGTTTATTTTGCCCCATTCGTCCTGGAGAGAACTGTAGGCAGAACTTAACTGGTTTTCTGTTGTCTGCAGGGTATTTTTTGCACTGTCCAGGGATTGTTTGGCAGACTGCAGCTGCTCCCATTTTTTTGTAAGGGTGGCTTTGCCGGAAGATAACTGTTCTTTGGCAGCTTTGAGCTGAGAATCAGAAGAGGCAATGGCAGTTTTTGCATCCTCAATCTGCTTGTCAGCGTCTGCCAGCTGTTCCTTTGTGTCTGAAAGTTTCTGTTTGGCTTCGTCAATCTGTTTCTGTCCATCGTCAATATTGCTCTGATACGTATCCTTCAGAGTCTCCAGACGAAGGGCAGGCTGACTCTCTAACAGCTTGTCCAGTTGGTTTTTATGGGTCTGAATCAAATCGGTATAGGTATCGGAATAAGGATTGACATTTTGCGTATCGCGGAAGGTCACTCTTGCAATCATGTAAAAATCAGAATCAAAGACATCTTTCTTTACAAAGCCGTATCTCTTTAATTCGCCTGTTCCGGAAGTGGACTGTCCCATATT
>NZ_JBBKBX010000046.1:0-9778 GCF_037890365.1 Blautia sp. HCN-20427 | reverse complement strand
CTATAGTTAATTGCTATTGTGGCAAGGTTGTATCTTCCTTGCCACAATCAAATAATTTATTTTTAAATGCGAATGATATTGCTATTGTTCGAGAGTTGGAATATAATACAATACAGATGAGTGGAAGAAATCAGGAGGTTTATTATGGAATTTATGTCTGCAAGAGAGGCTGCTGATAAATGGGGAATTTCCCAAAGACGAGTAGCGGTTCTTTGTTCTGAACAGAGAATTGATGAGGCAACTATGGTGGGCAATATGTGGATTATACCAGTTACAGCTAAAAAACCAACGGATGCAAGAAGTACGAGGTATAGTAAAAGCGAAGAAAAGACAGTTAAGCCATTTTTAAAATGGGCGGGAGGCAAAGGTCAGCTTCTCAAAGAAATTGAACGCTATTATCCTTTTGATGAAGGGAGTATTACTAAATATGCGGAACCGTTTATTGGTGGTGGAGCAGTTTTGTTTGATATTCTTAGTAAATATGATTTGAGAGAGGTTTATATTAGTGATATAAATGCCGAACTAATCAATACTTATCGAATTATTCGTGATGACATTGATGAACTTATCGAGATGCTTAATATAATGCAGAATGCTTTTGTACCATTAGATACAGATAAACGTAAAGCATATTATATGCAGAAACGAGAACGTTTTAATTATTTAAAGGTAAATGGACATGAAGACATCAATATAGAAAAGGCAGCATTAATGATATTTCTGAATAAAACTTGTTTTAATGGGTTGTTCCGAGTAAACAAAAAAGGAATGTTTAATGTGCCTATGGGTTCATATAAGAATCCTATGATTTGTGATGAAAAAAATCTTCGTGCGGTGTCTGAAAAGTTGCAGAGAGTTGATATTGTTTGTGGTGATTATAGAAAGTCATCAGAATTTATTGATGAAAATACATTTGTTTATTTTGATCCACCATACAGACCTATTACTGATACAGCAAGTTTTACTGCATATACTGAGAATTTATTTAATGATGAAGAACAGATTGAACTTGCAAAATTTGTTGATAATATGCATAGAAAAGGGGCTAAGATTGTTATCAGTAATTCAGATCCGAAAAATTCAAATACAGAAGACGATTTTTTTGATAACATTTACTCTACTCATAAAATCAGAAGAGTTGAAGCAACTCGAATGATTAACTGTAATAGCGAAGCAAGAGGAAAAATTAAAGAATTACTTATTTCTAATTTTTAAGGAGGTTAAAATATGCCATACGGAGAATATGCACAATGTCCTTGCTGTGGTAAGACAGTATATGGTAAGGATGATATAGAACAAGAATTTGGTTACAGAAATATGGATGATGGACGTTATATTCCACAATCATATTGTCGAGAATGTCGTTCGGCTCATTGTGAAGCTGGAAAGCCTTGTAAAGTGCAGTAAGAGGAGAAAATATATGTCAAAGAGAGATTTTAATACTTGGTTATCGGGATTTCGTGATAGCATTGCTGATTATGGGTATTACATAGATTTTGAAAAGGTTCATAGAAATGTGGATAATATCAAGATAGAACTGAATATTTTGAATTCATTAATTGGTTCTAAGAGCGTTGAAGCCGATTTTGAGGGATTGATGAGAAAATATCCTGAAGTATTGAAGTGTATTCCGTTGCTTTTAGCGGTTAGAGCAAATGAGATATATTGTCAGGATGAAAATGGTGGCTATTTATTCCAATTTGACTTTGGGAAGTATCCGCCAAATAGTCACGTTCATTATGAACGATATAAATACTTTATGAGAGAAACTGGATTGTTTGATTTGTTACAGAATCATATTGTAAACAATTTGGTTGATTATGTAACGGGTGTTGAAACAGGACTTGATTCCAATGGTCGTAAAAATCGTGGTGGACATCTAATGGAGAACTTAGTTGAAAGTTATATTGTAGAAGCGGGATTTGTAAAGAATCAAACATATTTTAAAGAGATGAAAATTAAGGAAATTGAGAAGAAATTTCATCTTGACCTTTCAGCAATTTCGAATAAAGGGAAAACTGTTAAACGCTTTGACTTTGTAATTAAAACAGAGAACACAATTTATGGCATTGAAACAAATTTTTATGCAAGTAGTGGTTCAAAGTTAAATGAAACAGCACGTAGTTATAAACAAATCTCTCAGGAAGCACAGGAAATTGACAATTTTACATTTGTCTGGTTTACGGATGGAAATGGTTGGTTGGATGCTCGAAATAATCTTGAAGAAACTTTTGATGTTATGCAACACATTTATAATATCAAGGATTTGGAAGAAGGGATTATTAATAAAGTAATGATATGAGGTACAGCAAATGTCGAATAAAATATTTAGATACAATGTGAATTTAGTTCCACTACATATAGAAAATCAAGAACAAAATGCTTTTAGAGATGAACTCAACAATATACCATATTTGCTGTATGAGGCTGAAAATCTGTCAACAGGAGAAATAATTGCAATTAACAAGCCTGGAGGAAAAAGAAACTTTGGCAGGTTATCGAGAGATGATTTTATGGTGTTTATTTTCAACCCACGTGAACAAAGCTTATGGTTAATTAGCCATAGTGAAATTAGCGATGATATAGCTGATAAATATGAATATGATGAGAGAGAAGCATTGTTGCTAATTGAAGGTCTTTATAATGTTTGCTGTGGTGATGAGCCAGAAGGTGTTATTGAGCGATTACAACTTCGAGATACTATTGGAATTCCTGTAGAAACGATTCTTAAAGTATACAAATGGATTTGGGGACAAGAAGATTGCAATTACCCGACTAAATCTGGACGTTGGCTTTCAATGAATACTTTGTTGGATAGATTTGGAGTTAATATTGAGGATTTTAGATGATGGCAAAGAAAATAACTAAATGGGAGCCGGAAGACTTTGAATTGGAAATGACAACTCATTGGTCTTTTCCAAAACGAGGAGATTGGGCAACCCACGATGCAAAATGGCGAGGGAATTGGTCTCCATATATACCACGCAATCTTTTGCTTCGTTATTCAAAAGAGAACGATTTAGTTCTTGATCAGTTTGCAGGTGGAGGAACAACACTTGTGGAAGCCAAGTTGCTTAATAGAAATATTATAGGTGTTGATGTAAACGATGTTGCACTTGCACGATGTAAAGAAAAGGTATCTTTCGAACACGAAGGCGCAAATGGTAAGGTGTATCTTCATAAAGGAGATGCGAGAAAAATGGATTTTGTTCCTGACGAAAGTATTGATTTGATATGTACTCATCCACCATATGCAGATATTATAAAATATAGCGAGGATATTCCAGAAGACTTATCTTTATTGAAAGTAAAAGACTTTCTTGAGGAAATGAAATCAGTTGCTTCTGAAAGTTATCGTGTTCTAAAAAAGGACAAGTTTTGTGCAATACTTATGGGAGACACACGCCAAAAAGGACATATGATACCGATGTCTTTTGAAGTTATGCGTATTTTTGAGGAAGCAGGGTTCAAATTAAAAGAACTTATCATAAAAGAACAACATAATTGTAGAGCAACAGGATATTGGAAGACAAACAGTGTAAAATATAATTTTTTACTGATAGCACACGAATATTTATTTGTGTTTAGGAAGTAAGGAGGCAAGCAGCTTAAATGACAGAATATTTTATTTCGTCAAATATTAAATACGCATATGAAGATGGAAAATATTTGAAAAATGGGGCAGAACTTTTAGATGAGGACGGTAATAATATAAATGAAGCTTTATTTAAGCGCTACATACAAAAGGAAACAGCCAATTTTATTCATCAGAGTTATAGTAATATAATTGTTCTGGTCGGTGCGGGGGCCTCTGTTTTATGTACGAATAATGCGATAGATAACCGTTTTGGGAAGACTGTTGCAATGTTGGCAGATTTGATTAATACTGAGCTTAAGACAGATTCTAAGTATTATTCTCTTCAAGAATTAGCTGATTTATGCAAATATCCTGTTTCGGTTGAGGTTGAAGAAAATAGTGTAGGAATCAAATTAAATCCATTATTTAACTTAGAAGATTTTTTGTCAGATATACTGTCGTTTGAAAAGTATGTGTCAGATAGCAATTATGATAAATATATCTTGTCAAAAAATAAAATTTTTGAATTGATTGTGTCTAATACAAGTTATGAGTACGACAATACCTGTTTGAAACATTCTGCTTTTATAAATACGGTATCGCATCTCGTTAGAACGCCTAGTAAACTAACGTTGGTAACTACGAACTATGATACATTAATAGAAGATGCTGCTGATAGTATAGAGTACACGGTGATGGATGGTTTTACATTTACGCATAGACCGCATTTTGATAGTGATATGTTTGAATGGAATCTTGTAAAAGATATAGAAAATATAAAGACTAGGGAAATGGAGTATAAGAAAAATATCATCAATTTGCTTAAATTGCATGGGTCGTTAACCTGGGAACGTAATGAAAAAGGGATTTTTAGAAAGGAAAAGGGTGAGGTTACTGAACCAATTATGATTTTTCCAAGTTCTAATAAATATATGCAGAGTTATCAGGAACCATATTTCGAATTATTTACAAAGTTCCAAGAATTATTGAAAAGACCAAATACATTATTAATTACTACAGGATTTAGTTTTGCAGATAATCATATTTCACAAATGATAATACAGGCAATATTACATAATAAGAGTTTGGCAACATTAATTACTGATTTCAATATTACCCAGAACAATGCAAATTGGAAAAAGATAGAAGATTTGGTGCAACATAATTATAAAATTGCTTTTCTAAAAGCAACGATGAATACAGATTTAACAGACTACTTAGGAGAATATTATGACGATTGATTCTTTGTATGACAAAATGGATAAAAATAATTATTACATAGGAAGAATTTCACAGGTGTATAGAGATAACAGTATTGCACAAGTGGAAAACTTAACGTTATTGTCACATAGAAAAATTTACAGAGAGTCATTGATTCCCAATACTATTAATTATTTAGTAGTTGTTGATTCTGTTCGTGGTATTTTTCTTGGAGAAGTGTTTCAAACAAAGGTTGCATCTTCTGATAAGTTACACGATTCTATAAACTATGGGAAAACAGAGACAGTATTTCCAGAAATAAACATAGATATTATCGGAGTTATGACACATCACGATAAGAAATTTAGGCTACCAGAATTTATGACAGTGGGTGTTTCTGAAAAAGTTTATTTGGCTAATAGGGTGGTTCTTCAAAAGTATTTAGAATCAATCGAAACAACAAATTCACTAGAGGCAAAGATGCAATCGTTTGCAACATATCTTGATATGAATGAGGAAGAGGTATCGTTGAAACCAAGTACATTATTTGATCATCATTTATTTGTGGTTGGTGCAACTAATAGCGGAAAGTCCACATCGGCTTTATCGATATTGGATAAAGTTATTATTGCCAATAAAAAAACTTTGATTATTGATCCAACAGGTGAATATAAGGACTCATTTCCTGAACAAAAAGTGAAAAAGTTGAATTTAGGAATTGATACAACCATTTCGCCGGGAAAACTTTCGATGCAACAGTGGTCTATGCTTTTTGAAACGAATAGCAATACTCAAAGCGCAGTATTGGCTGAGGCAATCCATTCTCTGCGTTATCAGCAGAAAAGAGGACAAACTTCTTGTTTGGTGAAAGCAGGACAAAACATTGCACAATTACAACAACAATTAGCCACAGTGAGTAAAACAGATACAGATTTCGATATATCACTATTACCAGAGCAGATAGCAGCCGAATCGGTATCCGAAAATCGTGGTGTTTATGGGTATGATACTTTCAAAGCAAATGCGAATAGTTATCTTGTTCAAAAAGTAACATATCAGTTGGGGAATACGAACTTTTTGAATTTTTTTAATCATAATCTTCAATTATTGAATCTCTTGGATGAGATTAATTCGTTTATACATACACCAGATGTTAGTTTGTATATAAATGCTTCGACTCTCGGAGCTTCTGAGGGAATTGGAGGAATGATTATTGATCTCATATGTAATTATGTACTTTCACAAAGTAATATTATTCCATTTGTTTTCTTTATAGACGAGGTTCATAGATATACGAAATCGCAATATTCAGAAGAAGAATTTCACAAGGGCTTAACGCTTGTGGCTAGAGAGGGAAGGAAGAAAGGAATTTTTCTTTTTTTAACGTCTCAAAATCCTCAAGATGTGTCTCCCGTACTGCTGGGACAAATCGGAACTATGTTGATACACCGATTGACACATAATGATGAAATCAGAGCAATTAAAAATCATTTGGATGACTATTCTGTCAAACAGGTGAAAAAACTAAATCAAGGCGAGTCTATTTTGACAAGTATTAATCTTATGCAAAATATTTTTTTACATATAACAAAATGTAATCGAAAGCAAGATAATGATACTCCGATGCTGTAATAGAAGAGGAGAGAAACTTTTTTGAGTACATATAAAAAGAATTGTTTTCATAAGCAAAATAGCTTATAATTTGCGAAAGAACATATAATTATTATCCACAGTTACCGAGCAAGTGTTATCAACAGCGATAACAAAATGATAACATTAGTTCATATAGGCAGTATAATATGGATATATCAAATAATCAAAAGAACAGGAAACACGACAGAGAATAATTCCTAAACAAAATGTGTTAGAATTTGTCGAGTTTGAATAACGTAAACGCCAAATAGCGAGTACCTTGACATTTTTAGGCGGCTGCTTTGCAGCCACCAGTATTTAAGCTTTACGTATCTCTGCTGGAAGTTTTTCTGACCAAGGAAGAAGATCTTCCAAAAAGGAGCAATCCCTGTCATCCATATGTTGCGGAAGCTCTTCCAAGAGATACTGCACATAATTGAACGGCTTCAGATTGTTGGCCTTTGCAGTTTCCACAATGCTGTAAATGATTGCGGAAGTCTTGGCTCCATTGATTGTATCGATCATCTGCCAATTCTTCTTCCCGATACAAAAACCCCGGATTGCCCTTTCAGATGCGTTATTATCAATCGGGATGTCTCCATCCGTGAGAAATACACGGAGATATTTTTCCTGATTCAGTGCATAACCGACAGCATCACCAAATTTATCCTTTTTGGATACTTTTATGGTTTTCAGGTACGCAAAAAACGCATCCACAAGTGGTCTTATCACCACCTGTCGCTGCTTAAGCCGTTCATCAGAAGAAAGGTCCTTCAGTTTCCCTTCTTCCCTGTAGATTGCCTGAATCTGTTTCATCAGCAGAAATACATTCGACTCCTTTTGACAGGATTTAGGAATCAGCTTCAAAGCCTCATCAAATCTGCGGCGGCAATGAACCCAGCAGCCGGCAATGGTCAGTTCTTCCAACTCTTTTTCTAAAGTATGGTAGACCTGATAACCATCTGTCACACAAATGCCATCGTATCCTTTCAGGAATTTCCGTGGGTGGGATGTATTTCTTGTCTGCTGGTATTCATACAGGACAATCTGCCTGTTTTGATACAGATGTCCGGAACGGTATACCCACATCCAGCTTTTGGAACCCGCTTTGCGTCCGTCATGATTTACAAGCACCGGTGTTTCATCTGCCTGGATTATATGATAGGAATACAATTCTTTATGAAGATAATCATAAAGGACTGATAAATATTCCTCTCCCAGACGGATGCACCAGTTTGCCATGTTCTGCCTTGTAATCTGAAGACCATAACGCTGGAATTCCTGTTCCAGACGGTAGAGCGGTACTGCATTCACATACTTTCCATTGATGACTGCAGCGGCCAGGGAGGGGGATACCAGGCTTCCATGCAGCAGGACATTCGGATGGTCTGCTTTGACCATATGCTCATCTGTTTTGCTGGCATATACACCGATATGGTGTTCTTCCACTTCTACCTTTGCAGGTACGAAATGATATTTTCTGGAAATGGCATCCGGTAACTGTTTCCAGCCTTTTTTATCGAATTCTGCTTCCAATTCCGCCTCGGACAGATAGTGGTCAATCCTTCTTACCGGAAGCCCTGAAAGGTCAGCCTCTTTCTTGCCTTTGCGCTTTGGCTGCTTTGGAGACTTCGGTTCCAGATCTTCAGGCTCTGCGGCGCTAAGATCGCAGACGGCTTCTGCTTCATTGAAAAATACGATGGTTCCGTCTACTTCAAGGAAACAGATCTGGTTTGTGTCCTCCATCTTTTCGGAAGACCTGCCAAAACGGTTCTGCTTGCCAAGAATTACCTGTTCCATCAGAAGCTGCATTTTTTCGTTCGATGCATGAAGCTCCTTTGTTAAGACCTCCAGCTGTTCCTGCTGTTGTAAAAGCAGATGGATAAGAAACGACTTATCAACGCTATTCAATTGTTCTTCCGTATACCTGACTGCCATAACCGAACCTCACTTTCCTAAGTGGTATTATAGCAGAATCAACGTTTTTTGGCTATTTGGGGCTTCTGTCACCTTCGTCATTTTGACGGTGGATAACAGTCATGAATACCTGAAAATAAAAGCTTAAAATTCAGATATTTATGACTGTTATCCACAATCTGAAAAGTTTTTCAATCATGGGGATACAGAAACCCACGGAGAACTTTCAGGATGTGAATAACTTTCAATTTTATATTGCACTGGGTAACCCGGTGTGGATGAAAGTGATTTTATTTTCTATGTTTTGCACAAATCATAAGGAGAAAGCGGGATATGCAACTTCTTCAATAGGATGTCTGGCAACGATTTCCAACCCCTGCATCAGCATCTGATACTGGTCTGTGGTAATCTCCAGCGCTTCCTCTTTTGTACGGGGCCATCGGAAGTTTCCATTTTCAATCCGCTTATACAGAAGGAGAAATCCATCACCTTCCCAGATGAGTCCTTTTATCCGGTCCGTACGCTTACCGCAAAATAAGAATAATGTATTCTTATCATAAGGATCGAGCTGGAACTGAAAACGTATGATTCTTGCCAAGCCGTCAATTCCTCTGCGCAGATCCGTAAATCCAGTTGCCAGATACACTTTTTTGAATCCGGTACCATCATTGAGTATTTCTGATCACTCCCAAAAGTGTACTTAGAAAGGAGGCAGAAGCCTGGTCGGTAATTTCCAACGTGAGGTTGTTTCCACTTCTGATTATGGCAGCGATTTTATGCTCTGAGGTCGTATTTACCGGATGGAGTGCAGAGGAAGGAACTTCTACAAAGGCTTGTGTATGATCCGCAGTTTCTAAGTACGCCTCACGGACTTTCCGGAGTCTCCAGTAGTAACTCGCTTTTGTAATGTCGTGCAGCTGACACCATTCATCAATTTTCATTCCCTGTGGACGGTTTTTACAGTCCCTGATTAGTTCTGCCCATTCGCTCAAGCGGGTTTGCTGTGCAACTAAACTTGTGTGAGATTTCATGACTCACCTCCTGTAGCTAAGTCTAAAAAGTTGAGTACTAAACTTTTTGGACTTTATAATGATGAGTCTATTATCTCACATAGGATGATTTTGAAAAGGTACTCGCTATTTGGCGTTTACTGAATAACGGACAGAACCCCGGAAATGCTGATAAAATGGGCATTTCCGGGGTTGTTTTATGTCCTTTGGATCTAAAATGGATCTAATTTTTTCAGTGTGTAGCTTGACAAAAAATAGTGGTGTGGATATTCCAAGGCACACTCCACTATCCTGACAAGGGCAAAGTTGGATAACCTGAAAAAAGAATAGAAACATGAAAAGAACGACCTTAGACAAGGCAGAAAAGCCTTTGTCAGGTCGTTCTTTTCATGTTCAGAGAAATTTCAGGAAAAGTAGAAGAAACCTCATAAACAGTAAGCGT
>NZ_JBBKBX010000045.1:0-10640 GCF_037890365.1 Blautia sp. HCN-20427 | reverse complement strand
GCCCATCTCCATTTTTCGGATCAACGAAAAACTCCAATGGGCGAAACAGACTAAAGTCCACAGCAAAAACACCCCGGATTTCTCCGGGGCGCCTGCTATACAAACGGTTAGTCAAAATTCAGATTTTTCAGAATGTCTTCCACACTTTCATCCCCCATAAGATATACATTCGGAGATGCGTATTCTCTGTTTTTCCATAAAATGTTTACCATAATATCATATTCCACACGACTGTCCACACCATAGCGACAGTCCTCATAAGTAAGATGCTCGGAGAGTGTTTCTATCTGGGCATTGTCTTTGATTTCTACAGTCTTCTCCTGCTCTTCGTTCCAGAAACTCAGAGTCAGAGCCTCAACCTGCTCACTATCTATGGTTACCAATACCTCTTCTCCCGCTTCTTTTAAAAGTCCCATGGTCTTTGTAAAGTTCTCATAAATCGGAAGGGAGTAGCTGGTGGTATACGTATCGTTTCCATAATCCTTCCGCTCTTTTTCTGTTATCAAATAACCCACAACCCGGTTTTCGCAGCTTTCCTGAAAACTCATATTTTCCAGTTCTGTCTTATACGTCTTGTAAATTTCTTCCAGCTCGCTTCTGCCCCCGGAAATCTGTTTTCTCGACTCATAAAAAGTATCCAGGTATAAATAATCTATGTCCTCTGCCTTCTGATAGCTGGTGGGCAGCATTTTTTCCCTGTAACTCCAGTCATCATACACGGCTGTTATCTGAGAAATCACTTCTTCGGTTTCCGGAATCATATAAGCCCGGTAAACGGTTCTGCCTGATTTCAGATGATAAGCCACATACACGGAAACAAGGGTTTCTCCCTGACTGTTCTGATTTGTAACATAATCCATAGGAGTTGCATACACAGACTCTCTTAATTCCGGCGCTGTCCCATAATCTATCTTTTTTTCTTCTCTGCTGGCTTCTACTCCCATTTTTGCCAATTCATATATAGGTGCAAAGTCTTTTATCCTGGTTTTTTTCAGGAAATCACCCTCTGCATTTCTGTAATTGGTAAAATAGTCTTCACTATAGGAAAATCTTCCATTGATACTTGGGAAATACACGGACATAGTTTCTATTTTTTCTTTTTTCGGAAGATAAGAATCATACCCTGTAATATCCATCTTATAGCCCGTCAGCACAAGAAGCACCGCAGCCAGCACCATGCCTGACGAAACACGGGGACGCAGGCTTTTTCTAAGATCCATGGTATACAAAAATTCAAAAGCCACGGACAGAACCAAGCTTACAATCAATACGGCAATCACCAGCCAGACAAAACTGTGTGTCATACCGGAACTGAAAAGCAGGGCCGTCACAAGAGCAATGGGAATGATACAGCAGACCTTAATCAACGGCTGCAACTTCTGAAAAGCAATGGCTTTATGATAGCTTTCCGACGGACGGATTTTATAAATACAGATATCCGCTGCAAGAAGTACCACAGCCAGCACCACATGCAGAATTATCAACTGTTTCTGCAGCTGGGGCGCAATTAGCAGGGTATCCGCAACACCAATATAAGAAATTACAGGACTTAAAAAATATTCCATACTGGAATTTCCGAAATTCCCCATGGTATATAAAAAACGATCATTCAACATCTGATAAGCCATATACACCAGCCAGCCATAACTCATCATGCCCAAAAAGGCCAGAAGCGCTGTAAACAGATTTCCCGTAAGCAAAACAGCAAGTATAGCCGCACTGTAAATCACCACAAAGAATAAAATGTGAATCCCCATGGCTTGAAACAGCGTTGCCGCCGTCTGTTCGCTGAAACCACCGTAAACCGCACCTACCAGGCAGGTCAAAGCCACGGATACCAGATACGGCAGCAGGAAGGTCAAAAATCCACTGGAGAAGGAAATCATAAAAAGTTCCTCTCTCTTTAAGGGCAGGCTGTGGTAAAAGTCAGTCTTCTTTCCTGCATGCAGGTAGGAAAAACCCGTCATAGCCAGCAGCACAGCCGCGCCGATAACCACTATCTGTACACCCGGATTGGTGGAATCCAGGCATTTTAAAAGCATCTCCTGCGAGGAATTCAAAGAACTTCCCATAGCAGGGTACTGCAAAGGTGCCAGTTCCATCTGCATGATTGTGTAAGCAGGAAGCACAGCCAGCATGGACACAGACAGTAAAATCAGCAGATAAAAATTTCTGCGGATGTTTTCTTTTATGCTGTTAAATAAATAATTTCTTGATGTCATATCCAGCTACCTCCGTTTCGCTGATAAAGATTTCTTCTAAAGTAAGAGGAATGGCTTCTGCAAAAAGCGGGTTCTTCTTCTGAATTTTCTCCAGAATTTCTTCCTGCTCCCCCCGCACAACCATGGTCAGCAGAGACAGCCTTTTCTCATACTGCATGATATCCAGTTCCCTCAGCAGCAGTTCTTCATCCGCGGCTTCAGAAAGCACGCACTGCACTTTATGAATATGCAGCTTCATTTCCTCCACGTCCTTGGAAAGCAGCACACCGCCTCTGTGAAGCAGTCCCACATGGTCGCAGATGTCTTCCAGTTCCCTCAGGTTATGAGAGGCAATAATCGGGGTAAATTCCCTTTCTGATACCTCGTAGGCCAAAATACTCTTGGCAGCCTGGCGCATCACCGGATCCAGACCGTCAAAGGTTTCATCACAGAACAAATATTTCGTTCCTGCACAGACGCCCAGAAGCATGGCGGCCTGACGTTTCATACCCTTGGAAAACGTACTGATTTTCCTCTTTTTTTCCAGTCCCAGTTTGTCTGCCAGCTTTTCCACACGGGCAACATCGTATCTCGGATAGTACATGGAAAAATATCTGGCCATATCGCAGATGCTGCTGTTTTGGAAGAAATAGGAGGAATCCGGCAAAAAGAAAATCTCTCTTTTGCAGGCGGGATTCTCATATACTTCCTGTCCGTCTACCAGAATCTTTCCGCTGTCCTGTCTGAGCACACCGGCCAGTATACGCAGCAGAGTACTTTTTCCAGCGCCGTTAGTGCCTGCCAGGCCAAAAATACTATTGTCTGTAATAGTCAGGGAAACTTCGTTCACTGCCTTTATTTCTCCGAATGTTTTGCACAGTTTTTCTGCTTTTATCATGATTTACCCTCCTCATAGAACTCCGCTGCTTTTTCCAGACAAAGTTCTTTTGGTATTTCCAGTTCCCGTCCTTCCCGTATCAGTTTCTTCAATTTTTCAAAAAATACGGTCTTCTGTTCTTCTTTCAATGCTTGATTTCCTGAAACAAAATTCCCCTTTCCCTTTACCGGATAAATGTATCCCTGCTGTTCCAGAATGGTATACGCTTTCTGAATGGTATTGGGATTGATAGAAAGTTCTGTTGCCAAAGAACGAACCGACGGCATCTTGGTATCTGCCTCCATAATTCCTTTTACAATCAGCATCTGAAACCGTTCTACAATCTGCTCGTATATGGGCTTTCGGTTCTGATAATCAATAACAATCAAAATGTTTCCTCCTTTCCCAAAATAGAGTTCCGTATTAAGTGTACTAACATTATTAGTACACTTAATACTTTATAAGAGAAAGAGTGATTTGTCAAGACCAAATTGTACATATAGGAACAAAAGCGAGTAGAAGAAATACATATTTTTAAATACGAAAAAAGTGCAAATCTTTTTTTCATTTGCACTTTTTTCCAATTTACCATTTCCCTTATGAATTTGTTTTGAAAAGTTCGAACCTTTTTCTGTTCTATCTTTTTATGGCTCTCCTATGACATTCTGAGGAGCGCCCTCCTGCCATGCTTTCACATTCCGAAAAGCAATATGCGCCCGTTTTACCATGGCCTCTTTTGTGGCAAAGGCCACATGTGGCGTCACAAGGGTATTTTTTGCATGAAACAGAGGGTGGTCTTTAGACACCGGTGGCTCTGTCTCAAACACATCGACCGCAGCCCCTGCGATTTTCCCCTGGTTTAAGGCTTCGGCCAAAGCCTCGCTGTCCACCACCGGACCTCTTGCCGTATTAATCAGCACAGCACTTTTCTTCATAAGCGCCAGATTTTCCCGGCAAATCAGATGGTGTGTCTCCTTTGTCAAAGGTGTGTGCAGAGATACAATGTCACAGGTGCCCAAAAGTTCCTCTAACGGCATGTAATGTACCCAGTCAATTTCCTTTTCCGTCCTGCTGTAAGCATAGACTTCACAGCCAAAAGCATGAGCAAGCCGCGCCACCCGCAGTCCGATGGCTCCGGTTCCCACTATGCCGAATTTCTTTCCGGCCAATTCAAAGCCTACTAACCCGTCCTTGGTTCCCTCCCGGCGTACCGCCTCATTGCAGGCAGGAATGTTCCGGTAAAGGGAAAGCAGCATGCCAAACACCAAATCTGCCACAGCCACGGTGGAATATCCGGCACAGTTGCAGACCGTCACGCCCTTTTCCCTGCAGGCTTCCAAATCAATATGGTCTACGCCGGTAAAGGCTACTGAAAGCAGTTTCAGCTTCTGAAAACCCCGAATCACCTGCCCGTTTAAGGGAAGATTGGCAACTACTACCACATCTGCGTCCCGCCCTCTTTCAATCAATATCTCCGTATCCGTCACTCTGGTATCGTAACACACCAGCTCTGCGGACTTGGGAAGTTTTTCCTCTGCAATGGACAAAAGCTGTTCTTTTTCCACACCCAGAGGTTCTATCACTACAATTTTCATATTCTATGCCTCTTAAACCTGTGTCTCTACGAAAATATCGTAAATGGCCTTAATCGCCGGTTCAAAATCTTCGTCTTTTACGCCTACAATGACATTCAGCTCACTGGAGCCCTGGTCAATCATACGCACATTGACATTCGCATGGGCAAGAGCCGCGAAAATTCTGGCGGCGGTACCGCGGTTGGAACGCATGCCTCTTCCCACAACGGCAACCAGAGACAAATCCGTTTCCAGTTCCATATAATCCGGCTTCACAGCTCTGTGAATTCCGGCAATCACCTGCTGCTCTTTTTCCGCAAATTCATCCTGATGAATAAAGATAGTCATAGTGTCAATCCCGGAAGGTACATGTTCAAAGGAAATTCCCTGTTCCTCCAACACCTGCAAAACTTTGCGTCCAAAGCCGATTTCCGAATTCATCATGGATTTTTCAATAAACAGCGAACAGAATCCCTTCTTGCCTGCGATACCGGTAATGGTATACGGCGGCTTTTTGCAGGTATCCTCCACAATCATAGTACCGTCTTCTTCCGGCGCATTGGTATTCTTAATATTAATCGGGATTCCGGCTTTTCTGACAGGGAAAATCGCATCTTCGTGAAGTACGGTAGCGCCCATGTAGGAAAGCTCTCTTAATTCTCTGTAGGTAATGGTGTCAATGGATTTGGGATTGTTGATGATTCTGGGGTCTGTCACCATAACCCCGGATACGTCTGTCCAGTTTTCATACAATTCCACATCTAATGCTCCTGCAATAATGGAACCTGTAATGTCCGAGCCGCCTCTGGAAAACGTCTTAATTTCCCCGTTTTCTTTTGCACCGTAAAAACCGGGAACTACGGCTTCTGTCACGTCTTTCAGCCTTTTTGCCACTAAGGCTTCCGTAATCTCTGCGTCAAACTGTCCGTTTCCGTCAAAGCGAATCATTTCTGCCGGATCTACAAAGGTAAAGCCCAGATAATCCGCCATAATTTTACCGTTTAAATATTCTCCTCGGGAAGCCGCGTACTCTTCCCCAATCTGCTGTCTGAAGTTTTCCTCCAGAATTTTAAAATCCTCTTCCAAAGACAGAGACAATTCCAAACCGTCAATAATCTCTTGATAGCGGCTCTTAATTTCTGCCAGTACCTTCTGAAAAATCTCTTCATTGGCGGCGCGGTAACACGCATACAATAAATCCGTTACCTTTGTATCTTCTGAAAAGCGTTTGCCCGGTGCAGAAGGTACCACATATCTTCTGGTTCCGTCTGCGCGGATGATTGCGCCTACTTTTTTAAACTGCTCCGCACTGGCCAGTGAACTTCCTCCGAACTTTACAACTTTCTTCATCTCATATCCTCCTCACATAATGCTGCATAGCATAAATAATATAATTTCTCCCCGCAAATGTCCAGTATTTTCTACAGATTTCCCCTAAAAACATCAATTTGACAAATCCTTCATTTCTATAGTTTATGACAGATATGCCAAGGCGTTATAAAAGAGGGCAGATGACCTGATTTTCTCAAGCATCTGCCCTCTTCTTTGTTGCCTTTGCCTCTTTATTTGTTGCGGTTTCCCCTGTATTTTTCTTCACAATATTTGCAGCGGTATACTTCCTTTTCCGGGTCAGCCAGAATAAACACATGGTCCAACTCCTGCTCAATGGAAGTAATGCAGCGCGGGTTTTTGCATTTGATGACATTTCGGATTTCTTTTGGAAGATGCAGGTCTTTCTTTTCCACAATCTCCCCGTCCTTAATAATATTCACCGTAATGTTATGGTCAATAAATCCCAGAATATCCAAATCCAAGGTATCGATAGGACATTCTACCTTAATAATATCCTTGCGCCCCATTTTTCCGCTTCTGGCATTTTTAATAATGGCCACACAGCAGTCCAGTTTATCCAGCGCTAAATCGTGGTAAATGGTCATACTCTTTCCGGCTTTGATATGGTCTAATACCACACCTTCACTTAAACGTCCTACATTTAACATAAGTCTACCCCCATTCCCAATAAACTCAGCATCAGCGCCATACGAACATAAACACCGTACTGCACCTGTTTGAAATAAGCAGCTCTTGGGTCAGCGTCCACTTCTACGGAAATCTCGTTTACTCTGGGCAGTGGATGAAGCACCAGCATATCCGGTCTTGCCAGTTCCATTTTGGCCTTGTCCAGAATATAGAAATCCTTCATGCGCACATAGTCCTCTTCATTAAAGAAACGCTCTTTCTGTACACGGGTCATATACAGCAAATCAAGAGAAGGCATCGCATCCTCCAGACGCTCTACTTCTACAAATTCGTGACCGCTGGCTCTTAACACATCTTCTCTGATATAGTCCGGAATTTTCAGTTCTTCCGGTGAAATCAGCACAAATTTTACACCTTCGTAACGCACCAGCGCCTCAATGAGCGAATGTACGGTTCTTCCGAATTTTAAATCTCCGCACAATCCTATGGTAATATGATCCAGTCTTCCTTTTAAAGAACGAATGGTAAGTAAATCCGTCAATGTCTGTGTGGGATGCTGATGTCCGCCGTCTCCTGCATTGATAACCGGAATCCGGGAAGCCATAGACGCAACCAAAGGCGCACCTTCCTTTGGATGACGCATGGCGCAGATATCCGCATAACAGGATACAGTCCGAACCGTATCCGCAACACTCTCGCCTTTTGCCGCTGAACTGGAATTGGCGCTGGAAAATCCCAGAACTTTTCCGCCCAGACGCATCATGGCAGATTCAAAACTCAAACGAGTTCTTGTACTCGGTTCATAAAACAATGTTGCTAAAATTTTCCCATCACATTTGTGGGCATATTTTTCCGGATTTTTTTCAATGTCATTGGCAAGGTCCAGTACCTTTGCCAGCTCCTCTACGGATAAATCCAGTGGACTCATTAAATGTCTCATAGATTACCTCCTAATGTGTACTCTCAGGATTTTGAACCCTTGTATCATCATATACCACTTCTTTGTGTATTTCAAGAATTTTCACTTCTTTGCAGACAATAATTTTTCATATATCAGCCCTGTCAAAAACCACACAGGCGCATAATCCAAACGTATGACGCCTTTGTAGTGGTACGGAGTGTTGCTGTAGTCCCAGGGACACATATCATAGTGTTTCAAAAACATACCTGTTCCGAATTCTGCGGCAAAAATTCCAGTCATGTAAATCCCGCCCCGGAAGATAATGGGAATTTTCTTCAAATGCCGTGACAAAGGGCCAATACAGGCGGCCATGCCATAGATGGGAAACATCCAAAGAGAAGACTGCCCCATCATTTTCCACTCCCTGTTGCCCAACGCATGCAGTCCGGTCCAGAGAATTTCCAGACACCAGCCTGCTGCCCCGCATTTGATAAAATCGCTTTTCATAACCAGCTGCTCCTCTTTCTTTTTGTCTTTATTATGGAATTTTCCGGGATATTTTATACAAAACACTTGCACACAGTAAAGTGTCGGTGTATCATAAAGGTTACATTTATCAACAAGAGGAGGCTGCATATGCTGGATTTACAGGAAATGCGAAAAGAAATCGATGTCATTGATGACCAGATTGTAAAACTGTTTGAAAAACGTATGTCTATTGCCGAAGACGTGGCAAAATTTAAAATAGAGACTCAAAAACCGGTTTTTGACCGCACCCGGGAACAGGAAAAGCTGGAAACTCTGGGTCAAAAAACACACAGCGCCTTTAACTGCTGCGGTGTGCAGGAACTATATCAGCACATTATGTCCATCAGCCGCAAACGGCAGTACCAGCTTCTCCAGGAAAGCGCCCCGCCGGAAACCGGAGAATTCCGTGTTGTGGAGACTCTGCCAAAGGACAAGGTTTCTGTGGTTTTCCAGGGAGTGGAAGGTGCCTACAGCCACGCTGCCATGCATGCTTTTTTTGGGGAAAACATTCAAAGCTATCATGTGGATACCTGGAAGGACGCCATGGAGGAAATCAAAAAGGGGAATGCTTTTTATGCCGTGCTTCCCATTGAAAATTCCACTGCCGGCATTGTTCAGGACAACTACGACTTATTAAATGAATACAATCATGTCATTGCCGGAGAACAGATTATCCGGTGCCGTCATGTGCTTATGGGTGTGCCGGGAGCAACACTGGAAGATATTCAGAGCGTCTACTCCCACCCTCAGGCTCTCATGCAGTGCCGGGAATTTCTGGACAGCCATGAGACATGGCACTGCCGGGAATTTAGCAATACCGCTGCAGCTGCAAAAAAAGTGGCAAAAGACGGCGACAAGACCCAGGCTGCCATTGCAAGCCCCTATGCGGCAGAATACTTCGGCCTGGTTCCTCTGGCCACGGGAATTTACAGCAATCCGGGAAACTCCACCCGCTTTATTATTGTCACAAAGGAAAAAATATACTGCAAAGACGCAAAGAAAATCAGCGTCAGCTATGAACTTCCTCACGAAAGCGGAAGTCTTTACAACAGTCTTTCCCATTTTATTTACAACGGACTGAACATGACGAAAATCGAGTCCCGTCCCATTGCAGAGCGAAACTGGGAATACCGGTTCTTTGTGGATTTTGAAGGAAATCTAAGCGACAGCGCCGTACAGAACGCCCTGCGTGGCTTAAAGGCAGAGGCGCAGAATCTGCGGGTACACGGAAATTATTAAAGCACACAGCCGTATTTTACTATCAGAGGAGGAATGAATGATGTTTCATGTAGAAGAATGTATTCTGTATCAAAATTTTGAACAGGGAGATATTTTAAACGATATGCTGGAGGCCTTATCCATCTGTTGTCAGGAGCCGGACAATCCCCAAAAATCCGCCCCTCTTTTCTACCGCTGTATGAACGGGTTGGTGGAAATGGCAAATACTTACGGATTTACGGGGAATCTCTGGAACAATTACCTGACCTATCTTCTGGTAAACCACGAAAATGCTTTCAGTACCTCCTGCGAAATCATCGGCCCCGGCCAAGGTTCTTTAAACCACCTTGCCCTTCATGACTTTGGTATTTTTAAAGACTTGTTTCATCTGGATTTTTCTGCTTTTGAAAGCTTTTACGGCACCCGGTCCTGCTGCCGGCTTATCAGCCACTATGAAAATACGCCAGGCAGTGGGAAACAGTTTAATGAACGAATCAAAAACCGTCTCTGTACTTTGAGCCGGCTTCTGGCCAGCGCAGAAACAGCCGAAGAATTTATGGAACACATGACAGGCTTTTATAAAGATTTCGGTGTGGGAAAGCTGGGCCTTCATAAAGCCTTCCGCCTGGAACACAGAAGCACAGACGACCGGGTACGGATTGTCCCGATTACCAGAATAGCTCATGTACATCTGGACGATTTGGTTGGCTACGAAATTGCCAAGAAAAAACTCATTGACAACACAGAGGCCTTCTTAAACAATAAGCCTGCCAACAACTGTCTGCTGTTCGGAGACGCGGGAACGGGAAAATCTTCCAGCATTAAAGCCATTTTAAACCAGTATTATGACCAGGGACTGCGTATTATTGAAGTATACAAGCACCAGTTCGGGGATTTAAACGATGTCATTGCCCAGATAAAGAACCGCCACTATAAATTTATTATTTACATGGACGACTTATCTTTTGAAGATTTTGAAATTGAATACAAGTATTTGAAAGCTGTGATTGAAGGCGGTCTGGAGCGGAAACCGGATAACATTTTGATTTACGCCACTTCTAACCGCAGACATCTGGTTCGGGAGCGCTACAGTGACAAAGAAGACCGCAACGATGACCTGCACACCAATGACACGGTACAGGAAAAACTATCTCTGGTATCCCGCTTCGGTGTTACCATTTATTTCGGTTCTCCTGAGAAAAAAGAATTCCAGGAAATCGTCCTGACCCTGGCCAGACGCCACCACATTGTTATGGAGGAAAACGAACTGCTCCAAAAAGCCAATGCCTGGGAACTCCAGCACGGCGGCCTTTCCGGACGGACAGCCCAGCAGTTTATCGATTATCTTCTGGGACAGCAGC
>NZ_JBBKBX010000044.1:0-11486 GCF_037890365.1 Blautia sp. HCN-20427 | reverse complement strand
GATAATTATCCAGGACTTGCAGAGCTACAGATTCAATCAAACCTGTCCACCAGAATTCAACAGAACTTTTTTGGTCACTCTGACCAGATTCCTGTATGGTCCTCTATCTGCTGGCGTGGCGGTTTTTCCATTTTTGTCCTGCTTGTATGCAGTTGTCTTCTCATAAAGAAAAAAAGGTCTCGGGAATTGCTGGCGCTTCTGCCTGCCTTGCTTTTAACAGGCATACTCTTTCTTGCCAATCCTTCCCAGGACCCTAGATATATTGACAGCTATCACATGCTGATGTGCTTTTTTCTGCTTGTTGCCTCCTCCTCAGAAGGAGGCAGCAACAGAGGATAAAATACCAACAAAGGGACTCCCAGCATCATAATAAAAATATACCGCAATCCAAATGCTGTAGGCGTAGCAATCATTAATGTAAGCCAATTCCCCACCATAATCAACAACGGCAGAATGTATCTGGACTTTCTCTTTACCCAGCATAGCAGTACGTCATAAAGAGCAATCCAAACCAACAGCCCTGAGGCCATAAAATCATACTTTCCACTCATTTTTTCCTGCATGGCATAATTAAAATAGCTTTCAAATGGCGCTATCTGGTAAAGCCACCAGTCGTTTGCAGCAATTTGCGTTTTTACGAATTCATATGGCGTATCTCCGCCAATATGCCAAAATCCATATGTTCCCATAAGATATTGTTCCACATAAATTCCAAAATTAGATTTTAAAAGCGAAAACCATGTTTGAAAAAATGCTGCTTTGTGTGCATTCAGATAGTCTGTATGGAATTCCGGTGCCCACTTCACGGGGTCTACCAAAAAGGGATTATAATACTCCTGATACTTTTCCATAGGCATAAGATGATTCAGAAATTCTTTATCTTCCTTTGTCATATTTCCATCTTTTATCACTACTCGTACCATTTGCTGCAGAGGGATTCCTATAGACTCCACAAACTCATTCTCAGCCGAAAATACGCCCTTGTAAACCGGACCTGTTATAGTACAAATACAAAGAATCGTCACAGCACAAGTAAGAGCCACTCTCTTTACCCTCTTTCGGTACATATAAACTAGAACCACACTGATAAGAATCATGATGTATATCCCATTATTGCGCATAAGAGAAATTAGGACTCCCAACACACCATACAATACTAGATTTTTTCTTTTCAAAAAGGCTTCTCTATCGAGAACTGCTTTATCATATAAAAACATACCAAGAAGAAGCAAAAGCCCACTATACCATGGATCCTTCCACATAACAATGGCATAATTTCCGAATACCGGAATAGTACAGAAAAAGGCCAGCGCAAAATATGTACAAAACCGATGAATTCGCCTCTGCATCCACTCTAAAAAATATCCCAACAAAAATGCCATAGAAACCAACTGCAACAGAGAATACAACAACACTCCCAGATTAGGATTTCCTAAAGCCCTGCCCAGCCAGACACTGCCTCCTGCAAGCAATGAATAAAAGACCGGAAAATGGTTATCCCAAGGCAAATCTCCCAATACCATAGCTATAGAAACTGTGGCGTCTTCCGGCACAATCCCCGGATAGTAAATAAACAGTACCGGAGTCCAGAAAAGCATGAAAACAATGCTGTACAACAACCAATTTCCTTTCCTACACGTTCCCCCTTTCTCATCTTTTCCAGTCCTCTCCATCAAATTTCGCATCCTCCCGTCAAAGAAAAACGTTGACAGTGTGAGAAAAAGCAGCATTCCTGTCCCAAAATATACTATCAACCAGACAATATCTCCCGCAGAAAACATCTGGAATTCCCAATCCCCTGCATGAATTTTTTCCCCGACAACTACCATAGCCGCAAATAACAGACCAAAAAAAATACTTCCAGCTCTCATCCGGCTATCTTTTAAGACTTCTCTCCTTGCCCCAAGCCATTTGATACAAAAATAAATGCCCAGGCCTATAATTCCCACTTTCCATGGGTCCATTTTCCAGTTTTCCTGGTGAAAAAAAATAAGATTTGCCCATGCGATTCCCAAAATCAACAGAAAAATATCCTGGTTTGCATTTAACCGTTTCCTGTTACCCATTCTTTCTCCTTCCTGGTCTGCAAAAATACTTTTCTGTCTGACACATTCCCACAAACAACAAAACTCCTATTACAGAAAGAACGATTCCCATTTTGATTCCCGGTACATGATAGTGCAGTTCAATTTCATTGATTCCTGCTGATACTGGAATCAATGAAAGTGCGTTGGCACCTCTCTGTATTTCTACTTTCTCTCCATTGACACTGGCACTCCACCCCTCATCATACGGCACTGATAGCAACAGATATCCTTCGCTGCCGGACTCATAGGTACCTTTTACATACCCATCCTCAAAAATTTCTGTGTGCATCTCCTTATTTTTCAGTTCTTCTATTACCTCCTGAAATACATCCATATCCAGAAAATAGAAATGTGGAAAAATTTCCTGCTCTGTCCCCGTATAATTTGTCAATGTTACCGTATGGTCCTGACTTCCATATCCTGCAGAAAATACCTTTTCACTTAACCAGGTAGCATAATTACATCGGTAAGTTCCATCAATAAAAAGCTGTAGTTCCGTAATCCAGGAATCCACATAACCATAAAGAATATCTTCCGGATTTCCCTGTGAAAGTAGAAATTCCGCCTGTCCATTCTCTATTTTCATCACAGGTTCTGTCTTCTTGAAAATTTCAACTTCCCGGCCCAGTAAATTAGAAAATAACTCATTCTGAAAGGCAAACGGGTCTGCATTTTCTATATTTTCCAAAATTTCTTTTCCTGTTCCAATTCCTACGTCCAACGCATAAGGGTTCAAGTATACCGATTTCCCATTATATTCCGGTATTTCATCCACTTTCTCATAACCCGCTACCTCTTTTTGGGAAAGCAGATATTTCACCCCGAAAAGCGCATCAGATGGTATAATAGATTCCTGGATTACGCTTAAATCCAAGAGTGTAGAATATCCCACATCGAAAATCATTTTGGAAATATCCGTATCATAAGTAGACGAATAATGGGCTAATCCATGGTAACCATAAACCATAGCTTCATTTAGAAAAGCAGAACAGCCATCCCCTGCATCATTCCTCTTCTCCAGTGTATCCATTCGATAGAATACGGATTCTTCTCTTTCCTGAATCTGCTCTATCTGCTGCTGGGACTGAGATACATAGTCCGTATAAACACGAATATCCGGATTTGCGCCATAATTAATCACAAAAGTAAATACGCCATTAAGGACTAATTCTGCTGCCAGCACCCCCGGCAGGACTCTTTCCAGAATTTTTTTCTTTCCAAGCACACAAAACAAAATCCCATATACCACAAGAAAAATTATCGTAGCATACAAATTTTGCTTTTCATAATATCCGTTCTTCTTCTGAAAAAACAGAATCATTAAAATGCCCACTGCAAATATCAGCCCCATAGCCCTTCCATTTTTCTTCTGCTGGTAAATCTGTACACCTCTGCATCCCAGATAGAGCACCAGAAAAGTCACAATGAAGCTATATCGAAAACGGTAAGTACCAGCATAGCGCATACCGCTCCAAATACAATCCAGCGGAATCAGCCAGCAGCTTGTAAACATAAAGCCTACAGCCAAAAGCGCCAACACTTTTTCCTTTATTTTTATCTCTTTCGTAATAAAAAAATAAATAAAAAAGCCAAAAAAGAGAAGACCACAATACAAGGAGACCGTAGGAACGATACTCCCCAATGCAAATCCCTGAAAGACATCTATAAAAGAATCATACGTCCCAAACTGAAAAATTTCCGGGTTAAAGGCCTGTTTTCCCTTTTTCAGCCCTACAAAAATCGGATAAAACAGAAAGCAGCTTGCCAAAAGTCCTGAAAGCATAGTCACTCCGCACTTTACTGTATCCAGAATAAAACGTCCCCATTCCTTTTTTGTAATCTGATGAAATGCAAGAATTCTCTCATAAAAATAATAGCATACCGAAAAAAGTCCTATCATATATCCCGTATACCAATTGATCGCGATACTAAAAAATACAGCCAGAAAAAGCCCTAGTTTTCTGTCTCTCTGCACAAATTCATAGACAGCCAATAATAGCAGCGGGAGTAAAATCACCCCATCCAACCACATAATATTGGATAGCTGTAGAATATTATACTGCATCAAACCATAGGCAACGGAAAGCATGCACACCATTTCTTTGGAAATACCAGAGAATCGCTTTTTGATAAAAACAGAACATGTAATTCCTGCCAATCCCAGTTTTCCTGCCGTCAGCCAAAACAAAAACAAAGGAATCTGTTCCTTTTCAAAAAAGACAACCAGCAAATTTAAGGGGCTGCCCAGATAATATCCAAACAATGCCACTAATGAACCACCAGCCGACTTAGAAAAAGAATAGCCAAGTTTCGCCTTCCCCAGCAACACATCACGATAATAGGCAAAAAAATCCACATACTGAATCTCCTCATCCCAGAGCAAATTCGTTTTACTTCCAAACGGATAAAGGCCACTGGCTGCCTGTATGAGTACAAACAACCCAACAATTATGAAAAAAATAATTCCTGCCCATATCCAGCTTTCATATCGTTTCCTCATATTTGCTTCTCCATTTTTCTTCATATTTTAAACATTCAAAAGAAGCTGTCCTCTCTTTATCATCGGAAAGAACAACCTCTCTCATTATTCTTGTATACTTTTATCTTTTATATTTGTTTCCCCACAGATGTAAATGGGTCTTTTCTTTGTTTCCAAATAGGTTTTTGAAAGATACATACCTAAAATTCCTATACACAAAAGCTGGATTCCCCCCAGCATGAGGATAATGCAGGTCATAGAGGGCCAGCCTGCCACTGGGTCACCGAAGCAAAGGGTTCTGATAAGGATGAAGATTAAAAATAGAAAAGCAATACAGCATACACCGACTCCCAACATAGAAACCATAGCCAGGGGCGCCGTAGAAAATCCAATAATCCCTTCCAGGCTGTATTTAAAGAGCTTCCAAAAAGACCACTTGGTTTCTCCCGCCTTTCTCTCCACGTTTTCAAACTCTATCCATTTTGTCTTAAAACCGACCCAGCCGAAAATCCCCTTAGAAAAGCGATTGTATTCTGAAATTTCCAGAATTGCCTCTTTAAATTGTCTGGTCATCAAACGATAATCTCTGGCACCGTCCATAATTTCCGCAGTGGAAATCCGATTCATAAGCCTGTAAAAGCGTCTTGCAAAAAAAGAACGGATAGGCGGTTCCCCCTTCCGGCTGACTCTTCGGGTAGCTACCGAATCATAGCCTTCTTCCCGGATACCGCGAAGCATTTCCGGCAGCATCGAGGGCGGGTCCTGCAAATCCGCATCCAGCATTGCCACATAATCTCCGTCTGCATGCTGAAATCCGGCATAGATAGCAGCTTCCTTTCCAAAATTTCTGGAAAAAGACAGGTACTTTACTCTGGTATCTTTCTCTGCCAGCTCTTTTACAATAGCCAGCGTCCTGTCTTTGGAACCATCGTCTACAAAAATCACTTCTAACTGAAATTCCGAAAGTTTTTCCGCAACTTTACAAAATTCTTCGTAAAAGTAGGGCAGAACCTCTTCTTCGTTATAACACGGAACTACCAGTGATATCTTTTCTGACATATTTCTTCTTCCTCCTTTGTACAGTGCCATACTTTATTCAGCTTGTCCTCTGTGCTGCTTCTCCTTTCGGAAAACCCAGAATTTGCTGAAAATATAATTCAACACAGTTACCAACACCTGGTTCATCAGTTTCACAATATTATCATCTATCTGACAGACCTGAACAAAGAAAAACATACTCAGAATTTCCACAAGAAGAGAGGCCACCCTGCTGGATACAAAACTGACCAATTCCTTTGTTGTCGCCTGAACACTGGTATAAGGAGATTTAAACACATACTTTTTGTTGGTCACATAAGCAAATGCCACAGCCAGCACCCAACTGATAATATTGGCTGCCTGATAATACATCTGCAAAGTATTTGCCATAATAAAATACGATACAAGAGAAACTATCATAGTACATACCCCTACTATGATGTACATAATAAGCTCCTCATATTTTTTCATCAGTTTTTTTAACATAATTCATCCTTTTTCATTCTTCTAACCAGCTGTAGTCTGAATTCAAATTCCTGTCTTTCCCGTTCCGCAATGGTAGATAATATCATGCCGGAAAACAGTGATTGCAGAGCAGCCAATGCCATAAATCCACTGACAATCAAGGTAGGGAAATTCGGTACCAGCCCAATCTCAAAATAGGTAATCAATACCGGTACAAACATACAGGCTGCTATAATAAACAACAGTAAAGATACCATACCAAAAAATTGCATGGGCTTATAATTTTTGTATAACCTTCCAATGGTTTTCAATACTTTAAAGCCATCTGAATACGTATTCAGCTTTGATTCGCTTCCCTGCGGCCTATCTCTGTATTCAATGATTATATTCTCCACGGCCATATTTTTGTCTACCGCATGAATACTCATCTCGGTTTCAATTTCAAATCCTTTAGACAATACCGGAAAACTCTTTACAAACTCATAGCTGAACGCTCTGTACCCTGTCATAATATCCCGGATATTGCTTCTGAACAGTCGGTTAATACTTCCTCTTACCAAACTATTGCCAAAATTGTGGAAAGGCCGCTTATTTTCCTCAAAATAAGTAGAAGACAGACGGTCACCAACCACCATATCCACATTTCGCTCCAACACTTTATTTACCATTTCTCTGCCCATCTCTGCCGGATACGTATCGTCTCCGTCTATCATAATATAACACTGGGCATCAATTTCCCGGAACATACGGCGAATGACATTTCCCTTTCCCTGCTGGTATTCGTAACGAACCACCGCTCCGGCTTCTCTGGCAATTTCATCCGTTCCGTCCTTTGAATTGTTATCATACACATAAATGACAGCCTCTGGAAGCTCTCGTTTCCAGTCCTTTACTACCTTTTCGATAGTCTGGCTTTCATTATAGCATGGAATTAAAACTGCTATTTTATCCACTTTTGTACTCCTTCTAAATTTCTATTATAAACTTTCATTTTCCTTTGTAATCTTACTACAGATTGTGAGAAAAGGGAAGTGTAAGTTTATTTGTAAGTAAACGCCAAATAGCGAGTACCTTGATGTTTTTCCTGGTTCAGAGCATAACCGACTGCATTCACATACTTTCCATTGATGATTGCAGCTACCAGAGATAGTGATACCAGGCTTCCATGTAACAAGGTCTTTGGATAGTCTGCTTTGACCATATGTTCATCCGTTTTGCTGGCATATACCTGGAAATTGCATCCGGTAACTGTTTCCATCAGAAGCTGCATTTTTCATTTGATGCACAAAGTTCCTTTGTTAAGGCTTCCAACTGTTCCTGCTGTTGCAAAAGCAGATGGATAAGAAGCGACTTATCAACTGTATTTAATTGTTCTTCCGTATACTCAACTGCCATAACCGAACCTCGCCTTTCTGAGTGGTATTATAGCAGAAATGGTAAGTTTTTACCATTTTTGCTTTCTGTATCCTTCGTCATTTTGACGGTGGATAACAGTCATGAATACCTGAAAATAACTGCCGGAAATTCAGATATTTATGACTGTTATCCATAATCTGAAAAGTTTTTGAATCATGAGAATATAAAAACTCATAATCAACTTTCATGATGTGAATAACTTTAAATTTTATATCGCACAGAATAAATCGACATGAATAAAAATGGTTTTATTTTCTACGTTTTGCACAAATCACATGGAAAACGCCAGATTCGGAACTTCTTCAATTGGACTTTTGGCAATGATTTCCAAACCTTGCAGGAACCCATTCCCTTCCCAGAGGAGTCCTTTTATCCGGTCCGTACGCTTGCCACAAAACAAGAATAATGTATTCTTATCATAAGGATCGAGATGAAACTGAAAACGTATGATTCTGGCAAGACAGTTGCTAAAAATGCCTCCCGTACTTTTCATAGTCTCCAATAATAGCTTGCTTTCGTAATGTTATGTAGTTGACACCATTCATCAATCTTCATACCCTGGGGCGGTTTTGACAGTCTCTGACCAGTTCAGCCCATTCACTCAAACGTGTTTGCTGTGTAACTAAGCTTGTGTGAGATTTCATGACTCACCTCCTGTAGTCCAGTCAAGAAAGTTGATTACTAAACTTTTTTGACTTTATAGTAATGAGCCTATTATCTCATATATGACGATTTTGAAAAGATACTTGCTATTTTGCTGTTACAATAATAACACCATCCAATCACATAATATTGCTACACTGAAGGATATTATATCCCATCAGTGAATATCCTGTTGACAGAAAAAGCGCAAATACACCTTTTGATAAATTCATCTGCCACAAATACAAATAAGTCGTAACTCCACATAAGGACATCTTTAAAATAATTAAAAAAGTAAGAAACTGGGCTATTTTCCCACTGGTATAAATAATAGCAGTAGATTTAATGGCGAAGCTAAATAATAGACAACCAAAACCGTTGTATTTCCTCCAATCTTGCATGGAAAGAATACTTCCAGCTTTCCATTCCATTTAACACTTGGTGACACCCCATAAAAAATTCATATAAAGAAGAATAATACATAACGGAACTAAAAATGCATCATTTCTCATCGTCTTCTCTCCCCTTTACTGATAATTCCAATAGTTAACAGTGCAAACACTAGCCCTATACCGCTTACAACTGCAGTATAAAAAACAGAAATACCAACAATTCCATAATATTTTACAACTGTTTTCCCAAAAAACAGAAATGCTAGAAATGCCAGAAGATATCCTATAATTAATAATTTCTGTTTTCGAGCTATTGTAATAATCATTTGAAGAAAATTTACAAAAGCTAAAGCTCCACCACCTATCAATAAAATTACCAATGATGTTTTATATGCATCAAGGTTTATACCATAAATAATCGACAACACCGGAATTCCCAACACATCCCCGCCCAGAACAGCTACCAGAGACAGTAATAAAATAAGCCCTATCTGTCTAAGAATCAGTTTTTTTAACTGCGGAATATTTTGTTCATGCCAAAGCAATGCCATTTTACTAATAACAGGCTGATAAACAAACTGACTTAAAAGACTTATTACAAATACCGGCATAAAAATGTATGTAAAACAAGCCTGCGCTTCGCTGGACATCACCTTATCAATCGCATATTTAGGTGCATTTCCAATATAAATCACTAAATACGAAGAAATAAATAAAGGGAGACATTCTATGCACAGGTTCTTCACCTGGGCACGCCTCAGTTCTTTCTTTCGCTGTATATCAAATGCTTTAAATGCTATGTAATTTAATAACAAAAATTGGATTACAGATACTACAAATGCAATAAAGGAAGTGAGAAGCAAATCCTGCGTAACTGTATAAACGATAAGATACACAACAATATAGCTGACGATTCTTATAGTAAGAATTTTTCCTGCTATGTCTAATCTGAGATGTTGCTGTAACAGACCGTGGAATACATCCTCTACAGCATCTACAACTTTGGTCATGCATACCAAGAGGATTACCAAGCACTTTTCTGTATTATATACTCCCATCACATAATAATATCCCACATAAACAACCGACGCAGTAATCATCAGTATGCTAGTCAGAACACGTGAAAAGACATATTCTCTAAAACTATATTTTTCCTTTATATCTGATACCTGAAACTGTCTGACTCCATATTTTCCCACAGCCAGCATAAGATTTCCGATGGCAAATGCTATAGTAAATACCCCCGCATCTATAATGGGATCAATTCTGGAAATCAACATCAATATAAAGACTGTCTGAAATGCGTTTAGCATAGCTGCACTGGTATTCCACAAATATGCTGACTTCATTTTATCTTTACTTCCATATAAAAAAGATTTTATCATGTTATATTTTTACCCTTCTGTTTCTTAATGTTTTATTTTTTCAGATATCGTATATACGCAGTATATTATCTTTTTTTACACTTTTCAAACCTAACTTCTTATTTTTATAACATTCCGAGTATATTCTTTTCCTGCTTTTCTGTCAACAAATCCATAATAATTTCTCTCTGTTGTAGATGTCGCTGTATCCACAAATTGTGTTGTATTTCCCCCTTTTATTTCGCCTATAGCCTCTGCCTCTCCATTACCAGTCTGCCTATTAATAACATATCCTTCTGACTCCGACACCTTTTCCTAGGACAACCTCACTTTATTTTTACCTGTTGATTCTGCTTTGAATTTTAATATCTTCCTTGGGGATGTTCTTTCATCAAATCTTCCAATGGTTATTTTTATACTTTAACACCCCACTATTTTGTTTGATTCATACTATAAATAATTTCTATAATGCTCTTCCATAAGTATACTTCGGTGTTCCACCCACAATCATATTTCCCTGACCATCTTTATGATATGGGAATACCCAATAATAATTATATGCTGTTTTGGAAGCCTTAGTATCTGTAAATGTTGTTCCTTTTGTTGTTATTCCTACATAGCCGTATTTCCCACCGGCTCTTTGTCCATAGACAAGATATCCTTCAGCATCCTTTTGCTCTGTCCATGTCAGTTTTACTCCACCTTTTGCAGAAAATGCTTTCAGGTTCTGCACTGCCGGAATCACACCTTTTGCCCATACATATTTTGTACATTTTCCAGGAAGCATTTTTCCAGTATCAGTATCCGTAACGTATGGGAATACCCAATAATAATTATAATCAGTATCTAATGCTTTTGTATCCGTAAATGTAGTTCCCTTTGTTGTCATTCCTACATAACCATACTTCCCATTCTTCTGCGCATAAACGAGATAACCTTCTGCCCCTTCTGCGGAATTCCAAGTAAGTTTTACCTTTTGTTTTCCAGCTGGAACACTCTTTAAATTGGTCACTGCTGTTGTAAAAGATGTCCTTGAATATATCGCAAACACTGTTACATTCTCTGCTGGCATCTCAAATGTATAAGTATTTTCACTTACTTTTTTCGCATTATTGTCATATGCTCTTACGGCATCTACTTTATATCCCTGGTTTGGTTTTACGGTCGCAGTAACAATTTCGCCGGCTTTTGCTATTTCCTTATCAACAGAAAGCCAGCCCGCTTCAGGTTCCTGATATATATAGACATTATAGCCATCTATTACAGTATAAGTATACTCCTCAGTTGTTTCATGAAGGATTCCGTTATGCTCCTCTGAATATGCTAACTTCAATGTTGCACTGCCTACTTGGTTAAAAGAACCACTTATCAGACGTATGTTTTCTTTACTTCCTTTAAATCCACATGCTTTACATTCAGTAACTCCTGCAACTACCTCATGCCAATCTGTTCCCACCGGTACCTTTGTTGTTGCAGGATTTGACACTGATATATATACCTTGTGTTTTTCATCTAGCGATTGATTGATAACTTCAACTGTAACATCTCTTGCAGGCATCTGAAATGTGTAAATATTATCATCTTGTTTTGATACAGAAGCATC
>NZ_JBBKBX010000043.1:0-11928 GCF_037890365.1 Blautia sp. HCN-20427 | reverse complement strand
GGTGCTCTGAAAGACCCGTTTTAATCTGACGGAAAAGACAGCGTTTAATTTACCGAATAACAGAAAGGCTTTATGTTTAAGATGGATGCAGACCCCAGAATCATTGGCAGCGGACCGGATGGAACAAAGCACGGTCTGGGGTGGTTTATCCGTAAGACCTCCATTGATGAATTTCCACAGTTCTGGAATATTTTAAAAGGTGATATGAGTCTGGTAGGAACCAGACCGCCGACTGTAGACGAATGGGAGCAGTATGAACCGCACCACAGAGGAAGAATGGCAATGAAACCGGGACTTACTGGTATGTGGCAGGTGAGTGGCAGAAGTGATATCACAGACTTTGAGGAAGTTGTAAAGTTGGATATGGATTATATTCAGAAGTGGAATATAGGGATGGATATTAAGATTCTTTTGAAGACCGTAATGGTGGTGTTTAAAGGGTCTGGTTCGAAATAAGACATACGAGGGAGAATAGGAGTTTCGCTATGCAGTATAAAAAAGATGTTCAACACGTTTTTCTGGTGGGTGCAAAAAGTCTAGGAGCATATGGAGGATATGAAACGTTTATCTATAAACTGACAGAATACCATCAAAATAATAAAAATATTAAATATCATGTGGCCTGTAAAGCAAATGGTGATGGATGCATGGACGAAACAAAAGAACAGGGTGTTGTTAAAATTTCAGATAATGAATTTGAATTCCATAATGCCCATTGTTTTAAAATCCATGTGCCTCAGATTGGTGCAGCACAGGCAATTTATTATGATGTCGCAGCTTTAAATGCATGTTGCAAGTATATCAAAAACAATAGAATTGCAAATCCTATTGTTTATATTATGGCCTGCCGAATCGGGCCATTTGCAAGGTATTTTTATAAGAAAATTCACAATCTCGGTGGTAAGGTGTTCCTGAATCCAGACGGGCATGAATGGTTACGCGCAAAATGGTCGCCGATGATTCGTAAATATTGGAAGATTTCTGAACAAATGATGGTGAAATACAGTGACTTATCCATCTGCGACTCTGTTAATATTGAAAAGTATATTCATGAGAGCTATGACGGAAAAGGAATAAAGGGAAGAAGTCCAAAGACAACATTTATTGCTTATGGAGCAGACCTTACATTGAGTAAATTGACAGATAGTGATGAGAAACTTTTAAATTGGTATCAGGAAAAGGGGCTTGCTAAGAAAGACTATTATTTGGTAGTAGGAAGATTTGTGCCAGAGAATTCTTTTGAAATAATGATTCGAGAGTTCATGAAATCTAATTCAAAACGGGACTTTGCAATTATTAAAAACGTAAATGAAAAATTCTTGAACGAATTAGAGCAGAAGTTGCAGTTTAAACAGGATAGACGTATAAAATTCGTTGGTACCGTTTATGACCAAGAATTGTTAAAAAAAATTCGAGAGAATGCGTATGCATATTTTCATGGACATACAGTTGGAGGGACAAATCCTTCTTTAATAGAGGCTCTTGGAAGCACAGACTTAAATCTTCTGGTAAATGTAGGATTTAATAAAGAGGTGGCTGAAGACAGTGCGTTGTATTGGAGCAGAGAGGAAGGGAATCTCGCAAATTTGATTAATAAAGCTGATAGTATGTCAGAGAATGAAATTAAGCAATTGGGGAAAAAAGCGAAAAAACGTGTTGCTGAAGAGTATACATGGGAAAGAATTTGTAAATTATATGAACAGTGTTTTTGCGAGGATAAATAGATGAAAATTTTAATGGTGAATAAATTTTTTTACATAAAAGGCGGAAGCGAGACATATTACTTTGCCTTGAAACATTTATTGGAAGCGCAGGGACATACTGTTATAGATTTTTCCATGCAGGATGAGAAAAATTTCTCCTCAAAATATAGTAAATATTTTGTTGAAAATGTAAATTATAATTCTGCGGGAGGCTTGCAAAAACAATTAAAAGCAGGATTCAATATTGTATATTCTAAGGAGGCAAAGAAAAAATTTGAGCAATTGGTAATTGCTACAAGGCCGGATATTATTCATTTACATATTTTTCAGCACCAGTTGTCACCTTCAATTTTAGATGTTATAAAAAAATATAATTTACCGACAGTGTATACCGCTCATGATTTGAAAATGTTGTGTTTAAATTATAAAATGATGCATCATGGACAAATTTGTGAAGAATGTAAAGGGCAAAAATATTACAGATGTGCAGTGAACAAGTGTGTGAAGGAATCTTTTGCAAAAAGTTGTATTAACGTAGCAGAAGGGTATATCCATAAGTGGCGGCATAGTTACGATGTAATAGATAAAATTATAACTCCAAGTGCTTTTTATAAAAAGAAATTCGAAGAATTTGGAATACCGGGTAAACGAGTTGTACATATTCCGAACTTTCTGGATACGGAAAAGCCAGAAATAAACAAAACGAATGATTGTGAAGAGTATTATTTGTACTTTGGACGTCTTTCAGAAGAAAAGGGAGTTCTAACTTTACTGAGAGCTTTTCAAGGAATAGATGCTAAGCTTTATATTGTGGGAACTGGACCGATAAAGAGTGATATTGAAGAATATATTTCAGCAGAGAGTATAACCAATATTAAAGTATTAGGGTTCATGTCTGGACAACCTTTAAAAGACATTGTTGGTAATGCAAAGGCAGTAATATTACCTTCTGAATGGTATGAAAATGGACCATATTCTGCAATCGAGGCTTTACAGATGGGAAGACCTATTATTGGAGCGAATATTGCAGGAATTCCAGAGTTAGTAGACGGAAATGGGTATTTGTTTAAAAGTGGAAGTCCAGAAGATTTAAAGGAACAAATAGAAAAGATGGAAGGATTAACAGAAGCAGAATATCAAAAGTTAAAAAGTAATTCCTATAAATTGTTTTTAAATAGCTATACAAAAGAAAATCATTATAAGAAGTTGGAGAAAATCTATTTAAGTGTTTTAAATAATCATTGAAACGCTATTCCATTGTTATAATATTTGTTTAAAAGTTTGAAAATGGATTTTATTTGTGAAGTATGAAAGGAATTGTCCTATGAATGTATTGCACTTATTAGCGTCAGGAGGAGTGGGAGGTATTGAAGTTTTATGCAAGGAATACGCACAATATTCGCAACATAAAAATGTGTTTGTTTTTCTTTTGGGTAAAACACGAACGATTTGCAAGGAGATGAAAAAGAATGGAGATATAGTATACGAAATAAATAACTCTAAATTAGATATACCTGGAACATTTAAAGCACTTTCTGGGTTGTGTGAGGCACATAAAATAGATGTTATTGTTGAGCATCATTCTTCTCCTATTTTGTACATGTATATCTGGGCTTTAAAGCTGAAGTATAAATCATTGCGTTCGGTAATGTATGCACATAGTAATGCAGCATTAATCTTGCGTCTAGAAGAAAAGGGGCTCTTTTTTAGAAAAATAGTATTATCTAAGGGGTTATATCAGGCAGACCGTATTGTTGCAATTTCCAATTCTGTGAAAGAAAGCTTAGTACATTATTTTAAGATAAAAGAGGATAAGATAAGAGTAATTTATAATGGAGTTAATACTGAAAAATTTAGTTCAGATATACAGAAAAGGAAGTCTTATTCAAAAATCATTTATGTAGGAAGACTAATAGAGAAAAAGGGAGTACAGCTAACTCTTGATGAACTAAGCAATCTTTCGCCGGAAACAAAATTTTATTTTATGATTGTTGGTGATGGTGATTACCGAGAGGAATTGGAAAAATATGTGAAACGAAAGCACTTAGAGGGAAAAGTTTCATTTTGGGGTACACGGAACGATGTAGCCGAACTTTTGAAAGAATCAGATATATTTATTCATATGCCATTATTGGAAGAGGGATTTGGTATTACGATAATTGAAGCAATGGCAGCTGGATTAATTTGTATTTGTAATGACCGTGGTGCAATTCCTGAAATTATTGACAATGGTGTTAATGGATTTATTTTAGACCACAATAAGACAGGCGCGCTATCAGAACTTTTAAACAGAATATTTTATGCCGAAAATCATAATAAATTAAATGAAATAGGAATGAATGCAGTCAATTCTGCAAAAAAGTATTCAATAGAAAACTTTTCACAAAGTCTAGACAAGTTAATTGAGAATTCTGTTTTTGAATTATGAGTTAGAGATAGCAGATATAGAAGTATTTATAGACTCTTGTGAAGAAGGGATGACGATGAAACTACATATAAATAAATATATGCTATTTATAGGAACAATAATTTTATTGAATTTAAAAGGGTTTACCCTAATTCCAAATTTGCCAGTAGATATTGCGGATATAACAATTGTTGTGGAAGCGATATTTTGGTTTTATGTATTTTTCACTTGCAAAAATAGAAATAAAAACAGATATGGATGGATGATTATATTTGTTGCTGTATTAGTTGCTAGTTCAGCGTTTATGGCAAAGCTAAGTTATGGGCAGCCATTATTTATGGGAATTAGGGCTCAGCGTGCTTGGTTAGTTTCTATGTTTATGTATTTTCCAATTAATCGTCTGGTTAAAAGTGGACGAATTACCATTAGGCAAATACTGGAAATGCTGGACACTATTAATTTCATATATATGTTTATCGTAATTATTCAGTTTATAGTGGGACCAGAACATTTATTTTTAAATGTCAGAAACAGCATTCGGTATGGAACATTAAGAATAGCTGTGGCACAGTCCTTTTTGTGCATATCCTATTTTTATAATCTAAAAAAGATATTAACTCAAAAAAAGTGTTTGAAAAGCATTTTATTTGTTGTCTGTACATTGTTTGTTATCATTTTTATTAATAAAGGAAGAACATCAACAATCATACTTGTAGTTCCAAGCTTATTAATGATTTTGTTATCAAAACTATCAAAAAAGAAACTTGCTATAGTAGGTATTTCAGTAGTAGTAGGAATTGCTTTTTTGAATTCTGCATATGGAGTTTCTTTGGTAGATTCAGTTATAGGAAAAACAGCTGTTGACCCTGGAACCTTAATTCGTGAGGTGGGTCGTGAATTTTATACAGAACAAGTGTTAAAATCACCGATAAATACTATTTTGGGATGTGGATATGCGAATATTGATTGGCCTGAAACTGTAACCGGAATAAGATATGAAGAAGGAATTACCTATGATGATAACGGGATATTTGGGTTAGTATTTTACTATGGTTTTATTATGTTGGCATGGATTCTAGTATTCATTATTTGGTTGATGCATGATTCCTATAAATATGGCAGAAAAATTTATATATTCATGCTGTTACGTTCATTCATAGGAATTATGACGCTATTTCCTGAATGCTATACAACTCATATTGGGTTTGTAATACTTTGTGTAATTATAGAATCAAGGGAAAATATAGAAGATAAAGTTATGCCCCGATTAAGGCAGAGAACATTCAATCAGGAAATAACTGAGAAATAAAAAAGGTTAAAATGAGGAGGGTATAATGAAATTTATACATAAGGACTTAAATAGACTAGCTGAAATGTTGGCAAAGTCAAATTATGATTTTTATGCCAGTGTGGTTACACCATGGCATTTAATTAATGTAGAAGCCTATATTGCAGAGATTGCCCAAAATAAAGAAGTAAATGGTGTGATTGTTCTGGGTAAACATCCGAAAAGTGGATATGTATTAAAAAAAGAAGACGTCGTGGAAATAAAGAATGCAAATATTGAAGTATTATATCAAGATGAGATAGATTTTGAGAAGAAGCAAAATAGTTCAAAAATTAAGAGAATTAAGCCAATTCACATAATTTCTCCTCTTGATTATCAATTTGAGTTGGGAAGAAGTATACAGAAAAAAGGTAGAAAGCAAGTATATCTTATTCGTACAGATGAAGGGCTAATGGAATATTACGATGACGATTTTAAAAAATTGACGAGACAGCGTGATGGACTTTCCACAAGGCCATTTATAAAAGAAGTTATGGATAAATTGATACTAAACAGTTCTATGAAAAACTGGGATAACTCACAAACTATAGATCGGTATATGATGAAAAAGGACGTCAATGGTGAGCTTAAGCCACAACAGAATGTTGTAATTTCCGTCAGAAATTATTTGCAGTATTGTGGCAAACCAATTCAATACGAAAAGGAAGCATATGCAATTTTCCTATCGTTTGTCTGGGAAGAAGATAAAATGTGGAATATGTCGGAGTACGAAAATATGTTGAAAATGCTCCAAAGAGTTCTTCAAGATAAAGGAATAAAATTGTATGTTAAAACACATCCGAGAGAAAAATTACTGGAAAAATACGATAAATGGGGCATTCCTATTTTTTCATCAGAAAAGTTGGCATTAGAAACATTGCTTACTAATTTAGAGGTTAAACCAGTAGCAATGTTTGGATTAGATTCCACTGCATTGATTAATGCTTCTATGCTTGGCGGATGTCCATCTGTTTCACTTAAAAAGATGGTTACTAAAGATTATACATCTGAGATAATGTGGGTTGGACTTGAAACATTTGAAAAGTATTTTAAAGGATATGTGAAGTTTGTAGATTCGGAACAAGAAATCTATGAGATTTTAGATACTGTTAAATAGAGAAATAGATGAACATGAATAGAGAGAGTTGTATGAACGATAAAAAAGTCAGTATAATTATTCCTGTTTATAATATTGAAAAATATTTATCAAAATGTGTGGATTCTTTAATTGCACAGGAGTATCCCAATTATGAAATCATTTTACTAGATGATGGCTCATCGGATAAAAGTGGTGAGATTATGGAGTTTTATGCATCAAAATATCCATATATACGTGCGTTGCATCATACGAATCATGGAGTATCATATACGCGTAATAGAGGAATCCGTGAGGTAAGTGGGGAATATATAGCGTTTATCGATGGGGATGATTGGGTGGATAAGCACTATTTGTCTCGGATGATAGAATATCTTGAAGAAAACAATTTAGATTTTGTGACCTGCAATTATTCTTTTTATGATGATAGGACGGGCAATAGTAATAAATGGATGATGTATGAGGAATCGAGTTGTGTTGATAAAATATGTGCAGCAGAGATGTTGTTAACCACATCTTGTGTTCCGTGGAATAAAATATATAAAAAATCCGTAATAAAGGATTGCAAGTTTCCAGAAGATATTGCAATAGGGGAAGATACCATATTCTTAATGGAGTTGTTGGGTAACTGTGATAGAATAGGCTTTTTGAATGAATCCTTGTTATTTTATCGCCAACGAGAAGGAAGCGCAATGCATAGTGGATTACAACCTAAGATTTGGGATAATGTAAAAAGCGGAAATATTGTTTATGATATTGTAATGTCATATAGCAGTTCATTAAGAGATGCAGCAGAATATCGTTTTTCTGAGAATATGGCGAATATATTATGGAAGATAATTTATAGCAAAAATATAAAAGAAATAGAGATAAAATATCATGAAGAGCTTAAATCTTTAAAGGAATCCATGCGTGGAAGATATAGATTTGGGAGCAAAAACAAATATATTTTATCTCGAAAACGTATGTATCTAAATATAGCATATATTTCCCCTTTTTTATTATTGAATATGTTTAGGATAGCAAATTTTATTAAGCGTAGATGAGAATATTTTGTAGATTGCAAATCAAGAGGTGACAGTAACGTGTTTGGAATTAAAAGTCGTTTATTAAGAAACAGTAAATCCTTTGGCGGTGAGAAATCTCCAAATAGAAAAATAATTTTAGAATACTGGAAAAGTAAAGTAAATATTGGAGATGCGTTGGCTCCGGTTATATATGAGTATATGCTGAAAAAAAATGGATTGTCTAAAGATGTGTCGATTCCCAAAAGGATTCATTTGATGACAGTCGGATCTTTAATTGGTTTAATGCCATTTGATGCTGTAATATGGGGGACAGGAATTCATCGTGTGAATATTACAAAAAACTTAATCAATAATTGCAAAAAGATATCATATGACATACGGGCAGTACGTGGTCCTGTTACAAAATTTGTAATGGACATTGCTGGGTATCAGTGTCCAGATGTATTTGGTGATCCGGCTGTTTTGATGAAGCTGATTTATCAACCTGAAAATGTAAAGAAGGAATATGATATTTCAGTAATCTATCATCTTTTTCATAAGAATTCCGAAAAGAAGGAGGGTATTCATTACATAGACACACAAACGGATGATTATAAATTTTTTATCAATGAAATTATTAAATCAAAGCTAATAATCTCTTCTTCATTACATGGTATTATTCTTGCTGAAACATATGGGATTCCAGCAATATTTTTGAGTGAAGGAATGGAAGAAGAGATAATTAAGTATTTTGATTGGTATTATTCAACTGGTCGATGCAATATTAAAATGGCATTATCATTAGAAGAAGCATTGAGTATGGAACCTATGGAAATTCCTGATTTGGAAGCAATGCGAAAGAGTTTAATAGATTCATTTCCAGCAGATTTATGGGATAAAACCATTTAAAAGCTATTTGGTAGTGATTACAAGGTGGTAGTAAAAACTATTGCGTGATTTAGGAGGAATAAACGTATGGCAATTACTTTAATAACTTTGAATTATAAGGATGTTGAAGGCTGCAAAAAAATATGTGAACAAGCACAGGGAATAGACATTATTGATAATATTATTATAGTAGACAACATGTCAAATGACGGGTCATATGAGAAACTTTGTGATTTAAAAAATAATAAAATTAGAGTTGTCCAGAGCAAAAAAAATGGTGGTTATTCGTATGGATATAATTATGGCTTGAAAATCGCAAAAGAATTGAGTACAGAATATGTTTTTATATGTAACAGTGATGTCCTGTTTGATAAAGTACTTATAAAAAAGTGTATAGAATTTTTACAAAAGAATGATAAATGCGGGGCGGTTTCGGCACGGCAATTTGGCATTTTAGGAGAAGAGTGTGTGAGTGCATGGAAATTTCCTAAATATATTGAAGATTTAAAATTTTGTTCTTGGATTTATAAAAAATATTTTTTTCAAAGCAATAATACTTATAAAATGATTGGAAAATATCAAAAAGTTGATGCTGTTTCGGGGTGTTTTACATGTTTTAGGATGAGTGCATTAATTGAAGCAGGTATGTATGATGAAAAAGTATTTTTATACAATGAAGAAAATATTATAAGTAAGCGGTTACAAAAAATAGGATTTGATACATATAGATTGAATGATTGCTCCTATATTCACAATCATAAAAGAAAGCGCGGAGTTCCAGATGCTAATTATAAAAAGATTTTACAAGTTGCAAGAAGCGGCTATTATTATCATACACAGTATAACAATATAAGTATGATTAAAAAATCTATATTTTGGATTTATATGCATATAGGTGTCTTTGAAACATATATGGTTAATCTAGTTAAGTTGGTGTTATGCAAGTGATAAACATACTGATAGTGGAGAGAAAATTAACATGAGAATAGAACGTACCAAGAATGCTGTTAGAAATATGATTTTTGGTTCTATACTAAAAGCATATCAAATACTTTTGCCCTTTATAATGCGTACGGCCATGATTTATTTTATGGGTGTACAGTATCTTGGATTGAATAGTTTATTTACATCTATACTACAGGTATTGAACCTTGCAGAATTAGGTGTTGGTAGTGCAATGGTTTTTAGTATGTATAAACCGATTGCAGAGGATGATTCAACCACGATATGTGCGTTGATGAAATTGTATAAGATATATTATCGTATTATAGGACTGATTATAGCAGTAGTGGGTGTTATATGTTTGCCATTTATACCATATTTGATAAAAAGCGATATTCCAAAAGGGATGAATATATATGTGCTATATTTGCTGAATTTATCAGCTACGGTACTTTCTTATTGGCTATTCGCATATAAGAATTCATTATTGCAAGCCCATCAAAGAGTAGACATTATGAGCAAAGTGACTTTCATAACAAATACAATTCAGTATTTGTTGCAGTTTTTTGTGCTCGTGATTATAAAAAATTATTATGCGTATTTGATTGTGTCACTGTTTATGCAAGCGGTAACTAATATTATTACAGCTGTTGTAGTTTCTAAGAAATATCCTAATTACAAGGCTGAAGGTAAATTATCAAAAGATTATATTATAAAAATTAATCAGCGTATTAGAGATTTATTTACTTCTAAGCTTGGTGCTGTGGTATTGAATTCTTCAGATTCTATAGTCATTTCAGCCTTTTTGGGTCTTACAACCTTAGCAATATATCAAAATTATTATTTTATCTTAACATCTATAATTGGATTTGTAACCATTATTTTTAATGCCTGTACTGCTGGAATAGGAAATAGTCTGATTGTGGAAACAAAGGAAAAAAATTATTATGATTTAAAGAAATTTACCTTTATTATTTCGTGGATTGCAGGATTTTGTTCGATTTGTTTCTTATGTTTATTCCAACCATTTATGGATATATGGGTTGGAAAATCTATGAAATTAGAATTTGGTGTTGTTATTTGTCTTTGTATATATTATTTTTTGTACGAAATTAATCAGCTTTTGAATACCTATAAAGATGCAGCAGGTATGTGGCATGAAGATCGTTGGAGGCCGTTGATTACTGCACTTGCAAATTTAGGAATGAATGTTATTCTGGTCAAACGCTGTGGTATATATGGAGTCATTTTATCAACAGTATTGTCGATGATATTAATTGGGACACCATGGCTGTTACATAATATTTTTACAGTGATTTTTGATAAAAATAAATTATTGGATTATTTAGGGCAGATATTTCGTTATGTGGTTGTAACACTGTTTGGGGCAATAATAACATATCTGATATGTCTCGTTATTGTAGGAAACAAGTGGTTTGTGATATTGGGACGTATGATTATATGCTGCATAGTTCCCAATGTTATTTATCTTTTTGTTTATCGAAAAAATGCAGAGTTTAAGGAGAGCATTATATTGTCAAACAAAATTACAAAAGGGAGAATATTGCCATTGGCAACCTGTTTGAAAAAATTAAAATAGGAATATTTAAGTGAATCTATAAGATTAATATATAAAAAACAAGGAGGATAATTCTATGAAAACAATTGCATTACTTACAGGGAGAGGAAATAATACACTGCAGGACAAAAATATTTTGGATGTTTTAGGTCATCCTGTTTTATACTATCCAGCACATGCAGCACGAAAATGATCCCTTATTGATGACTGGTATTGTAGCAGCGATGATGAGAAAATTTTAAGTGCAGCAGAAAAAGAAGGTTATAAAAGAATTGTGCGTCCGGTTGAATTGGCTTCACCATCAGCACAGCATATAGATTGTATTATGCATGCATTAAATGTTATAGAAGAAAATGATGAAAATCCAGATATTCTTGTTGTGTTGTTAGCTAATAATGTAACAATTAAAACAGAGTGGATAACAGATTGTGTTGAAATAATGAAGAAAGATAATTCTGTTACAGCAGTGGTTCCAGTATATGAAGATAATGATCATCATCCATTAAGAGCAAAAACTATAAATAACGATGGGACTTTGGAAATGTATGAAAAAAATTCTTCTGGAAAGGTGTCAACAAACAGACAAGATTTACCGTCCTGTTTATTTTTATCACATAACTTCTGGGTGCTGAGAGTAGACTATTTAAAATCTGGTAAAGAAGGACAACAGCCATGGGGATTCATGGGAGATAAAATCGTGCCATATGAAATTGATGAGTCTATAGATATACATAAAGATGTTGACTTATTAATTGCAAAGAATTGGATTGAGAATAACTATAATGATTAGTAGAGATATTTTGTTTTAGATATGGAGATACAATGAATTTTGCCAAGGGTGGAGGAGTAAGAGATATTTATGCACCCTTGGAATTGATTAATTGTAACGTAAACGCAAAATAGCAAGTACCTGTTCAAAATCATCCAATGTGAGATAATAGACTCATCACTACAAAGTCCAAATAGTTTAGTACTCAAC
>NZ_JBBKBX010000042.1:0-12829 GCF_037890365.1 Blautia sp. HCN-20427 | reverse complement strand
TGATTTGAATCCCATAATAACATCCTCCTTAAAAATAATAGTTTTCCTCGCCCTTCTTCCAATCCTTCTCCATCTATTCCTATGCGAAATTTCCGAAATTATTGCCTGATTGAAAAAAGGGCAACACTTGTAAAGCTACAAATGCTGCCCAGACGGTCGGCTTACTATCTTATTCTGATTCCCCTGTGGTACTCCACATTTATCCGTCAGTAATCAGAACTATGGTTATAATCTAACACAAAATCATCTCAATGTCAATCTACCATAATAAAGTTTGTGAATTTTTTACCAATTTTATTCTGTTTTCTATGCAAATCTTACAAGACTCTCTTTTGTCTATGCACCAATAAAAGCGGTCACTTCTTCTTTCTCCGGCATAACACGCAGAGCACCCTTTTTCGTGGTAATCAGAGAAGACGCACCATTGGCAAAACGCAGCATTTCCTGCAGATTTTCTTCTGTCAGTCCTTCCAGGCCATGTTCCAGCACATAGTTCAATGCGCACGCGCCGAAGGTATCGCCTGCTCCTGTGGTTTCAATGGTGTTTTCCTGTAAAAACGGTTTCTGAAATACCTCTTTTCCTTCGTAAAAAGCAATGCTCCCCTCTTTTCCCATAGTCACATTCATAAGTTTTAAGTTAGGATATTCTTTCAGAAGGATATGAGCCCCTTCTTTTACATCTTTTGTTCCTGTCATAAATTCCAGTTCTTCTTCAGAAATTTTCAACAAATCGCATTTGGACAAGCCGTATGCAATCTGTGCTTTTGCCTCTTCCATAGATTTCCACAGCGGCGGTCTCAGATTGGGGTCAAAAGAAATCAGAAGTCCTGCTTCTTTCGCTACATTGATTGCCTTGTAAGTTGCCTTCCTCACCCCTTCGTGCGTCATGGATAAAGTACCGTAATGAAAAGCCTTTGCAGACTGTATATAGGCCTCATCAATCTGGTCTTCCTGCAGCATCATATCTGCTCCCGGATTTCTGTAAAATGCAAAATCACGGTCCCCATCTTCAAAAGTATGAACAAAGGCCAGTGTGGTATGTACTTCTTCGTCTTCATACAAATGGCTAGTGTCAATGCCTATAGATTCCAGTGTTCCCCTAAGAGCGGTTCCGAACTGGTCTTTTCCTACAACACCCAGAAAAGATGTCTTCTTGCCCAGCTTATTCAGCATAGCCAGCACATTACAGGGTGCTCCTCCCGGGTTTGCCTCAAAAATAGGATTTCCCTGCCCACTTACTCCGTTTTCAGTAAAATCAATCAAAAGTTCACCTAATGCAATTACATCAAATTTTTTACACATATTCTCTACTCACTTTCTCAATTTTTCACTTGTTATTACTTTACTGTGCATTATATCTTTTTTTTTTAACTTGTGCAATATTTCCCCAAACCTTTCCCGAATTTTTCTACCGAAACCAGAGTATTTTCCTTTGATGCTTTTCTGAAAACTTTAGGATTTCTTTCGATTTATCCGGAAAAGTTCTTAATGATTTCCTTCTAAAATGAAGAACATAAATTTTTTGTACGCAGGAGGCGATTTCATCATGGAACTTTTTCATATACTTTCCCAGTCTGCTCAACGGTTTCCTTCCCGGATAGCAGCCACAGACGGAACTTCTATGCTTACCTACAGACAACTGGCTGATTATTCTGACCGGCTTGCCCTGTACCTGGACGGAAAATGCAGCAAAAAGGGAAATCCCGTGCTTATTTACGGGCACAAAAGTCCCTTTATGCTGGTCTGCTTTCTGGCCTGCATGAAAGCGGGAATTCCCTATTGTCCTCTGGATGTTTCTCTGCCTATACAGACTGTAAAAATGGTACTGGAAGATATTCAGCCCTCTCTTGTCTGCGCATTGGAACCATTTCCCTTTCCCTGTAATTCTATGCTCTCTCTGCATGTATTCCAGGAGATTACTCAGAAAAATAAAATCCCGGACTGTGACATCCGGCTTATGACGGCTTATCTCACCCCTATTGCAAAAGATGATGTTTTTTGCATTATGTATGCTTGTGATTCCGGTGAAACTGTACAGGGAGTTCAAATCTCTCTTCGTTCCCTGGAAGAACATTTAAAAAGCTGTGTTATCCCCTGCCTTTCTGCTTCTTTTGAAAAAGTGCCGGTATTTCTCAATCAAGCTCCTTTTTCTTTTGATTTGTCCGTAACGGATATTTATACCTGTCTCTTTCTCCAGGGAACACTCTGGTGTATATCAGAAACGGATATGGACAATCCCCGGCTGCTTCTGCATACCTTTGCCGCTTCAAAGGGAACTGTGTTAATCTCTACCCCATCCTTTCTGGAGATGTGCCTTGTCGAAGAAGCTTTCTGTGCCAAACAGATTCCTTCGCTGTCCTGCTTCCTTTTGGGAAAAGAACCTTTGTCTGTAAAAACTGCCGCCAAATTAAAAAAACAATTTCCTGATGCCCGGATTTTCAATCTCTATATTCCTGCTCCGACTGCATTGGCAGTCACCAGTACAGAAATCACGGAAAAACTTCTGCAAAACAGCCAGATACTGCCTTCCGGCTCCATAAAACCAGGGGTGCAAATCGAAATTCGAAGCGAAACAGGCACAGTTTTAAAAGACGGTGACAAAGGAGAAATTGTAATCCTAAGCCATACATCTCCTCCCGGATATTACAAAAATCCCTTCCATACGAAAAAAACTTTCTTCACAGAAAAACACAAAACAGGTTCTGTACAGGGTTTTCATACGCAGGACAGAGGCTATCTTCAGGACGGCGTTCTTTTCTACTGCGGCAGAAAAGATGCCGCTATCCGGCTCAGCGGCCATCCCGTTGCGCTGGACGATGTGGAAACAGGACTTATGAAGCTACCTCAGGTCAGCCGCGCTGCAGTCCTTCCTCACATTCGGGAACACCGTGTACGAAATCTCTATGCTTATGTAGTTTGTCCGGAAAAATCCATTTCCGATAAAAGCTATTCTGCCAGATTAAAAGAAGACTTGCTTTCCATTTTGCCGGAATACATGATTCCAAAGAAATTTATTTATGTAAACCGATTTCCTGTATCACAAAATGGAAAACTGGACTTAAATGCCCTAAAGAACATGAAAACAGGGCTGTATCGCATGTAATGCGGCAGCCCCGTCAGCTTTTCAGCTCTCTTGTCTCTCTATTTCACCTTTGTCACAGTCCGCACGTCCCGGAAATGTCCCATAACAATCAATGTTTCCGCACCTCTGAACACATGGTCTGCACCGGGAAGCGGATTCATCCTCCCAGCTTCTTTCGTAGCCAGAATGCTTATATGGTATTTCTTTCTTACTTCTTTTTCCACAATAGAACTTCCCACCCAGGTATCCGGAACCGGAATTTCATAAATCGCATACTCCTCTGTCAGTTCAATATAATCAAAGATATTGTCATTTCCATATTTCACAGCAAGGCGCTGAGCCATTTCCTTTTCCGGATAAACCACATGGTCCGCACCGTTTCGCAAAAGAAATTTAGCATGAACATCCCGGTTAGCTCTTGCCAGTACAAGAGAAGCCCCACAGTCTTTCAAAAGTGCCGTAGCTTCCAGCGAACTTTGAAAATTATCTCCAATAGCCACAACACACAAATCAAAGTTTCTCACTCCCAGAGATTCCACAAAATGTTCATTGGTAGCATCGCCAATCTGCGCATCCGTTACCATATCTATGGCGTCATTGACCCTTTCTTCATTAATATCCACTGCAAGGATTTCATTTCCCTCCGCAATTAATCGTTCTGCCATATGTCTTCCAAAACGGCCAAGACCTATCAGAAGCACTGATTTCATCTCTGTTTTCCTCCTTAAACTATTTTATCCTACAGACACTTTTTCCACCGGAAGTTTTGACGGAATCATGGAGATACGGTTGGTAAATGCAATCAGTATGGTAATACCTCCCACTCTTCCGATAAACATCAGCAGAATTAATATAATCTGTGAAACTGTTCCCAGACCAGGGGTAATTCCCAAGGACAGCCCCACTGTACAAAGTGCAGACACTGTTTCAAAAAGCGTCTGCTTCATTCCCAGATTCTCTATGGTTGAAATGATCATAGAAGAACCTATGCTCAGCAAACCATAAAACATCATCAGACAGCAGGCATGACGAATGGCTTCACTCTCCACTCTCCGCCTGAACAGTTCCAAATCTTTTCGCTTTCTCAGCTCTGTCCAAATAGTCAGCACCAGAATCAGCATGGTGGTGGTTTTAATACCTCCCGCTGTAGAGCCGGGAGAACCGCCAATAAACATCAGGCTTATCATAAGCGCCTGACTGCTGTCTGTGAGCATATTCAAATCTATGGTATTAAACCCTGCCGTTCTGGGGGTCACAGCCTGAAAAAAAGCACAAAGAATCTGCTGTCCCAAATTTTTGCCTTCCATGGAGGGTTTTCCCCACTCGAAGACAAAGATAAGCAAAGTTCCTCCCACAATAAGAATGGCGGTGGCAAACAGCACCATCTTAGTATGCAGTTTATAAGAACGGATATGCCATTTCCATTTCTTCAAATCTTCCCATACCAAAAAGCCAATACCACCTATGATAATCAGCCCCGCTATGGTCAGTCCTACCAAATAGCTGTCCCCTGCTGTAATAAGGGACGAACTTGGGCTGTAATATCCCATAAGATCAATTCCTGCATTACAAAATGCAGATATGGAATGAAACACAGCATAATACAAACCTTTTCCCAGTCCCAGCCTGGGGACAAAATAACAGGCCAGAAGAACCGCACCCACTCCTTCAAAGAAAAAAGTCCCTGATAACACAAACTTTGACATTCGTACAATTCCACCTATCTGAGGAGCTGCCACACTTTCCTGCATCAGCATCCGTTCCGACAGCCCAATTTTCCTTCGAGTCAAAGTCAGCGCAGATATGGCAATGGTCATAAAGCCAATGCCTCCTATTTGAATCAATATTAAAATCACAACCTGTCCGAATTCGGACCAGAAAGTGTACGTATCATGAGTAACCAGGCCCGTCACACAGGTAGCAGACGTAGCCGTAAACCAGGCATCCATAAAAGAGGCCGCCTCGCCTCCCCTGTTGGAAACTGGCAGCATCAGCAGCAGCGTGCCCAAGGCAATGACTGTAAAATAGCCTGCTGCAATAATTTTGGTAGTTGTCCATTTTATCTTTCTTTTCTTAGTCACAATATTCTCCGTCTCATTTACTTTGTCTTCAAATCTTTATGTGGGGAATCTTCATCATCCCGATACAGCCATTTTAGTATATCATTGGTAACTTCTTTCAGCCCCTTCCTAATCCCATCAAAAGCGCCCAGATTATAGAAATTAATCACAATGGCCCCCACCGGAACTGCCAGAATCATTCCCAGCACACCTCCGATACGGTATCCGATATACATAAAAATCAGGGTCAGAAGCGGATTTACGCCTATGGAATCTCCCACCATCTTAGGTTCAATCACTCTTCGCACCAGCTGCGTCACAAGATACAGAATAATCAATCCTACGGCATATTGCAAGTCCCCTGAAATAATTTTAAAAAGCGCCCAGGGAATCAGTGCAGTACCGGTGCCGAAAAACGGCAGCATATCCAGAAAAGCGATAAGAACAGCCACCAGGGCTGCGAATTTCACCTGCATAATCAGAAATCCTACAAACAAAATAATCCCAATGACACCCATAATTTTAAACTGCGCTTTAAAATAGCCTCCAAATACCTGCTTGAAGCTGTCTGAGAGAATCCGCCATTTTTCCTGAATCAGCATAGGTGTATTGGCTCGCCCGAATTCCAGAATTTTATCTCTGTCCGCAATAAAAAAATAGGCAGATAATATGGTAAAAATAATGGAAATCAAAATACTGGGCAGATTTTTGGCAAGATCACTGGCCTGATCTACGGTAATCTGGCTGACTTTTCCCACAGCCTCTCCGGTAATCTGTCCAATACTCGTCTGAAAATCTTCAATAGCCGTCTGTACACTCTCCGGCATTTCATCTATCAACCGGGACATATTGTCTCCTGCATCCTGAAATTCCTGGCGTATACTCCCATAAATTTCCGGAGCCTGGTCTATCAGTGACCGCGTTTCTTCTACGGCCTTTACTCCTACGAAATAAATGCCGCACACAATTCCCGCCAAAACCGCAATAATCAACAGCATGGACGTATGCTTTCGGGCAACTTTAAGCCGCCGCTCCAGCATACGCACCAGCGGATTGGCAATCAGAGCAATACACCAGCCAATGACAAAGGGCATAAAAAATCTCAGAAATTTAATTCCTATAAAAATCCCTGCCGCCATTGCTGCAATGGTTATCATAAATACCAAAATACTTTTCGCATATTTTTTCCATTTCATTTTCAAGACTCCTGACATTGCAAATTTCCGTAAACGTAAACTGCCCATATATGCATATAATTTCTGCACATATGGGCAATCCATTCCCAGCCGGTGTGTTCTAGTGGCTTGGATTGCACTATATGCAATCATTATACCACATGTTTCGGAACTGGAAACCAATTATCTGAAATTTTTACAATTCTTTCAGAAATCCGAACGGTTCTTCATCATGTATAAAATGCATCAGCATGTAAGAACACATTATCGCTGTATTTTCTTCTCTTAAAATCCGTTTTGCCTCTTCCCGGTCTGCCAGGACAACTTCTATTTCCTCTGTGTCCTCCTGATAGTCTCCTGAAATTTCACCCGATGCTATGCCGAACACAGTGGCGCAGCATTCGTCAGTCAGACCAATGGTGGTAAAAGCCGGTTTTTCATATGCCTCGGAAACAGAAGCAGGGACAAACGTAAGCCCTGTCTCTTCTTTCATCTCCCGAACTGCGGTTTCCCGGTAATCCTCTCCTCTTTCCACCAAACCTGCCGGAAATTCATAGACATAATCATCAATGCTGTATCGGTACTGGCGTATCAGTACCACTTTATCCTGCGCTTCACCGTACAGACTGTAGATGACCACGCCATCCGGATGCAGCGTATGGCTTTTCAGCTTTAGTTCTCTTTCTTCTTTTGCTCTGGAAGCCACATAATATTTTCCCTTTTTCCCGGTCTTGCTCTCCCTGTCCAACTCGTAAAGATTGACAAAGGGATTTGCTGTCTTACGGGTAATTCCTGTGATTTTCGCCACTTTATTCTCCTTTCAGCAGAACCTTCAGACGCTTGTAGGAAAGCATGGTAATCCCTGAAATCATCACACCTTTTATGAGATTAAAAGGAACCATGGACAGCAGAACAAAAGTCACCATATTGTTGATAGCCGGGTTAATTTTCGTTCCCATGGCAATAAAGCTGTCCACAGGGATTCCCATTGCCACACTATACAGGGGAAACATCACAAAGGCATTGGAGAGACATCCCACAGCTGCCATGGTCACAGTTCCCACAGACATTCCAATCAGTGCGTTTTTCGCTGTTTTTCTGCGTTTATAAAACAGACCTGCCGGCACTGCAAAGGAGCAGCCGATTAGGAAATTTGACAATTCTCCCACCCCTGCTGTGGTAGTACCGTGAGTGACAATGTGAAGCAGGTTTTTCAGAAGTTCAATGATAATACCTGCCAGAGGCCCCATGGCAAAGGTTCCCACTACTACCGGAATCTCCGAAAAATCCATCTGCACAAAAGGCGGTGCAATAAACGGCAGCGGAAATTCAAACATCATCAGAACCGTAGCCACAGCCCCAAGCATGGCTATCTGTATGGTAGTTCTTAATTTTGACCTGTTTTGTGTTCCCTGGATTCTCTTGTTTACAACTGCTTCCTGACTCATGTTTCATTTCTCCTTTTCATGAATGATTTTTCATAAAAGGAAATTCTTCTTCTATGATTTTTGAAACTTCAAAAAAAGAGAGGCAACCGCACCTTTTGGGGGCTCCTCTCTTTGAAAGTCGTACAAAATCATAACCTTCTTCTCTCATCCAGACTATACTGTCGGTACCGGAATCACACCGGTTCAGCCGTAAAATACGGGTCGCGGACTTTTACCGCCGGTGGGGAATTGCACCCCGCCCCGAAGAATTTTCTTTTATTTACTATGCATTATATACCTTGTATCCATATCTTGCAACTGTTTTTTCCATGCTGCCGCTTTAAATTTCTGCTGTGGCCTCCAGAAGCCATGTACGTTCCTCTTCCTCCAGCATGGGGCCAACGATTTCATAAACCTTTTTATGATATGCATTTAACCACTGCCGTTCTGCTTTTGTCAGCATCTCCGGAAGAATAGCTTCTCTTTCGTAAGGAACCCAGGTTACGTTTTCAAATTCCATGAACTGTCCATATCCATTTTTCTCTGCTTTTTTGCACAGAAGGAGGTTTTCGGTACGAATACCGTATTTTCCTTCCAGATACAGTCCCGGCTCGTTGGAAGTAAGCATGCCTTCCTCTAATGGTGTGGTGTTGCCGCGTCTTCCGTTTGCGCGCACTCTCCAGTTGATATTCTGAGGACCTTCGTGCACATTCAGAAGATATCCAACGCCGTGTCCGGTTCCATGATTAAAGTCCAGCCCTCTTTCCCAGAGCGGTCCCCTTACCAGAGCGTCCAGATTGGCGCCGCTGCAACCGTACTGGAATTTTGCCATAGCCAGACGGATATGTCCCTGCAGCACCAGAGTGAAATGTTCTTTCTGCTGCTGTGTCAGTTCCCCTACGGCAATGGTTCTGGTAATATCTGTAGTTCCCTGCCAGTACTGTCCGCCGGAATCAATCAGGAAAAATCCCTTTGGCTCTACTTTTGCAAATTCCGTTTCTGTAGGCGCGTAATGACACATAGCAGCGTTTGGTCCATAGGCACAGATAGTTTCAAAACTCAAGTCCAGGCAGTCCGGGTCTTCTTTTCTGAGTTCCAGACTTTTTTCGGCTGCACTGTATTCTGTGACTTCTCCGCTTCCCACATTTTGCTTCAGCCAGTAAATGAAACGGCACATAGCTTTTGCGTCCTTGATATGGGCAATACGGATATTCTCCATTTCTGTCTGATTTTTATTCCCCTTCATAACAGCCGCCGGATTGGGAGCAAACACTACTTCTGTGTGCTCCGGAATAGACTTGTACAGGGTATAGTTGGTACAGATGTCCTCCACCAGCACTTTGTCGGAATCCTTCAATGTTTTTACTGCATCATAAATTTCAAAATATGGGTGCAGTTCTACTCCCGCTTTTTCTAATTCTGCCCGTACTTCTCCGGAAACAGCCTCTTCCTGTACATAGAAGTATACCTTATCCATGGTTATCATGACATAGGAAAGTACCACTGGATTGTACACAATATCATTGCCGCGGATATTCAAAAGCCATACAATATCATCCATACTGCAGATGATATGGGTATTGGTTCCCTCTTTTTTCATTTCTTCACGGACAGCCGCTATTTTTTCTTCTCTGCGCTGTCCTGCATATTTTACATCCAGCAGATAAACCGGTTCTTTGGACATCTGCGGACGGTCTGTCCAGATTTTACCGCCCAGGTCCTCACCGCATTTTAAAGTGCCGTTTTTCTTCGCCAGAAGCGCTTCAAACTCTTTGCCCTCTGCCACATGAATGGTTCTTCCGTCACAGCCAAGACAGCCATTCTCCGGCAAATGTTCTTCCAGAAATTCTTCTACTGTGGGAACACCCTCTTCTCCCATTTTCATCAGCGCAACGCCTGTGCCTTCCAGCTGCTTTGCTGCCTGGATAAAGTATCTTCCGTCTGTCCACAGATATGCGCCGTCCGCTGTCACCAGCAGAGTTCCCGCAGAACCGGAGAAACCGGAGAGCCAGGCCCGAACTTTAAAATAAGTACCCACATATTCTGACTGATGGAAATCTGCAGTGGGCACCAGATACATATCCATGCCCGCTGCCTTCATTTCCTGCTGCAGCATTTTGATTCTTTCCTGATTCACATTCATGATAAACCCGCCTTTCTTTACTGAATTCCTTTCATGGTAAGGGAAATTCTCTTTTTCTTCATATCTACGCCCAGAACTTTTACGTCTACCACATCACCTACGCTGACTGCTTCCAGCGGATGCTTAATGTAACGCTCTGTCATCTGGGAAATATGCACCAGCCCGTCCTGATGGACGCCGATGTCCACAAAAGCACCGAAATCAATCACATTCCGGACGGTTCCCTTTAACACCATACCCTCTTTTAAATCTTTCATATCTAATACGTCTGTACGCAGAATCGGCTTCGGCATCTCTTCACGCGGGTCGCGTCCCGGCTTGGTCAGTTCTTTTACCATATCCCGCAGGGTAATTTCGCCGATACCCAGCTTTTCAGCGGTTTTTGCATAATCTTTGACAAAATACACGCCATGACCGCCAAAAATATCTTCCGGCTTCATCCCCATGCTTTCCAGGAATTTTTCTGCCGCTGCGTAGCTTTCCGGATGTACGCTGGTAGCGTCCAGAGGATTTTTTCCGCCCCGGATGCGCAGGAAACCGGCACACTGTTCAAAGGCTTTCGGCCCTAATTTTGCCACCTTTAAGAGTTCTTTTCTATCGGTAAACTGGCCGTTTTCTTCTCTGTAAATTACGATATTTTTTGCAATGGCTTTGCTGATACCCGACACATATTCCAGAAGGGAAACAGACGCAGTGTTTAAGTCCACGCCAACTTTATTTACACAGTCTTCTACCACACCGGACAGGGCTTCTCCCAACTTTTTCTGGTTCATATCGTGCTGATACTGTCCCACACCAATGGATTTCGGGTCAATTTTTACCAGTTCGGCCAGAGGATCCTGCAGTCTTCTGGCAATAGACGCCGCACTTCTCTGTCCCACGTCAAAGTTCGGAAATTCTTCTGTGGCAAGCTTGCTGGCAGAATACACCGAAGCCCCCGCTTCATTGGTAATGACATACTGCACTTTCTGAGGAATTTCCTTGAGCAGTTCCACAATAATCTGCTCAGACTCCCGGCTGGCTGTTCCGTTTCCCACAGAAAACAGCGTAATGTTATATTTCTCAATCATAGCCTTTAAGGTTTCTTTTGCCGCAGCGATTTTCGCCGGAGTCGTAGGCGCTGTGGGATAAATCACAGCCGTATCCAACACTTTTCCTGTGGCGTCTACCACAGCCAGCTTACAGCCGGTACGAAAAGCCGGGTCCCAGCCCAGTACCACCTGACCTACGATTGGGGGCTGCATCAGAAGCTGTTCCAGATTTTTCTTAAACACCTTGATGGCGCCGTCTTCTGCCTTTTCTGTCAAATCATTGCGGATTTCTCTTTCAATGGCAGGCGCAATGAGACGGCGGTAGCAATCCTCCACTACCTCCTTTAAAACAGGAGTGGTCTGTGCATTGTCTTTTGTGATGACCTGTTTTTCCAGATAGCGGAGAATGTCTTCTTCCGGCGCGGAAATTTTCACGGTCAGAATCTTTTCTTTTTCTCCGCGGTTAATAGCCAGCACCCTGTGTCCTGCCACCTTGGATACCGGTTCTTCGTATTCATAATACATATCGTAAACGGTGGATTCTTCCGGTTTCTTTGCTGCTGAAACCAGCGTTCCTTTTTTGGCTGTCATCTCACGAATCCGGATACGGTAATCCGCTTCATCAGAAATACTCTCTGCCACAATGTCTTTGGCGCCTGCCAGCGCTTCTTTTACATTTTTTACTTCTTTTTCTTCGGATACAAAAGCCTCTGCTGCTTCTTCCAGGCTCTTATCTGTCATCTGCAGCAGAATGATGTTGGCCAAAGGTTCCAGTCCTTTTTCTTTTGCAATGGTAGCTCTTGTTCTTCTCTTTGGCCGGTACGGACGGTACAAATCCTCTACCACAACCAGTGTCTGGGCTTCTGTAATCTGTTTTTTCAGTTCTTCTGTGAGTTTTCCCTGCTCTTCAATGCTGGAAAGCACCTGTTTTTTCTTGTCTTCCAGATTGCGCAGATAAGTAAGCCGTTCAAAGAGATTTCGCAGCTGTTCATCATTTAATGCACCGGTAGCCTCTTTACGGTAACGGGAAATAAACGGTATGGTATTTCCCTCATCTATTAATGAAACGGCAGCTTCCACCTGCCATTTTTCCACTTGCAATTCCTGCGTTATTATCTGTATAATATCCATAAATCTGTCCTTTCCGCCTCAGCTTTCTTTTACTACCTTACAACCTTATCAATGTGAAAGGAATTTGTCAAGAAATTCATTTTCTCTGTGCTGTTTTCTATTGCCACCCCCTATAATACATGATAGAATATGTAATAATCTTTATATTATTTTGAAAGAAATGAGGTCTTACACTTATGGAAAACCCTTACGAAGGACAAAATTACCGGCCATACACCCCACCTCCGGTCTATGAACCGGAATCTGCACCGAATTCTTCTGTTTATCAGGGAAACGCTACTTTTGCCACGCTTTCTCTGGTCATGGGAATTTTGTCTATCCTTTCTATATGCTGCTTTTTCCCTATGGTTTTTGTCTTTTCGGGGCTGGGCATTCTTTTTTCCTGTCTGTCCAAAGGAGAACACAGACGTCCCGGAAATGCAAAGGCGGGTATGGCTATCTGCGTAAGCTGCCTGACGATTTTTACTGCTCTGGTAATATTTATATGCACCTTTTTCCTGGTCTCCGATAAAGGCCAGAGCTTTCTGCAGGAATATTATCATCTCATTACCTCGGACAACGTTACCGAGGCAGATTTATACAACTTTATTTACAAATATATGTATGGAGAAGATTTCTTGCCTTATCCGGATACAGACAGTTACGATACTCCTAATGGATATGACAATTACGACGATTACTTCAATGACGACGGCGGCTATGATTTCTATGACGGAGACCTTCCTGATTTTTACCAGCCACAGCCGGATACCGGAAGCGACGTGATTTAATATTTCAGTA
>NZ_JBBKBX010000041.1:0-13558 GCF_037890365.1 Blautia sp. HCN-20427 | reverse complement strand
TATTCATATTAAACATTGGAAGTTTTAATGATTTTTTAAAATATAAAATGTATCTATAGAAGAACTCCTGTTTGTGTGTGATTGATAGTCTAACTACAAGAAAATCTTCATTTCTGGCTAAGTAGGAAATCTAAATGATATGCTCCCTTTATGAGAGACAGTAAAATAATAAACTGTCATCACGAAGAGAGCATATCTAAAGATTTCCTGCTTTTTTTATTTTATTAAAAAAATTATAATTCTGCAGAAAGTTCATGCATCCAGAAGGACGCAGCATCATATTCTCTTGGTTCAGATAATACTGGAACGGTGAGGACATCGATTGGTACGTAAAGTATTTTAGCCATTTTAGCAAGGATTTCATCACGAGGCTTTCTTGTATCTGCTTCATATTGTGCAATTCTGACATCAGCAGAATCTTCCGGAAAGCCAAGTGCAATACCTAGTTCTTTTTGTGTGAGATGATTTTTCTGTCTCAAATGTTTTAATTTTCTTCCAAACGTAATCATAATAGAAAATCCTTTCTGTAAGTTATTTTGATTGTGCGAGGTGTCAAATGATATATCATTCGGCACCTCTGGTTTTATGATCTTTATTCCCCGGTACTTCCGAAAGCACCAATATCTCTTGCTTCTCCGAGATCCAGAACAAAGTCGGCAATTAGAACGGGAGTGATAACCAGTTGCCCTACACGGGTATCTTTGCGGAGTATTTGGGATTCTGAACTAACATTGCTGATAATGGCATGAATTTCGCCACGATATCCGGAATCAATAGGCGGAAGTTCGCAGACCAATCCTTTTGCAGCCATGCTGCTTCTTGGAAAGACATAACCGGCATATCCATCCGGAATCATGAGCCCAAATCCTAAGGGAATTCTTGCAATCTCTCCTGGCTTTAATGTGCAGTCATAAGGCATATACACATCGGCGCCGGCATCGTTTTCATGAGGTCGGAAGGGATAATGATCTTTCTCTAACCCAAAGTCGATCAATTTAATCTTCATAAACAGCTTCCCTCCCTTCTACGAGCAGAGGATAATCTGCTCTCATTATTTCTAATGGAGACCAGTCTTTTGGGATGGGGATTCCACAGGACATAGCACCTTCTTCACAACATCCCCTTTGGCAGAAAGGACCGGTCAGCTTCGGTGAAAATAACACCGGATCGAATTCATATAGTTTCTGCCAGATGTCCAACATTACAATTCTTGTTTCGTCGGTATTTCTTCTGCAGATACGCTGACTGATCATATGTTTCCACTCATAAGGTGTAGCACAGATGATCAGAATATTTCTTAAAGCATGGGGGAGGGCATAGCCGGCAGAATCATGATGAAATCCCAAAGAACACAATTCCTGATAACATCTGAGATCCGATAAGCAGCTTTGCAGATAGAGATCAATGTATCTCTGTTCGGAAAAAAGGATTTCATATGGAATCGCAAATGCAGCTTTTTCTGAATAGTTGCTATATTGCAGAGATGCACTCATGAATTTCACTTCGTTTTGATGACGAGTGATCTGTGCAAGAAAACGTCTGCTTGCCCCTACAATCGCAACGGTGATCACCGTAAATTTTTGTACGGTTGGATGAGGTAGACTGGCAATCCGGTCTACGGTTTTATCCGTAAAAGATTTCTGATAAAGAGCCATAAGATCACCCATGTTTTGAATGCAATGCCCCTGTTGGGTAAGCCTTGCTGCGAATACCATGTTTTGAGCTGCTTTCTGAATGGTATAACTATTTAAAATCTTTGTCTCAATGTGATCCATAGGCTTGTTCCTCCTTTATCAATGCTTTCAGCAGAATGAGATAGTTGATGCAGTCTGTGATCTTCTCATCCCATTGTTCTAAGTCAAATTGGAGCAGAGAAGAGTAACACATATCATAGAGAGATACGACATGCTTCGACATCATTCCGGCCAGAGCAGCCTTAGGTGTGCATCCCTGTAATGAGGCAGCGATTTTAAACGCACTCAGGCGGTCAATGCGGTCTCCGGTGTATTCTTTCTTCTTGTGTGCCAGGACATCGGCACATTTTCGATATTGTTGTTCAAGGACAACATTAAATTCATTTTGTGTCATATTGTAATTCCTCCTTCGTAAAATGATTTATAATTCGGGTTCCTGTGTCTTTTGCTTTTTCGGAACCTGATTGTGGAGAATTGCTTCCACATTTTTGTCTACGGTTCTTAAATCTTGTGTCAGATCCTTTAGAGAACGAATGGATGATTTTTGCTGGTCGATCTGTTCCTGCAAGCTGGCTTTTTGTTCCTTCAATGTTTTGATAGGAAGCATCTTTCCATCGGGATAAAAAGATTTCAGCCAGTCACGGGCTTCTTCATATGCTTGAATTTCAGCGATGTGTTCCTTTCGGAATCTGCCTTTGTTTTTCGCTTTTAAAAATTCGGTATAGATTGCTTTCTGTGCAAAATATTGTCCGGTATAATGGATCTGACGGTTGATGTTTTTCAAATCTGCATTCATTTCCATAAGCTGATCTGTTGCCTGATCTAACTGTTTTTGAGATTCGGAAAAGGCATTTTTTAATTCGGTTTGGGTATTGTATCCATGTTCTTGCACATAGATAATGGTATTTGCCATTTCCTGAAGATTGGATATTTTTACCCGATGAGCATATCCGGGACTTTGCATTGCTTTCACATTTTTCTGAAGATCCACCACCAACCGTAAATGCGATCTGACATAAAGAATGGTTATCGGATCTTTTCGTAAGAAGAGCTGTTCTAAATGTTCTTTGCCGTATTGAGTTCCCAAAGCCTTCTCTGTAATCCGTTTGTCTCGATCAGGATGGAGATAACGATATCTTCCTCTTTCTTCAATGACGGAAATCTGATATTTTTCAAAAAGCAGAGATTGGAATTCCCGAAAGCTTTTAGAATGCGGGCTGCATTCTTTGATGGCATTCCTAAGTTCTTGCTTCTGTGTCTGAAATGTGGTGGCAGTTGGTTTCAATCCATCTGCAATGATTTTTTTGTTTGTCTCTTCTAATTTTTTCTGCCCGGATTTTTGGATCATATATTCTGCTTGTGTCACTTTAGTTTCAGCCGGAGAGAGAAGATTAATCTGATGAAGTCCCTCCTGGATGCACATATCCATAATTTCCTTTTTGAAATAATTCAGGAATTTATTTGTGGATCGGTGCTTATATCCGGCAATTTCTTCATGGGGCTTATCCATGTAACTCTGCCTTCTGACAGCTTCTTTACGGACGCTGTTGATCACAATGTGCGTATGGATATTGCCGGAACCATTGTGACCATCGGTATGTGTCACGATAAGAGCCTGATATCCGGGAAATATTTTTTGGGCAAGGTTTAAACATAATTCCTGCGCCTTTTCCCCGGTCAGTCCACATTCTGATTTGTCATCTGGATCAAAACTGATGATATAGTGATGACTTTTGATTTCAGATCTGCTTCGGTTCTTTTTAAAATGTTCATTACATTCATAGCATTCAACATCAAAAGTATCGGGATTACAGTTGAGACCATCCACATATAATTCATCTCTTCGCAGTGGCCGATTAAATTCATCGAGAATCATTTTTCCGGTTGATTCATCATGCTGGAAGATGAGATAATTCAGAGCATCTGAATAGTTTGCATTCCGACTTTTAATATGTTTCACTATTGCCACGATAATCACCTATCATTTTTAGCAGGTCCTTTTTTAACCTATAGAGGTCGTAAAGACATTGCTGGATTTCGTTTGTTACAGATTTAGAGTACGCTCCTCCTGTATTGAAATATTTTGCGATCTGATTAAGATTAGAGCCGATTTTTCCATACTCTGCTAAGAGCATTTTTATTGTTTGGCTATCAATGACAACTTCATAGTGTATAGCCATTTTGTGATCTAAAATCAGGTTTCTCAGATAATCAGAACGGGATAATTTCGCCTGAGAAGCGGCATGATTGACTAACTCTAATTCAATGTCACTTAATCTTAAACAAATGATATTAGAGTGTTTCATTTCATTTCTTTTTTTCTTTGGTGCCATGTTCCTCCTCCCTTAATTGAGTGCTTCCAACTTCAGGGCACTCCACTAGAAATATCAGCTGTCCCTTCTGATACTTCTGGTGTTGCGTACACATTTTATGTGGAAGCCAATCTGACATTTTGTGAATGTCAGTAACGAGGGTATGGGGAGCGTAATCCACATCAAGATAAAACTCAGAGTAATCGGAAAGCCAAAACGGCGATACCGTATTACTGGGTGGATCTTGCTCTTGAAAGATTAACCCTCTCATATAACGAAAGGCTCAGAGGGCAAAATACAGGGTGAGATAGAAAAAAAGTTAAAAAAATAAAAAAATGTTATGTTACCCTGTAAAAATCCGCTTTTTCCTTTCGTTATATAGAAGGATCTTTTTCCTTCGTATATTTAAAGAAGAAAGAGGGTTTTCATATGTCAGAAAAAAGATGTTATACCGTAAAGGAAGTACAGGAAATTTTAGATGTTAGTCGCCCGACGGTTTATGCATTATTAAAAAAGAAAGAATTTCGTTGGATCCAGTTGGATGGTGGAAAGTACAGAATTTCAAAAAAGAGTTTTGATGACTGGCTTGATAATCAGCCGGAGTAAAGGAAATCTGGGATGTTGGTTGGGAAGAAAAGTCACAATCGACATCCTAATTTTTTATTTGAAAATGATGTATGATGCAGAAAAGAAAGGAGAGTCGATCAGATGAATTACGATATCATAGAAGCAACTTCGTTTGAAGAAGTGCTTTCTGAAATAGAGGAGAACAGTAAATACAAGCGGCTTCCTCCAAAGGAAAAAAATTGGATGACAGTTCCGGAGATGGGAAATCTTTTGGGACTAAAGAAGACAGGTAGATACTGGCTGGTTCAGAAAAATTATTTTGAATGCAGAGAAATCGCAGGACAGATGCGAGTGAATATTGCGAGCTTTGAGAAATGGTATGCAAACCAGGTGAAGTATCATAAAGTGAACGGGGAAGAACCGGGGAAAAACCTAAAAAAATGGTCTTATTCCATATCAGAAGTTGCCAAGATGTTGGGGATTAGTGAAACTACGGTTTATGATCTGATTAGACGTGACGGTATAAAAACAGTTACTGTTGATTACTGGATCAGGATTCCGAAAAAATCTTTTCAGGAATGGTATGAGAAGCAATCGAAATATCGCACACAGAAAGACAGGGAAAAGGACAAGGAGCTGGAAGGAGCAACAATTACCATGCCGGAAATGGCAAGGCTTCTGGGAATTCCAAGACGTCAGGTATATGAGATTTTGAAGAATTCTAAATACAGCCATTTTTTTGAAACGATTGAAATTGCAGAGAAGAAAAGAATTACAAAAGAGAGCTTTCAGAAATTTTTAGATGGACAAGATCATTATAAATTGGATCCGGCCAACGATTATGAAGAGTTGTCAATGGAACAAAATTTTAGTCTGGCAAATTACAGACGAAAGAAATTAGCCAAAACCGGAGACCGTAGCAAAAATGGAAATCTTGGTTATCTAACATTTGACGAGGCAGCATTTCTTGCAAAGGTCAGTAGAGGAATGATTTACAAATGGATTGATGATGGGAAATTTTCGTCAGTAAAGATTGGATATATATCCAGAGTAAAAAGAGATGAATTTGAAGCATGGTTGAAAGAAAGAGAAAGGAAAGGGAATTAATATGGCATCGATCAGAGAACGAAAAGGAAAGTTTAATGTGATTTATAACTATAAGGATGATTCCGGCAAACGGAAACAGAAATGGGAAACATATGACACAAAAGCAGAGGCAAAGAAGAGGAAAAGAGAAATAGAATATAAACAGGAAATGGGATCGCTTGTTGTTAGAAAGTGCAATACATTGTCAGATCTGCTTACAGAGTACGTTTCCCTATATGGAAAAGAAAAATGGGCATTGTCCACTTATGAAGGGAATGTTAGTCTGATCAGAAATTATATTGAGCCTATGATTGGAACTGTAAAACTTTCGGAGATCAATACACGTTTTATGGAAAGATTCTATCAGGGATTGTTGCAGACAAAAGCAGTAGGAAATCCGGCAAAGGGAAATAAGAGAAATGAATATGTGTCAGCGAGTACTGTCAGAGATATTCACAAATTACTCCGCAATTGTTTCGAGCAGGCAATAAAATGGGAGATGTTAGAAAAAAATCCGTGTATCTATGCAACAGTGCCGAAACATAAATCACAGAAACGGGAAATCTGGACTGCAGAAACATTGATGTATGCAATGGGCGTTTGTGAAGATCAACGATTGAAGCTAGCAATCAATTTGTCATTTTCCTGTTCCATGCGGTTAGGCGAATTACTTGGTCTGACCTGGGATTGTGTAGATATTTCTCCGGAAGCAATCGAAGAAAATCGTGCATATGTTTATATCAATAAGGAAACACAACGGGTAAAAAAGGAATCGCTAAAAGATCTGGAGGGAAAAGATGTCTTACTGGTATTTCCTTCGCAGCACAAAACCAACACAACTGTTCAGATTTTGAAAACACCAAAAACAGAAAGCAGTATCCGTAAGGTGTTTCTTCCAAAGAGCGTTGCAAATATGTTGGTTGAATGGAAAGCAGAACAAGATGAAGTAAAAGAAGTGCTAGGCGAGGAATATATAGATTATAATCTGGTGATGGCAACGACATTTGGAAATCCGATTGGTACAGGGGCAATCCGAGGACAATTAAAAAAACTGATCGAAGAGCATAATCTTCCTCCGGTTGTCTTCCACAGTTTAAGACATAGCAGTGTAACCTATAAATTAAAACTGAATGGAGGAGACATCAAAGCGGTTCAAGGGGATTCCGGCCATTCACAGGTTGATATGGTGACAGATGTATATTCCCATATTATTGATGAGGATCGAAGACGAAATGCAGAATTATTCGAGGAAGCGTTCTATGAGAAGAAAAATCTGGATCCAAAGATGCGAGAGGAAACCACAACTCAGACAGTAGATGTGCCGGATGATGTGGATGCAGAGCTGCTTGCAAAAGTATTGGCAAATCCGGAAATGAAAGCACTATTGGCTTCGTTGGCAAAGGCGATGAAGTAATGAAAAATAGTGAAATTTTAGTGGAAAATTCGATGTGCAGAATTTTCAGCAAGTTAAAATATAAAACAGCAGTTTTTATCCAACTATTGAAAGTTTCATCCAAAATGGGGTATAATATGGACGAAAGAACAAATGAATGGATGATAAACTTAAGGAAGGTAGGTGTAGAGGTGAGAAAGTTTGATTATATGAAATTAGCGGATAGATTGTGGGATGGAGAAGTCGTGTCATATATTGCAAAAATTCATGAATGTAAAGGGCGTCAGGAATTATTTACAAGGCAGAAGCCGGTTGAACTGGAGCGTTTGATAGAAATTGCACGTGTACAGAGTACAGAGGCATCAAATAAAATAGAAGGTATTGTTACAACAAGTACACGTATTAAACAGCTTATGAATGAGAAAACAACACCTAAATCACGAGATGAAAGTGAAATTGTTGGATATCGTGATGTACTTAATACCATTCATGAGAGTCATGATTTCATACCAATTAGAACAGCATATATTTTACAATTACATCGTGATTTGTTAAAACATGCAGGTCTTTCCTATGGAGGTCAATTTAAGAATACACAGAATTATATCAATGAGACAAAGGCTGATGGAACAGTAGTAACAAGATTTATTCCGTTGTCACCGTATGAAACAGAACAGGCAATAGAGGCAATTTGTGAAAGTTATAGAAGAACATTGGCAATGGAAACGGTTGATCCGTTGATTTTAATTCCAACATTTATTTCTGACTTCCTTTGTATCCATCCATTCAATGATGGAAACGGAAGAATGAGCAGATTACTGACTTTATTGCTTCTGTATCAAAATGGATATGAAGTTGGAAAGTATATCAGTATAGAGAAGCAGATTGAAAAAACCAAAGATGCATATTACGATGTATTGGAACGAATTGATTATGGATGGCACGAGGAAGAGAATGATCCAACTCCTTTTATTAAGTATATGCTTCAGGTAATTCTCGCTTGTTACAAAGAATTTGAAGAGCGAGTTGGATTGATGTCAGAAAAAAATAGAAGTACGGTATATGATGTTGTTAAAAATTATGTAACTGAAAAAATAGGTAAATTTACTGGTGCGGAGGTTATCGCAGCATGCCCGATTGGTAGTCGATCAGCTGTTTTAAATGCATTGAATAAGCTTACAAAAGAAGAGATAATTGTAAAGTGCGGTTCAGGGAGGGGAACGTTCTATGTACGGAAAGATGCTATGGAAAATGAGAACCTTCCCCAATAGAGGTGATATTATTCATAATATGTTGGAATATGTTGATATTGCTGGAGAGTATGTTTAAATCAGGTAAATGCCCGAAAAGTCTTAATGAAAATCACAATATACGAAAAAAAGGAAGGGATTTTAATTCTAATGTATATTATACAAATCCGGATTACTTGCGATGTTCCTATTTAGAAGGAAAAATGTTGGAATAATAAATTTACATTATCAGTAGTCAAAACACCGTAGACAACCAGTCTAAAGTACGGTATTATATATGTAGAAATCAGTTCAATTTCATATTGTTTATCATTCTCGAATGCTTGAAGAATGGTAGCCATATTTTTCATAATGGTGGTGACACGAAGGTATTCCCCAAGTATTAGCTGATGCAAATATTCTGCTAATAAACAGGTCTTATCTAAGGCATATATGTGGGGTACAGAGATTGACTTGATTTGACTCGGAAGTAGAAAAAAGCCTTGACTTTAAAGGGCTTATAATGATAGTTCTTGTCTGGAATTGACACTACCTATTCGCTCTCCTAAGCACTAGTTGTGAGTTCGATTCTCGCAGGGAACGTTTTGATATACTAAAGTGGAATGGATAGCAATGAATGCTTATTCATCTCCACTTTTTTGTTTCTGGAAATTATAGAAGAGGGCTTTTGGTCTATGGAAGTGATAATCCGGATGCAAATGTTCATGCGCTGTAAAGTAATAAAATAATTTAAAGAACAGACGCCCAACTATTCCGAATATTGCATTCATTGAGTTATTGAAAAATTTGCAGCATGATATTGTCATGAAGGTGATAGATAGGTAGTTGCGAAACGAGTACGTAATCTTGATTCCAATAAGGCAAAAATCTGGCATAGCCTGTCTTTCAGGAGGTGTATGTAAAAAACAGAATTTCAGGACATGAAAACAAAACAGATAGGGCTATCTGCTGATAAATGAGTATGAATCGCAGGTATTTACGCAATCAAAGGCCTTAAGCTGCGGATATATTGATGCTTGTACAGTTTGTCAGCGACCATTACAGTAATGAGCTGGGTAATTCCGGCGAGAAGCAGGTCGGCATGAAGCGTTTTCTCATTCTGCGTTTTACGCCCGGTAACACAAAAACTGTTTTTGAAATGGTTAATCGATTTCTCAACATTTACTCTGACTTTATAGGTGGAATCCCATTTATCTGTACCGCGGACTGTACCAGGATAGGCACGAAGATTCTGTTCCGGATAAATGTAAATCATTCTTCCACAGGAAGAAGTGGTACATGGATGATCACAGTGGCATATGCGTTTCGATTTCTTTGTGGCGCTGTCCCATTTCCATTTCATTTTGGGGCATACTAATTTTATGGTCGGAAGGCCGCAGCGCAAATGGGATTTGCTTCCTTCACGCTTCAATAACTTCTCGGAATCTCAATGAATGAGATTCTAACTGGAAATTGACAACTAAATATCGTACAGGAAAAGAAATTTGAGAAAAATGGACATAAATATTGGACATAGTGGGAACTATGCCTTGAAAAATTTTATGGTGTCGTTTAAGATATCATTATTAGGCTGCGAATCCTAATAATGATTTTTGAAATGCCTCGACTGATGGCATTTCCCAGGCATCAAGATGTTGGAGCATCATGATGCCGTAGAGGCGGCAGTACCACATCTTCGTAGAGCGGTGCCTGCCGTCTTCTAATTTATAGTCCTCTTTCTCACGCTTGTTGGAGCGTTCCACGGAAGTCCTTCCGTCATATTCCCTTTTCCATGCTGTACTGTCTCTTGGAGCCAGACTACTTCCAAGGACAGTATAAAGAACGTTTGCAAGGATGATAAATGGATAAAGTATAAATAAAGCATAAGATAATTCCAGGCGGGGAGAAAGAGGGCGAAAACAAAATACAGACAATGAAATAATCTGCGGATTGTTCAGAAATAGAAAGAATAGAATTTAAAGAAACGCATAAAAAATACGGAAACAGAGAAAAATATTGAAGAAATCAATGCTTTGTGGTATCGTTATAGTCATAGCATATAGTGTGGAATGATGGTTGTAAGGAGAAGAATAAAGATGAGAAGACCGATTGTTCGTTTGTCATCATTACAATTGACAAGTATTAAAAATGTAAAAAAAGGCACTATATATATGCCGAATACTGTAAACAAAATTTTATCAGCGGATAAAGCAGAAATACTGGGAATTTACGGACAAAATGGTTCGGGAAAAACAGCGGTTGTTGATGCATTGTATTTTTTACAAAAAGTAATGATAGGAGCCGATCTTGATCAGTCATTAGAAGATTACATGGACATGGATTCCGATACTGCTGAAATTTTTGCAGATTTCAATATTTTTATGGATAGTATCGTGTTTGAAATAGGATACAGATTAAGTCTTAGCAGAAAAGAAAAAGAGGTCGTTATCAGTCGGGAAACATTGAGTGCTGCAAAGAATGAAAATGGAATCAGAACAAATAAGACTGTATTTATGGATTACCAAAGAGATCAAACGAATGTTATTTTTAAACCACAGAAAAGACTAGATGAAGTTCTGGAAGAAAATAAAGAAATAAAAACAGATTTAATTGTAGCGCGTAAGATGGCAGAGAAAAGTAACTGCTCTTATATTTTTGGTGAAAGCAGTCGGGAAATATTCTGCAGAGAATATGAAAATGGATTTCAACAATTTTCAGCTATTATTTCTTCTTTGTTTGAATTTGCTTTGAAAGATTTATTTGTGATTCGCAATACGCATTCAGGAGTGATTTCCGCTAATTTCGTCTTGCCGATGGCATTTCGGATTGAAAATGATAACATGGGAGCAAAAGGGGATTTTACAGTATCTTTGACAGAACCAATTTTAGTGGACGAGGAAAGAAAAAATCTGTTAGAGACAATTGTTGAACAGATTAATATTGTGTTATACACAATCATTCCAGGACTGCAGGTAACGATTAAAAATTATGGGAAACAATCGTTGAATGATGGTGAAGAAGGATGGAAGCTGGAATTAATGTCAAAGCGAGAGGGCATGAAAGAGATTCCAATCAGAATGGAATCAGAGGGAATTATTAAAATCATTTCCATTCTGAATGCACTCATACAGGCTTTTGGAAATCCTTCAATCTGTCTTGTGATTGACGAACTTGATTCCGGAATTTTTGAATATATGTTGGGAGAACTGCTGGACATTTTCAAAAAGAGTGCAAAAGGACAGCTGATTTTTACATCACACAATCTACGTGCACTTGAAATGATTGATAAGGAAAGTATTATGTTTTCCACTACGAATCCGAATAATCGCTATATTCATATGAAGAATGTAAGAGAAAGTAACAATCTTCGCAATATGTATATCAGAAGTATTACATTAGGTGGTCAATCCGAAGAAATTTATGAAGAAACCGATAGTTTGAAAATTGCCAGAGCATTTAGAAAAGCAGGGCGGGGTGTTCGCAGTGAATGAGAAAAAAGTAATTGCAGTCATTGTAGAAGGACCGAGTGATGAAGCTGCATTGGGTTCCATTTTAAAAGAATATTTTTCAAGTGCGGAAATTCAGTTTGTAGTAGTTCATGGAGATATCACGACAAAGGATTATACATCAACAGATAATATACTATCCAAGATTAACAATTTAATTGAATCAGTAAAACAAAAATACGGGTACAAGGTAGAGGACTTTTTAAAAATTATACACATTGTTGATATGGATGGAGCTTTTTGCAATGATGTAATCGTGGAAAAAGATGTTGAGGGAGTCCAGTATTATTTGGATCGCATAGAGACCAAATATCCGGATTATTTAATCCGAAAGCATACTCAAAAAGCAGAAATATTATCAAAATTATATTCTTCCGGGAAAATCAATGGTGTCAGCTATAGAATCTATTTTAATTCTTGTAATTTGGAGCATGTTCTTTTCAATGAATTGAAAGATTTCACAGATGATGAAAAGGCAGATATGGCGGATGATTTTGCAGAAAAGTTTGAAGGTAAGGTAGAGGATTTTATTGCATTTATTTCTCAAGAAGATTTAATTGCTCCGGGTACTTTTAAACAAACCTGGCGATTTATTGAAAAGGAAAAACATTCATTAGAAAGATTTACGAATATGCATTTGATTTTTAAGTGATCTAATGCTGCGAGTTTCTTACGAGTTTTTTGTGAGATAACTCGCAAGAAAACTCGTAAGAAAACTCGTAAGAAAGTAATACTACCTAGATTATTTGCGGTGTTCCTATTTAGAAGGGAGAATGCTGGCATGATTTATATGATATGAAAAAAAGATAAGTAAGTTAGACTTGAACCATGGGCATATAATCCAATACATTTTTCAAATGATAGTGTGGGGGATAGTCTTTCAGTTGCATTATCTTTTAGTGGAAAAGAAGATGAAAGAATAGAGGAAGCAGTAGAAGAACTAATAGAAAGGGAGTTAGAGAAATAATGGTTACAGGATTTGAAGACCAATATGTAATTATCGGAGGTACAGCATGTGACTTAATTATGGAAAATGAAGAACTTCCGTTTCGTGCCACAAAAGATATAGATATTGTTTTGATTGTTGAATCCATAACAGTGGAATTTAGAAAGCAGTTTTGGAAATCTTTTAAAGCAAAAGCATAACTGGATTTGAAAGAACGTAAATCAAAAGGACAACCTGTTGACAGTAAAATATTAAAAAACATAAACATGATGTGTTTTGACGGGCACAGTTGATTACTGCAGATACAAGGCAAATACTCAGTAAGGAAATTTTAAAATATATAAGGCGCTTCCTTTCACACATGGAAGAGGAAGAAAATCAGGAAGTCTTAAAAACAGATGCTGAAATAGTACTCATATTTAATAGGAAGAAACTCTACGCAACAAAATATGTAAAAAAGTGTTGTAAATTGTATTTTTCTGTTGTAGAAGCAGGAAGTTTATGGTATAGTATAAGCGCTAAAAGGCATTAATTCATAGGAAATTGCTTGAAAAATTGTAGACACTGTAATGATTGTAATTGTATGCCAACGCATGTATCGTCGGCATATTTTTATGTGAGGAAACAAATTGTGAAAAATGCCCTCCCTGGTATGTAAAATTTAGGTAAAATTTCCGGGGGGGGGGTATTTGTGTATACAAATAATTATAAAGGGGGAAAAATGAAGAAAATAGACATTCACAGTCACATACTTCCCGGTTTTGATGATGGTTCTTCCAGCGAAGCAGAAAGTCTTCAGATGCTGAAAATGGCGGCAAAGCAGGG
>NZ_JBBKBX010000040.1:0-13705 GCF_037890365.1 Blautia sp. HCN-20427 | reverse complement strand
TGTTCTTCTTGAGAATTCTGCCAGTTCATCTAAGAATAATACCCCATTATGTGCGAGTGATACTTCTCCTGGCATTGCATTTACACCTCCGCCAATTAAAGAATTCAATGAGGCATTATGATGTGGTGCCCGGAACGGTCGGTTCCTTATTAAACTATGACCTGCCGGCAGTAATCCTGAAATACTATAAATCTTTGTGACCTCCAGACATTCTTCTTCCGTCATTTCTGGAAGAATCGTTGGGATTCTTTGGGCTATCATAGTCTTTCCGCACCCCGGTTCCCCAATCATAAGCATATTATGTCCGCCTGCTGCTGCCAAAAGCGATGCCTCAATAATTTCTTTTTGTCCCTTCACGTCCTTAAAATCAAACATCATATCTTTTCTTTGTGTGTTTTCACAGGATTTTTTAATTCTGTCCTCAAATTTTTCTTTCCCTTCCAAAAAACGAATCACATCCGTTAATTTTGAAAATCCCAAGATTTCAATTCCTTGTACCAATTTTGCCTCTTCCCTATTTACTTCCGGTATAATGACTTTTTTAATCCCTGATTGTTTCGCAGCAAGAATCATCGGAAGAATACCACAGCAAGCTCGTAGACCGCCATCTAGACACAGCTCACCGATGAACGCATACTGATGCAAATCCTTAGCTGCAATATTATTATCTTCCTACAAGACTCCTATTGCCATTGCCAGGTCATAATGAGACCCCCTCTTTTTCACATCTCCTGGCGCCAGACTTATAATTACACGTTTTTTCGGAAATACATATCCGCTTTCATCAATTGCTGACTGTATTCGGTCCGCTGACTCCTTTACTGCTGTATCACCCATCCCGATTATGGAGGTCATAGGCTGGCCATCCAGTATTTTTGTCTCTATGTCTACGTTATGTCCTTCGATTCCTTGTATTGCAAAACTTTTTACCACTGTAGCCATAATCCTCTTCTTCATATCCTTTCTTTTATAATACTATCATCATTGATTATTTCAAACAGCAGCGGGATAATCTCCCACTACTATTTATCCTCCGTTATTCTAATCTCTATATGCTTTTCCAGTGCATTCGCATATTTTTCCAACATAAGCAATGTTGGCACTCTAGAAGCCTTCTCAAATCTAGCTATGTTCGAGGCTCTTACCCCGGTTATATCCGCCATCTCCTGCTGGGTCTTCTTCTGGCGGTATCTCTCTTCTACTAGTATTTTTATAATCTGCTCTGAATCCTTCTGTACCTTTTCCTGAATCGATTCTGCATAGGCTGCCAGGCGTTTCCCCCTTAATTCTTTCTCTTCTTGATAAATTTCAACCGTATTTTCCATTCTAACACCCCATTAAACTTTTTATGATTGTATCATTTATGATATCATTGGTCAATATCATTTCTAGGGTTTATACTTTTTTAATGGGGTCTGACCCCGTTACTATTTTTGTGGCATCTCGTTATTAGCCTATAGTTTGAAGAAGGGTATTTCTGCCTTTCTGAAAAAAATTTGTTATCATTGGTTACAATCCCATCCGGATAAACTGTTCTTCCGGACAGTCGTTTTCGATCATCATTTTTTTCATCAGAGCTGCCATCCGCCTTTCCTCAGCGATATTTTTCAGAGGATGCTCCTCGTCAGGATCTGATTCCAGACAGAACAGCATGGTGGGATAACCGGCCTGGGAAACCTGCTGCCGGCTTTCCAGCTTCAGCACAGGAATACCTTTTGTAAAAGAAAACGGCGAAGCAAGTTTCATGGACTTGAGAATATCATGATTGATAAAAGCTCTTCGTCCCCCGTGGCGGGTGACCATCAGTGTATATTCATATCGGGGCTGGTTATCTGGAAGGGGACTTCTCATATAGACCCATGTTCCGTCTGTGCAGCAGACCTGTCCTCCGAAAATTCCGAACAATCCTCCTTCACGGACGGGAACGTCCTGCTCTATCACAGGGCGAAGCGGTTTTCCCTCCATATCAGGAAACAGAGGCAGGCCAAAGTATTCCAAAAGTGTTGCGGGAAGATCAATGGTCTGTACCAGCTGGCTGGTTCGCACATTCTGTCTCCGGCTTCTGGGATCCCAGATAAAGAGCGGCGTATGGGCAACCTCTCCGTAAAATGGACAGTGACATTTGGCCCATTGCCCGTGTTCTGATAAAAGAAAGCCATGATCCGTATTAACAATCAGCATGGTATCCTTCCAGAGATCGTAAGAATCCATTGCATCTAATATTTTTCCCAGATTTTCATCGCAAAGCTTTAAAACAGCTGCGTACTGATGGCGCAAATGCTGAATCAATTCCGGACTGTCCTCTTCGTTTACAGGACGGTAATCCGGCCAGTCACAGAACGGACCATTGTAGGAATCCGGAAACAGACTGCGGTATTCCGGCTGCGCAAAAAACGGTTCATGGGGATCGAAAGTTTCAATTTGAAGGAACCAGTTGTCCTTGTCGTGATTCTGCTCCAGAAAATCAAGTCCCTTTTGAAATGTTTGACATTGCGGCTGTCTGGAAACATCCTGCATAGCTGTTCGATTGGCAAAATCCTGCATCACCCAGTTGTCTTCCGGCTCTCCGCATACGTTTCTGGTAGGAGAAGGTCCGTCAGAAAAGCCCACCAGAGGCTGCCAGTTATCGCCCTCCTGCCCACGTACACATTCCCAGGTAGTATAGCGCTGATGGTAGGTGGCGCCTCCGTCTTCCCAGTAATGATAGTGATCACTGATCAGATGGGAATGGATTCCTGACTTTTTCAGTGTTTCAGGCATGGAATCATCAAACGGCTCCAGTGGTCCCCAGCTCCGATGAAGAAAATTATATCGTCCTGTATGAAGCTCTCTTCTGGCAGGCATACAGGGCATACTTCCTACCCAATAGTTATCAAAAGTTACAGAATGTTCTGCCAGGCGTGAGAAATTTTCTGTTCTGGTCCATTGACAGCCGTAGGGGCGAAGCAGATGACGGTTCAGAGAATCGTACATTACCATAATTGCCTTCATAAAGATTCTCCTTTTCTAGAAATATCAGCTTCCGCTGCGTCGGTATTCATACGGACTGACGCCGTACTTCTTTTTAAATGTAGTTGAAAAATAGCTGGCATTGTAGTAGCCTACTTGCTGGGCAATGGTCTGTACACGGAGTGCTGTATTTTCCAGAAGCTGCACCGAATGTTGGAGGCGAACGTCGGTCAGATAATTGATAAAGGTCTGTCCGGTTTCGATTTTAAATACTCTGGAAAAATAATCTGGATTTAAGTATACCTGAGCGGCAACCTGCTCTAAACTCAGCTGTTCTGCATAATGAGCATTAATATATTCCACTGCAAGGCAGATATTTTTTGATTTTGGCTGGAGCTCGTCTATAGGAAGGCAGCACTGCTTTGCTGCATCCAGCATAACTTCTTTTGCTGTATCCAGAGTAATGCATTGCTGCAGGCGTAAATGAAGCTCCTCTGCATGATCCAGAACAATACCATTTCCCTTTGCCTCAAATTCCAGCAGATCCAGAGCATCCAGGCACAGCTTGCAAAGAGGATCAACTGTTAAAATTTTCTGGCTGGGAAGAACTTCAAAAAACGTTTTTATCAGCTCGTAGCGCTGTCCTCCCTGAACCTGATGAAGATGCACCCGGAATTTAGTAAACGTGTTTTTCCACAGCTCATTTCTGCGGAACAGTTCCTTTAAGGGATATTGAGGCTCATAGACCCTTTTTTTGCCTGTGTAAAATCCCTCACCCAGAGAGCAGGATGCCTGCCAGACCATAAAGGGGATCTGGCTCATTTCATCTGTAATGGCGCTAATTCCTACCATGCAGTGATTAATGACCTGTACGTGTCTGGCATATTCCGTCAGTTGTCTGGCCTTTTCTGCAATGCTAAGAGTTTTTGGGAAATTTCCTACGATCATATATACTCGATCTGTATAGTCAAATCCGGCAACATGACGAGCTGGACTTTCTTCTGGAAATAGAAGGCCGTTTTCCTCCATATCCTGCTTCCATACAGCCAGGGCGAATAAGCCATTGTTTCTCCAGCGAATTCCACACTGACGAAGCCGTTCCAGATCGTCCTCTCTCAGCTCTCTGGTCTGTCTTAAGATATGGCTGATCACGGATTGTATCTGAGCTACATTTGCCACATCGGGCTCTTCCTGATGATTCTTTCGTTGCAGTTCCCCTGCAATCCGATTTAACAGCTCCTGAAGCAGATCATTCTGCATTTCTGTTTTTAAAAGATATTCAGACGCTCCATCTCGCAGAGCCTGACGAACCAGGCTGAAATCGGAAAAGGCCGTTAATACCACTACCTTTGCCCTGCTTCCCAGAGCTTTTAAAGCATGAAGAAATTCCAGTCCATCCATTACCGGCATTTTAATATCTGTTAAAATCAGGTCTGGTTCGTCTCGATGAAACAGTTCCAGAGCTTCCTGTCCATTGTGTGCTACTCCAGTCAGCTGGCAGGACGGATTTTGAGAAATGCAGAACTGCAGCCACTCACAAATCATTGCTTCGTCATCTACCACTAGAACTTTCATTGTATCTCCTCCTTTTGTTTTATGGCAGGCATCAAAAGGGTTATGGTAGTTCCCATTCCCTGAAAGCTGTCTATAGACATTCCATAATCTTCACCATAGTTTAAACGAATCCGGTTGTGTACGTTAGACATACCAATAGAATGTGCGTCTTTTATTACTGTCTGATGAAGGCTTGCACGTACTTTTTCTAAGGTTTCAGAATCCATCCCGACCCCATCATCGGTAATTGTCAGAAGAAGGTTATTACCCTGAAAAGCTGACTCAATGATGACTGTTCCTGCCTCGCTTTTGGCCTCTAATCCATGGAAAATGGCATTTTCTACCAGTGGCTGGAGAATCAGCGGCGGAACCATGCAGTCCTCTGTGTCTTTCGGCATCTCAATTTCGTAATTAATTTTTTCTCCATAGCGCAGCTTCTGGACTACCAGATATTTTCGTGTTGTCTCCAACTCGTCACTTAAGGGAATGGTTGTATTTTTTACAGCTAAAGTGCTTCTGAGCAAATCAATAAATGCGCTGAGCATTTTGGCTGCCTGTTCATTTTTTCCAACCTCCACTGCACATCGAATAGAAAACAGGGTGTTATACAAAAAATGAGGATTGATCTGTGCCCGGAGAAAGTTGACCTCCAGGGCTCTTTTCTGCTTCTCTCTCTCCTGAATCCGTTCCATCAGGCTGGTAATCTCATCAGCCATATGTTTAAAGCTTTCCTGAAGATGGTCAATCTCCTGAGTCCCTCTTGCCACACAGGGCGGCGTGAAATCCGGACTGCCAAACTTGTCCATAGCATCGCTCAGAGCTGTCAGAGGAGTGGAAATACGTCTGGAAATATAAACAGATACAGCAACCGCAAGAATCAAACCAGTTATCAGAATGCTCCCTATAATCCAGTAAGTATCGTTTAATGCCCCTAGAATGATTTTGGTTGGACTTTCCTCTACAATGGTCCACCCTGTTTTCTGATCCAGGTGGGTAGACAGCACATAACTCTTTCCCAGCTTTTGGATGATATTGGAATTTTCTGTGCCATAGGTCTTCTGCATATAATTCACATCAATAAACTGCTTTCCCAGCATTTTTTTATTGGAATGAGAGACAATAAATCCATTTTGATCATACAGATAAACCTGTCCACCCTGTTCCTGGACAGATCCATACAAATCCTCCAGCTGCTTTTCATCAATTAAAATCAACAGTACATGTTTCTCATCTCCGCTGCCTAAAAGCCGTCCTGCTGCAAACTGATATGTACGTTCGCCTTTTTTATATGCAGAAAAGGTACGGGAAAAATGAACCTCTCCTTCACTGCCCTCAGACATTGCTGTCAGCAGATTTTTATACCAGGGCTGGTATACCCAGGTATCCGTATCGATCTCTCCAGAATTGTAAAAAAAGCCATTTTCTCCCCAAATGACCACCTCATGACCAATTGGGCCAATAATTTCATCGTAAATCTTTTTCTGAGAATCTAGGTACTCCCAGGCTTTTTTATGTTCCCTTTCAGAGAGCGGTTTGTTCAGAAAGTCATGGCTGATAATTTCATGGGTATACAAATTCGATAACGTTGTACTGCTGGTTTTGATCAGGTTGGCTCTCTCTCCTATCTGTCTGAGCACAGCGATTCGGTTGCTTCCAATCTGTTTGATCAGCAGATCTCGTATCGATCCGCTGACAAGAAGGGAAACGGCAATAAAAAAGAGAGTGAATACAAAGCAATAGGCTCCAAAAAGCTGAGTACGTAGTTTCTTGGTACATACAGAAATTTTTTCAAACCATTTGTTCATCGTATTCACTCCCAGATGTTATTTCATTCGGTATGGTGCAAAGTTTGGATTTTCTTTAATATAGTCATCACAGCTATGACCAGAAACTCCCTTTCCCCATAAACCGGCTAGTCCGGTCTGCCCGGAACCAAATACCGCTTCCTTTGCTCCGTCGATTTCCGGATTGACGTATTTGGAAAACCAGGTTTCCAGACGGAGACGCATTTCCTGCTCCAGCTCTTCAAAGCCTCCGCTCATCAGGAGATTGTTTGTTTCTCCTGGATCCGTTTTCAGATCGTAGAGTTCATTAGGACCATAGGGATACCGTGCTACATATTTAAAACGGCGGCCTCGAATCATACGGTTTGGGCCGTATTCATCCATTACCACGACTTCCTCATGCTGGTTAAAAGCTTCGCCTCTTAAGGCCGGGGCAAAGGACATGCCAGGGCGGTTTCCATGATCAGAAGCTTTTAAATCCAGATAGTCCAGGAGAGTCGGCATAAAATCGTATGCAGAAACCAGCGCATCGCAAACAGCTCCTGCCGGAATATGTCCCGGATGACGGACAATAAACGGAACCTTTACGGATTCCTCATACATATTTAAGGGGAAGGTGGCGTTGCCTTTTCCCCAGAAGCCATGGTGGCCGCAGGAGAAGCCATTGTCTGCCGTAAATACAACCAGAGTATCCTCTGCGATTCCCATATCTTCCAATTTTTCCATAATTTTTCCAATGCCAGCGTCCATAGCAGTTACAGCTGCAAAATAGCCGATAAGATTGCCACGTTCATCCTTGGCCACTTCGTCTGTCAGATAAATACTGTCTGGATGTCTGGGAAGATGGGGAACAGACTCAAAAGGACAGTCCTTATAAAGATCCGTATATTCCTTTGGATGATTGTTCAGCCATGGAGCATGGGGAGCCGTATAGGCCACATGAAGATAAAAGGGCTGTTCCTGCTCCCTTCTTGTATCCAGAAATTCCAGGGCATCCTCTGTAATGGCCTCAGTCACATACCGCTCCTCCCGGTACAGAACTCCATCCTTGTACATAGGAGCGCCGTAATAAGGACCGCCGCCGGATTTATGACTGAACCAATGGGTAAATCCCTGCTGTACCTTTCCTGCTGCTCCCATATGCCATTTTCCGGACAGAGCGCAGCAATATCCATTTTCTGCCAGTGCTTTGGTATAGGAATACTGTCCTGCCAGATACTCCAGGGCAGACTGTTTTTCATCATCATCTCGAAGCCAGTCATGAACACCATGCTGAGAGGGAATCGTTCCAGTCAAAAGACTTGCCCGGGCCGGTGAACAGACGGGAGATGTACAGAAAAAATTTTCAAAGCGCATTCCCTCCTGAGCCAGGCGATCGATATTGGGAGAAATAATTTCCTCGTTGCCGCTGCAGCCCAATGACCAGTAGCCCTGGTCATCGGAAATAATAAAAACAATATTTGGCTGTTTTTTCATTGGAACACCTCCTGATTATAGCAGTATGTCTGTCTGGTGTAAAGTTTTATTCCATTACCACCATTTAATCAGATCTGTTACTTCGTTACGAAGTTTTACGAAATCCGGGCTGGCAATGTCTCTTGGGCGAGGCAAATTGTTGTCAATAGCGCATTTAATACTGGTAGGCTTGTTGGTCAGCACCAGGATCCGCTCGCCCATGTAAACAGCCTCTTCAATGTTATGAGTAATGAAAAGAACGGTGGTACCAGTTCTCTGCCATAAGCTGATCAGCTCGTCTTCCAGATGATAGCGAAGCTGGATATCCAGCTGACCATAGGGCTCGTCCATCAGCAGTAAATCCGGCTGGGTTGCGAATGCTCTTGCAATTACAACACGCTGAAGCATACTGGCAGACAGCTGATCTGGATAGTATTTGCGGTATTTGGTCAATCCCACAATGTCCAGATATTCATTTACAAGAGCTTTTGCCTTTTCTTTTTCCACACCCTTAATATCCAGACCAAAACCAACATTTTCTTCTACAGTCAGCCAGGGCATAGTAGAATATTCCTGGAAAATATAGGCAATGTTATGTTTCTTTAAATCTACAGGTTCCCCGTCCAGTAAAATTTCGCCGGCCGTAGGCTGGTAGAGCTTTGTCAGGCTATTTAAAAACGTTGTTTTTCCGCATCCCGTAGGACCTACAATGCATAAAAATTCTCCGGAACGCACATCAAAGGAAATATCATTTAAAACAAGAAGATCTCCGAATTTTTTGGTCAGATTTCGCACCTGTACCTTTGGCATTTTATTATCCTGCATGGTATTCTCTCCTCTCTTACAGCGTCAGATCCATATTATCGGTAATTAACTGGCGCAGACGCAAAAATTCAGGATCCACATAATCACGAGGATGGGGCATATTGATGACATACTCCTTCTTAATATGGGTTGGACAGTTTGTCAGCAATATAATGCGGTCTGCTAAGAACAGCGCCTCTTCAATATTGTTGGTAACAAATATAACAGTTCGTTTTTCCTTTTGCCAAATCCTCTGAAGTTCTTCCTCCATCATATAACGGGTCTGGGCATCCAGATGACCAAATGGCTCATCCATCAGCATAATATCCGGCTGATTGGCATAAGCCCGGGCAATTCCTACGCGCTGGCGCATACCACCGGAAAGCTGACTGGGATAACTTTTTTCAAATCCAGTAAGTCCGACTAATTCCAGATATTTCTTGACTCTGGAATTTTTCTCTTCAGCTGGAAGATGGCGTACCTTTGGTCCAAAGCCAACGTTTTCTTCGACAGTCATCCATGGGAAAAGAGAGGTCTTCTGGTAAACAACCCCCCGCTCAGGAGCAGGTCCGGTTACTTTTTTTCCTCGGGTATATACTTCGCCCTCTGTCGGCATATCCAGACCGGCTAAAATATTCAGAAGAGTTGTTTTTCCGCACTGTCCGGCCCCAAACAGTACCAGAAATTCATTTTCATGCACTTCAAAATTCATTCCGCGGAGGACCTCATTGCGTCCGCTTCCATCATAGCTTTCAAAACTGCGTCCTACATTCCGGCATTCCAGCACGGCAGCTCCTGTTTTTACATTCCCTTCTGCTCGTTCCATGCGCACAGTCTCCTTTCTAATGCACTGGTTAAATTCGCCAGTATAAAGCCTACGATACCAATTGCGACGATACCAACCATGATCTGTACCGTATTTCCGGTATTCATTCCACGTACAATCATCCATCCAACACCTTCATTGGACTGAATCATCTCTGCGCCTACTACTGCGCTCCATCCAGCGGTTACAGCAATCTGAAGACCTGCGAAAATATAAGGAACAGAGGACGGAAGCACAATTTCGAAGAATACCTGGCGTTCGTTGGCTCCCAGCATACGGGCTGCTCCGATTAATTCCGGATCCACATTTTTTGCACCGTCATAGGTGTTTACCGTAATGAAACAGAAGCATCCTAAAAAAATAATGAAGAATTTTCCGGTATCGCCAAGCCCAAACCACAAGATGGACAGGGGAATCCATGCCAGAGGCGGAATCGGACGGATAAATTCAAAAATAGGTTTAAAAATAGCTTCAAAGGTTCTGGAATATCCCATTCCTACACCAAGGGCAATGCCTGCAATCGTGGCAAAGAAAAAAGCAACGGCCACCCGGTACAGACTGACCCCTACATGCGCCAGCATGGTGCGTTTACCAATCGGTTCTACAAAGCTTCTGAAAAACGCTGCAAGAACCTGACTTGCCGGAGGAAGAAACATGGATGCGCCGGTAAATCTGGCAGCCAGCTCCCAAACAATAAGCAGAGATACCAGAGAAATAATAGTGTAGATTACAATCAACTGTTTATTTGAAAAACGGCTATTTGTTGTAGAATCAATCATGCTGTCTTCCCCTCCTTACAAAACGTTTCTGCAGTCTTTCCAGAACGGTATTTAAAAGCAGTCCTACAAATCCAATGGTCAGCATACCAACGATAATGACATCTGGGCGTCCCAGCATACGGGCCATCTGAATCATATATCCCAGTCCGCTTGTAGCTGCAAGCATTTCAGCGGCTACCAGTGCAACCCATGCAGAGCCCAGAGCCAGACGAAGACCGGTAAAAATCATAGGGAGAGCTGTGGGGATTGCCACCTTAAACAAAAGCTGACGATTGGTTGCCCCAAAGGTTTTTCCAACCCACAGGTGGACCTGACTGGTACGGCGGATTCCGGTATAAGAGTTTACGGTCGCACTGATAAAGGCAGCAAAGAAAATGATGCCGACCTTAGATGCGTAACCGATACCCAGCCATAAAATCATCAAAGGAATCCATGCAAGTGCTGGAACAGGACGGATAATATCAAACAGAGGCTTTGCAAACAGCTCAAAGCGGCGGCTCCATGCCATTCCGATTCCCAAGGGAACTCCGATTAAGACACCTACTACATAACCGCCCAAGGCGATTTTCAGACTGGACCAGATGTTTTCGAACAGTGACGAACCATCAGGTACTGTACCTCCAGTCAGCTTATACCAAAGCGTATTTAAAATTTTTGTCGGGCTTGGAAGCATAACAGGGCTTACCAGATGGAATACATCAGTAACCAGCTGCCAGACCAGAAGCACAAACAAAAATGAGCATACGGAAATCAACTGAAACTTATATTTTTGAAATAACTCCTTCATTCGCTTTTCACACCTTTCCACACATAAAGCCTATTTCTAAGGAAAACGGCCTGCAGCAAACCTTGTCGCAGGCCATTCTTTGCAGGTTGCCTTTTTCTGACTGAATCCACATAAGGCGGACGCCTAAAGCTTCTTATCCGCTGTAAGCGGGCAAGAAGATGCAAGGCTGAACTGTTACGATTTAATGGATTGTTTACTGGTAATCCTTTACAAAATCAGTAATTATATTGGTGTTGAATTTTTCGGTTGCACTTGCTTCCAGCTGTCCCTGCTCTACATAGAATTCGCCTAATTCCTTTGCGAAGTTTCCAAGCTCGCGGCCCTTCCACTCATCCTTGGTCAGCCAGTTTACACGATTCAGGTCTGCTACACAGTTTTCCTTGCTGGTTTCAATACCTGCATCCTGCAGAAATTCTACCAGCAAATCTGCTGCCATGTCCGGATCCTTTTCCAGGGCTTCACAGGCCTCTAATGCACAGTTGATATAGCCCTGCATTACATCAGATTTGCCATCCAGTGACTTTCTGTTTCCTACAATCATATCTACATAACGAGTACCCATATCGGCCAGGTTAGCAACCTGTACCATGCCGTCGTTTTTTGCATCAAAGAAGGTAGGAACATTCAAGGAAGCAGCATCGCCCTGTCCGGCCTGCAGTGCCTGATAAGCCTGTACGGTGTCCATGTTTACAATATTGACATCTGTCGGCTCCATTCCCAGCTTTTCCAGCCATTTTAAAACGGTAAAGTGCTGAGCAGTTCCTACTGGAGTTAAAATGGTAATGCCTGAAACGGATTCCGGGCTTCCAAGCACAGTGGGAAAGGATGGATTAAAACCAGTGTCCTGTGCTACAGGACAGTCCGGAGAAACAAATACGCCCTGTCCATCGGTAGATTCCAGAACTTCACCGATAATCAGCTCATCATAGTTTGCCATGCCGGTTACTGCGGCTGCACCCATCTGCCCTACATCCCATAAGTCTGCAGCCAGGGCTTCATTCATAGGAGCCCCGGTATCAAACATGGTAACTTCCATTTTAAAGCCTGCTTTTTCATCCAGTCCGTTTTTCTGGATATAATATGTGGGAAGGCTGGTAATGGTTGGCATTGCTGCTACACGCAGAGTCGGGAGTTCACTGTTTCCCCCTGCTGCATTTGAAGCATTGCTTCCACTTCCACCAGAATTTCCTCCGCATCCTGCAAGGGATACCATTGCTGCTGACGCCAGTAAAAGAGCTACTCCTTTTTTCAACTTCATAATCACGTTCCTCCTTAAAATTCTGCAGCCATTCTGCACTTGTTTTGTTGTCTTTATTATAACAAGAGGGCCTTTTTTTGTGTTTTAGATCTTTTTACTTTTCTTTATTGCCGGAAGGGTGAATTTTTTATTTTTTACTTTTTATTCATTATTCCGACATTTTTAACCGTTTTTTTGTCTTAAATACATAAGCAAAACAACAAAGTTTTGTGCATTATTTTGTTTTAAATTGCTTTATTTTATTGGTGCTTTATTAATAATGGTGCGATTATTCGTTTTTTATAGCAGATACTATGTAATATGCATAAAAGAGGAACGTGTTTTTCTTTTCCGCAGGGGGATTTCTTTGGAGCGCTTTCCTGTCATAGAAATTTCCTGTGACATAAAAACAGAGGGGTATCAAAAAATACCGCCTCTGTGAATGATGCTTTTTATTTGATTTACTTTTTTAGAACGCTTTGGCTCATCAAGCTTCCGTCAGGAAGCTGATCAGTATTCCACTCATCCAGCATATCTCATACCGTCAAATACATCCTCTGCAATAACACCATTTATAAGCTGAGGATATTGGTTTACCTCAATCTCTGCATAGAAAAGAGTTCCATCTGCATCCTTAAACAGCAGATAGCTGATTCCGTCTGTAGCATAGGGATACAGGACGGCACCCTTTGAAACGATCTGATTTTTGCCGGACGGCTTTTCGTCCTTTCCGCAAAGCTCCAGCTCAAAATCCTGTTTTAACTGAAAGCGCAGAGGATCGGATATGAGGAAATCCTGTTCTGACTGAGGCACTCCTGCTACATTTGCGTGATAATCCTTGCATCCAAAACAGGTGCTGAGTGTACTCAGGCGGGACGACAGCATCATATGCTCCGGATTTGTAAGGGTGTAATTGAGTGTTCTGTGAGCCGAACGATAGGAGTTCTCCAGATTGGTTTCCAGCTCTTCATAATTCTGTTCCAGGCAGAACGGAGCGAAATTATCTAAAGAAGCAGGGGTAACATCGGAATTTGTTATTTTATATATCAGTAAAACGCTGTAATCATTCTCATGGCTGGTGAACAGATACAGATAACAGCTTCCGTCTGTATTTTTTACAAAAAACGGTTCACAGTTGCCATAGCTTCGAAAATTGAAATTACACTCCATGCTGCCAGACTGTATTGTCAGGGTATATTCTTCTGGATATTCATCTTCCCGTCCGGTATAAGTGATATTGATATCTAGTGTATTGACATATTTATATTTAACACAATTATTCTTTTGCTTCATGCCGTTTCATGATATACTAAAAAGAAACGGCGGTGATTCATTATGGCAAGACCTAAAACATATCATATTATACTCAGTGACAATGAAGTGTCAGCTCTTCGTAAGGTTATTAGGGATAAGAAAACCTGTAAAACCGTCCTAAAGAGATGTCAGATTTTATTAGAGTTAGATGAAGTCAGTGGTACTGGTTTGACCCACTCACAAATTGCACATACTTATGCGGTCTGTCCGGCTACG
>NZ_JBBKBX010000039.1:0-17244 GCF_037890365.1 Blautia sp. HCN-20427 | reverse complement strand
ATATAATTTGAGAGAGTCTACAAGAAGTTCCTATTTATATACCTATGATCATTATGTGAGGGATACTTTTGGACAGAAAAGAATTGCGGAGATAAAATATTCTCATGTTTTGCAGTTTTACTATTATCTTCTTAATCAGCAAGGTATTTCATTAGGAACGCTTGATTCAGTGCATTGTCTGCTTCATCCTACATTTCAGTTGGCGGTAAGGGATGAGATTATCCGAAAAAATCCTACTGATGGTGTAATGAAGGAAATAAGCAGAGAATCAGGGAAAAACAGAGGCGTAAGGCATGCGTTGACCATTGAACAGCAGAGATGTTTTATGGAGTATATTGCTAACCATCCGATTTATTATCACTGGTGGCCTATGTTTACTATTTTATTGGGAACAGGCTGCAGGATCGGAGAAGCACTTGGATTACGATGGAAGGATCTTGACTTTGAAAAGCGGGTAATCAGTATTAACCATAGCCTGGTATATTATCCGGCGAATGGAAGTAATAAATGTGTTTTAAGGGTTTCACTTCCGAAGACAGATGCTGGTATCAGAACTATACCGATGCTGGATATTGTAAAAGATGCTTTTGAAATGCTCTATGAAGAGCAAAAGGAAAACGGATTCAATGAGACAGAGATTGACGGAATGACGGGCTTTATTTTCTGTAATCGCTTTGGTTCAGTGCCTAACCCGCAGACAGTCAATCACACAATAAAACGTATTGCCAACAACTATAATGCTGATGAAGTGGTTCGGGCAAAAAAAGAACACAGGGATCCGATTATTCTACCTAATTTTTCATGCCATCATTTGCGGCACACTTTTTGCACCAGACTTTGCGAAAACGAAACAAATTTAAAAGTTATCCAGTCCATTATGGGTCACAAGAATATTGAGACTACATTGGACATCTACGCTGAAGCAACAGAAAAGAAGAAACAAGAATCATTCGAGAATTTGGCAGCCAAATTAGATATCTTTTGAGAAGGGCTCACAAATTCGAGAATGACAACAAAATTTTTGAATGACAGCAAAATGACAACAAAATGAATTGAATAATGAATGATAACGAAGGATTGTGAATAATATCCATATTCAGTTGCAAGCCGGAATAAGGGATAATAAGTGATCACGAAGAGATCATAAAATATTTCCCGACAATGAAGTCCCAGGGCGCTTCCAAGAACGAGGCGAACAATGCGGCACAGACTGCACCTGCAGCAAAAGCGGTTGCAGAAACAGTAGCAGAAGCTGCACCGGTTAAGGTTGAGATTGACTTTTCCAACGTAGAAGTAGAGCCGTTGTTTGAGGATATGGTGGATTTTGAAACTTTCAGCAAATCTGATTTCAGAGCTGTGAAAGTAAAAGAATGTGAGGCAGTGCCGAAGAGCAAGAAACTGCTGAAATTTGTGTTGGATGACGGAAGCGGCGAAGACCGTGTGATTCTGTCAGGTATCCATGATTATTATGAACCGGAAGAACTGGTAGGCAAAACGCTGATTGCTATTACAAACCTTCCGCCGCGTAAGATGATGGGTATCGATTCCTGTGGTATGATTATTTCTGCAACTCACCTGGTAGAGGGAAGAGAAGGCCTGAATGTTCTGATTGTGGATGATAAGATTCCGGCAGGAGCAAAGTTGTACTAAGAGATTAAAAAACTTTTAATTTTGACAACATAATGGATTGCTGAGGGCGCTTTTCGAGAGAGAAATCTTTCAAAAAGTGCCCTTTTAATGATGTTATATTTTAGAAACTATAAATGAGCAATTTCGTGATTTTGCATAAAAGAAAGACACCTTACCTCGATTTGCTGTATCCTGAAAATGATTAATTTAACATTTTCAGCATTGTGGACGATAACAATCCGAATAAAAATGGACGTAAGGATTCAAAAACAATTGCGGCCCTGGTAAATGAAGGCGGATTTTTATATCCATATATACCAACAGGTATTTGTGCGGAGATTCAAAGTCTTTTTAATCCCCGGCTTCAAACCCAGGAAGAAATCACACGAATCAAGAACCGTATTGCAAGATGGTTCAGTGTCTATTTTCCGGAAATAAAAGACGTTTATAAAAAGCAGGATTCTGTGAGTGGTCTCATGGTATTGAAGGTGGCACCACGGACACAAGATATCGTTCATGATATTGACGGCCATATGTTTGGATATAAAGATGAGGAACTTATACCCTTTGAATACAATTTGGCGTATTTATCCCTGTTATACGTCTGCACAGTACCAATTGTTCCTTTAACAGCAAAGAACCATGGAGATTTGGCAGGGAAACGGAACGCATTATGACCACATTCCTGCAGCTTCGGCACCGTATGCTTCCCTATTTGTATACCATGAATCATAGAAGCTATGAAGAAGATATACCTTTGATACTTCCTTTATACTATGAATATCCGGAAGAAGAACAGGCGTATATCCATGGAAATGAATATTACTTTGGAAATATTACAGTGTACAGAGACAAAGAAACACTGCCGGTTTTGGCAAAAGCGGGTACGATTCTGCCGATGACAGACCAGATAAAAAATCAGTTTGAAAAGGAAATCTTTGAATTCCTGGACCAAGCAGAGATGTCTTATGAAGAAAAAGAACGTATTTACAATGAGGTTTTAAAATAGAGAGAACTGCCGATTCTGATTTCTCAGTTAAATGCGATGGAGATAGACAGGGATATTATGGGAGTACTGCTGGAAATCTTAACGGCATATTAAAAAATTTAAGTTGATTTAGGCGGATAAAAAGCAAATCCCCTTAAGCGGAATGAGATATTGTCTTATCCGTTTAAGGGGATTTTTTGATAAAAAAGCTTGACAGTATTGTGTTTTTTTACTATCATAAAATAACGCAATGCGTATAAAAGGAGGAATAGTGTGAGTCGAGGAAAAGAAGTAAAAGAGTTAAGAGAGCAGATGGGAATGAATCGCAGAGAGTTTTGCGATTATTTTGGAATTCCATATCGTACTGTGCAGGATTGGGAAGCGGAGAAAAGAGAATTGCCAGATTATGTATTACGATTGTTAAAGTATCGTGCTGAAAGAGAAAAAATAGTACATAGGGAATAGGATGATTTTATGGAGGGTAGGATTCATGGGAAAAGATATGGAAAATTACAGCGAAGAAATATTTGAAAATATAAAACATATAAACGAGTACGGGCAGGAATTCTGGTATGCAAGGGAACTCCGAGAAGTATTAAACTATACACAATGGAGACGATTTAAAGAAACAATTGATAGAGCGAAAGAAGCATGTAAAAAAAGTGGAAATGAAGTAAATGATCATTTTGCCGGCGTTGGCAAAATGATAAATTTAGCTAAAGGGGCGGTACGAGAAGTTGAAGATTATATGCTTACACGTTATGCATGTTATCTAATCGTGATGAATGGAGATTCCCGTAAAGAAGTGATTGCATTAGGGCAGACATATTTCGCCGTGAAGACCAGACAGCAGGAAAACTCAGGCGGGACCAGGTGACAGGAAAGAAAGAGGCCGGAGATGTTCATTTTCAAGTCGGCCAAAAGGTACGCCAGACAATAGCTGAATTAGGAGGGACAATGCCTGAAAATCTGCCCACGCCACAGAAAGGTATTAAGCAGATTGAAAGGGAAGAGGCGAAAAGAATAGAGAAAACAGAGTAAACACTCCTGCGAAATGAGATATTATCTTATCTGTTTAAGGGGATTTGTATGTGACCTTTTTCAAGTTGATATGAATACTTATATCTTTCCCTCCAATCCCTCTTGACAACCCCCAAACACACTCAGTATAATAAGAACTATACTGAAAAACCAAGACGGAGACAGTATTTCACTGACAGAAGCCGCACAATCTCTTGTTTTACCAGATATGGTTTCTGCATGCAAACGTTATAGAGAGCCGGAGATGGTGGAAATCCGGTACCAGTAGCAGTGAAAGAAAATCACTCCTGAGTTGCTATCTGAATCCAGTAGGAGATGCCGGGCTTCCTCCGTTAAAGGGAACGCATATTAAGACAGAAATGTTGTGTATGTTGTAAGAGGTGGTATAACGACAGCGTATTTGCTCTCGTCCTGTTACAGGACGGGAGTTTTTTGTTTTCAGTCAATCAAGAGAGGAGAAAAATCATGTATCAGAAAGTTACTACAGACCTGAATTTTGTAGAGCGCGAAAAGAATGTTGAAAAATTCTGGAAGGACAATGACATTTTCAAAAAAAGTATGGAGCAGAGAAAAGAAGGAGAAACGTATACCTTCTATGATGGACCGCCGACTGCAAACGGAAAACCGCATATCGGTCATGTGCTTACCCGTGTTATCAAGGATATGATTCCCAGATACCGCACTATGAAGGGCAAAATGGTTCCGAGAAAAGCAGGATGGGATACCCACGGACTTCCGGTAGAACTGGAAGTAGAGAAACTGCTGGGTCTGGACGGAAAAGAGCAGATTGAAGAATACGGTCTGATTCCGTTTATTGATAAATGTAAGGAAAGCGTATGGAAATACAAAGGGATGTGGGAAGATTTTTCCTCTACCGTTGGTTTCTGGGCAGATATGGACAATCCGTACGTTACTTACCATGATGATTATATTGAATCCGAATGGTGGGCTTTAAAAGAAATCTGGAACAAAAACCTGCTGTACAAAGGATTTAAAATCGTACCTTATTGTCCGCGCTGCGGAACTCCGCTGTCTGCCCAGGAGGTGGCACAGGGCTATAAAGATGTAAAAGAACGTTCCGCTATTGCCCGTTTTAAAGTAAAAGACGAAGACGCGTACATTCTGGCATGGACTACAACCCCGTGGACACTGCCTTCTAACGTGGCGCTCTGCGTAAACCCGGAAGAACAGTATGTAAAGGTAAAAGCAGCAGACGGATATACCTATTACATGGCAGAAGCCCTTCTGGATACGGTTCTTGGTTCTCTGGAAAGAGAAGAAGGAACACCGGCGTACGAAGTTCTGGAAACTTATGTGGGAAAAGATTTGGAATATAAAGAATACGAACCCTTATATAATTTCAAGAAGCTGGATAAGAAAGCGCATTACGTTGTCTGCGATACCTATGTAACCCTGACAGACGGTACCGGTGTGGTTCATATTGCGCCTGCATTCGGTGAAGATGACAGCAAGGTGGGAAGAAAATACGACCTTCCGTTCCTGCAGTTGGTTGACGAAAAAGGTGAAATGACAAAAGAAACCAAATGGGCAGGTACGTTCTGTAAGAAAGCGGACCCGGAAGTTTTGAAAGATTTGGACGAGAGAGGACTGCTTTTCTCCGCACCGAAATTTGAACACAGCTATCCCCACTGCTGGAGATGTGATACTCCGCTGATTTATTATGCAAGAGAATCCTGGTTTATCAAGATGACGGCGGTAAAAGACGACTTAATCCGCAACAACAACACCATTAACTGGATTCCGGAAAGTATTGGAAAAGGCCGTTTCGGCGACTGGCTGGAAAACGTACAGGACTGGGGTATCAGCCGTAACCGTTACTGGGGAACGCCGCTGAACGTATGGGAATGTGAATGCGGACATATGCATGCCATCGGCAGCAGACAGGAACTCTTTGAAATGAGCGGAAACGAAGCAGCAAAAACCGTAGAGCTGCACAGACCGTACATTGACGAAATTACCATGCCTTGTCCGAAATGCGGCAAGACCATGCACCGTGTACCGGAAGTGATTGACTGCTGGTTTGACTCCGGCGCTATGCCGTTTGCACAGCACCACTATCCATTTGAAAACAAAGAATTGTTTGAGCAGCAGTTCCCGGCAGATTTTATTTCTGAAGCTGTAGACCAGACAAGAGGCTGGTTCTACTCTCTGCTGGCAGAATCTACGCTGCTGTTTAACAAAGCACCTTACAAAAATGTTATTGTGCTGGGTCATGTACAGGACGAAAACGGACAGAAAATGAGTAAATCCAAGGGAAATGCCGTAGACCCCTTTGACGCACTGGAAAAATACGGCGCTGATGCAATCCGCTGGTACTTCTATGTGAACAGCGCGCCATGGCTTCCAAACCGTTTCCATGGAAAAGCTGTGCAGGAAGGACAGCGTAAATTCATGGGCACACTTTGGAATACTTACGCATTCTTTGTTCTGTATGCCAATATTGACGAATTTGACGCAACCAAATATACACTGGAATACGAGAAGCTTCCGGTTATGGACAAATGGCTGCTGTCCAAGCTGAATACAGTAGTAAAAGCGGTTGATGAAAACCTGGCTGGTTACAAGATTCCGGAAACGGCCAGAGCGCTGCAGGAATTTGTAGATGATATGAGTAACTGGTATGTCAGAAGAAGCCGTGAACGTTTCTGGGCCAAAGGTATGGAACAGGATAAGATTAACGCTTATATGACTCTGTACACCGCCCTTGTAACCATTTCCAAAGCGGCTGCGCCTATGGTTCCGTTTATGACAGAAGATATTTACCAGAACCTGGTGAGAAGTCTGGATAAAAATGCACCGGAAAGTATTCATCTGTGTGACTTCCCGGAAGTGAAGGAAGAATGGATTGATAAAGAGCTGGAAGAAAACATGGACGATTTGCTGAAAGTGGTTGTTATGGGACGCGCCTGCAGAAATGCGGCAAACATTAAGAACCGTCAGCCAATCGGAAAGATGTTTGTAAAAGCGCCGTTTGTGCTTTCTGACTTCTATAAAGATATTATTACAGACGAATTGAATGTAAAAGAAATGGAATTCACAGATGATGTGAGAAGCTTTACTTCCTATACATTCAAACCGCAGTTAAAGACCGTGGGCCCGAAATACGGCAAGTTCCTGGGCGGTATCAAAACAGCATTGGCGGACCTGGACGGCAACAAGGCTATGGATGAACTGAAAGCTCAGGGCGAATTGAAGCTGCATGTAGATGGTGAGGAAATCGTGCTTCTGGAAAGTGATTTGCTCATTGATATGGCGCAGATGGAAGGCTATGTTTCCGAAAATGACAACGATATTACGGTTGTACTGGATACAAACCTGACCCCGGAACTGATTGAAGAAGGTTTTGTAAGAGAAATCATCAGCAAAATTCAGACTATGCGTAAGGAAGCAGGTTTTGAAGTTATGGATAAAATCCGGGTATCACTTGCGGATAACCAGGTAATTGAGGGAATCTTCCGTGTACATGAAAAACAAATCAAAGCAGAAGTTCTGGCTGAGGAAGTTGTATATAACGAAGTAAAAGGTTATACAAAGGATTGGAAAATTAACGCAGAAGGTGTAAAATTAGGGGTGGAAAAAATTTCATAACTTTCGCTAGGAGGAAAATAGTGATGTTGGATAATCATTTCAAGAAAGAGGAATTCAAAAAAAGCGTTAAAGAAAATGTAAAAATGCTTTATAGAAAAACCATTGATGAGGCTACTCAGGAACAGGTTTTTCAGGCAGTCTCTCTTGCTGTTAAAGACGTAATTATTGACAACTGGCTTCTCACGCAGAAACAGTATGAAAAAGATGACCCGAAAATCGTTTATTATCTGTCCATGGAATTTTTGATGGGACGCGCGCTGGGCAACAACCTGATTAACCTGTGTGCGTATAAGGAAGTAAAAGAAGCTTTAGATGAGCTTGGATTTGACTTAAATGTAATTGAAGACCAGGAGCCGGATCCGGCTCTTGGAAACGGCGGTCTGGGAAGACTGGCTGCCTGTTTCCTGGATTCTCTGGCCACGCTGGGATATTGTGCGTATGGCTGTGGTATCCGTTACCACTATGGTCTGTTCAAACAGAAAATCGAAAATGGTTATCAGGTAGAGGTGCCGGATAACTGGTTAAAAGACGGTTACCCATTTGAACTGCGCCGTCCGGAATATGCCAAAGAAGTGAAATTCGGCGGCTATGTAAGAGTGGAATATGACCCGGCTACGGGCAAGAATCACTTTATTCAGGAGGGATACCAGTCTGTAAGAGCCATTCCTTACGATATGCCAATCGTGGGATACAACAATCAGATTGTGAACACCCTTCGTATCTGGGACGCAGAAGCGGTCAATGACTTCCAGTTAGACCTGTTTGACAAGGGAGAATATCATAAAGCAGTAGAGCAGGAAAACCTGGCAAAGAATATTGTGGAAGTGCTGTATCCAAATGATAACCATTATGCAGGAAAAGAGCTGCGTTTAAAACAGCAGTATTTCTTCATTTCCGCAAGTATTCAGGCTGCCATTGAGAAGTTTAAGAAATCGCACAGCGACCTGCACGATTTGCCGAAAAAGGTAACTTTCCAGTTAAACGATACGCATCCGACTATGACTGTTGCAGAATTAATGCGTATTCTGGTGGACGAGGAGGGCATGTCCTGGGAAGACGCGTGGGACATTACCACCCATACCTGCGCTTATACAAACCATACCATTATGGCAGAAGCGCTGGAAAAATGGCCTATCGAGCTGTTTTCTAAGCTGCTTCCTCGTGTATATCAGATTATTGAGGAGATTAACCGCAGATTCCTTCTGGAAATCCAGGCAAAATATCCGGGTGACCAGGAAAAAATCCGTAAAATGGCAATCATTTATGATGGTCAGGTGAAAATGGCACATCTTGCCATTGCAGGCGGATATTCTGTAAACGGTGTGGCAAAGCTGCATACGGAAATTCTGGAAAAACAGGAATTGAGAGATTTCTATGAGATGTATCCGGAAAAATTCAATAATAAGACAAACGGTATTACCCAGAGACGTTTCCTGCTTCACGGAAATCCTCTGCTGGCAGACTGGATTACGGACCACATTGGGGATGGATGGATTACCAGCCTTCCGGAACTGGAAAAATTAAAGGTTTATGCAGACGACAAGAAGGCGCAGCAGGAATTTATGAACATCAAGCACCAGAACAAGGTGCGGCTGGCAAAATATATTCTGGAGCACAATGGCATTGAAGTGAATCCAAATTCTATTTTTGATGTGCAGGTGAAGAGACTTCATGAGTACAAACGCCAGCTGATGAATATTCTGCATGTAATGTACCTGTACAATAAGATTAAGGAACATCCGGAAATGCCGTTCTATCCGAGAACCTTTATTTTCGGTGCAAAGGCAGCGGCAGGCTACAGACGCGCAAAGCAGACCATTAAGCTGATTAACGCTGTGGCAGATGTGGTGAACAACGACCGTTCTATTGACGGAAAGATTAAAGTGGTATTTATTGAAAACTATCGTGTGTCCAATGCGGAAATGATTTTTGCGGCAGCAGATGTTTCCGAGCAGATATCTACAGCAAGTAAAGAGGCATCCGGAACCGGAAACATGAAGTTTATGTTAAACGGTGCGCCAACGCTGGGGACCATGGACGGTGCAAACGTGGAAATCGTGGAAGAAGTAGGCGCAGAAAATGCATTTATCTTCGGTCTGTCCTCGGATGAGGTTATCAACTATGAAAACAATGGCGGCTATGACCCTATGCAGTATTTCAATAATGACCCGGATATCCGAAACGTGCTGATGCAGCTGATTAACGGTACCTATTCAGGGGGAGACTTCAATATGTTCCGTGAAATCTATGACTCTTTGCTGAACACAAACAGCAGTGACAGAGCAGATACGTACTTCATTCTGGCTGATTTCAAATCTTATGCGGCAGCGCAGGAGAAAGTGGAGGCAGCGTATAGAGATGAAGCAGGATGGGCGAAAATGGCGCTTCTGAATACGGCTTGCTCCGGTAAATTTACCTCAGACAGAACCATTCAGCAGTATGTAGATGAAATTTGGCATCTGGATAAAGTTGTGATTGGGAAGTAAAAAGTATATATTTTAAAAGATAGAAAACCCCAGAGGCGGCCTCCTCAGGGGTTTTTGCACGTCCGGTTGGCAAATTAAAAATTTTCTCTGCCATTTTAAGGTTTATTTAAAGTTCCCCTCGTATACTCCCTTTTAAAGCACACAAACTTGTTTTAGGAAAGGATACAGGACATATGAAACGAAACCATCTTGCAATCACATTAGGCATTATCTTAGGCGTGTCGGCTCTTACCGGCTGTACAAAATCAAGTACAAATGATACCAGTATTTCCAAAGAAAAGGAAAGCGAGGAAAATACCGTATATGGAGAAGTGAAATCCGTAGGAGAGTCTTCTGTCACCATTGAGGTAGGAACCATGAAAGAAATGGAGAAAGATGGAGAAAATCCATCGGGTGCCGGCAAAGAGGAAAATACAGATTCTGCGCAGACGGATGGAGAGGGCGAAAATCAGCCGCCTCAGGGTGGAGAAGCTCCGTCTGCCGATGGAGAGGCACCGGAAAAACCAGAAGATACTACCGGAACAACAGAGAGCAGTACCGACAACAGCACAGAGAGCAGTACCGGAAGTGATAGTAAAGACGGGGAAGAGCCGGGTGAAAATCCGCCTGAACAGCAAACAGAGACTATCACTCTAGACGATATTTCTGAAGGTGATACCGTATCCATTACCCTGGATGAAGATGGAAATGCAGAAACAATTACGGTTATGTCCATGGGCGGCGGTATGGGACAGTCTCCTGATGCAGGAGGGGTAGACAGTTATGCGGCTGCGACAGAATATACTTCAGACACCGAAGCAGACGGAGAAACCTTTACATCTACAGGGACAGACGAGAATGCGGTGCATATTTTGGACGGTGCACAGGTTACATTAAAGAACGTGACTGCTGACAGAACCTCTTCTGACAGTAAGGGAGGAGACAATTCCAGCTTTTACGGTGTGGGAGCAGCCATTCTGAATACAGATGGTAAGGCCTATATCAGCGGAAGTACCGTTGATACAGACGCGGCAGGAGGCGCAGGAATTTTCTCTTACGGCGACGGTGTGACCTATGTTTCGGATACCACCATTAAGACACAGCAGGATACTTCAGGCGGTATTCATGCAGCAGGCGGCGGAACGCTTTATGCATGGGATTTAGATGTGGAGACCAACGGAGAATCCTCTGCGGCAATCCGAAGCGACAGAGGCGGCGGAACCATGGTTGTGGACGGAGGAACTTATACCTCTAACGGCACAGGTTCTCCGGCAATTTACAGCACAGCAAATATTGCCGTAAATAATGCGGATCTGACGGCAAACGGTTCAGAAGCGGTCTGCATTGAGGGGTTGAATTCACTCCATTTGTATAATTCCAATCTGACCGGAAATATGAGTGATAATGAGCAGAACGACTGTACCTGGAATGTAATTCTCTACCAGAGTATGTCCGGGGACTCAGAACTAGGAAACAGTACGTTTGAAATGGACGGAGGCAGTCTTACAGCGAAAAACGGAGGTATGTTTTATACCACAAATACAGAATCTACCTTTGTATTGTCAGATGTGGACATTACCTATGCAGAGGACAACGATTTCTTTCTGAAATGCACAGGAAATCAGAATCAGAGAGGATGGGGTCAGTCCGGTTCAAACGGTGCAGACTGCCTGTTTACCGCCATTACACAAAAAATGAAGGGTGATATTATCTGGGACAGTATCAGCAAACTGGATTTCTATATGACAGATGGAAGTACATTAAAAGGTGCAGTAAAGGATGATGAGAGCTGTGCCGGAGATGGCGGAAGCGGATATGCCAGCCTTTATATAGAGGAAGGTTCCTCTTGGGTAGTGACCGGAGACAGCGAACTTACAAATCTGTATTGTGCAGGAACTATCACCGACGAAGATGGAAATTCCGTTACCATAAAAGGAAGTGACGGAACCGTATATGCAGAAGGTACCAGTGAGTATACCATTACTGTAGATAAATACGAAAAAACGGCAGATCTGTCAGGCTGCTCCCAGGCAACTCAGTGGAGTGACTATGAAACAGAAAAACCGGAGCAGTTATCGTAAGAGGAAAAAATAGTGAAAAAAGCAGGGTTTTATATGAAAAAGGGCATGTCTGTGTGGAAAGGCATGTCCGGAAAAAAGAAAACAGCGGTGGCGATTGTGTCGCTGGCAGGCATATGTATCCTTGGGACAGGCGTGTTTTGGGCGAGAAATAAAATGTCTAAGGGGCAGCCTGTGGGGAATGCTTCGGTGCAGGAGGCGTCGGCAGCTTCCGGTGATATAGCCAATACCATTACAGGAACAGGCAGCCTGGAGGCGGACGATTCTGACACTGTGAAAATTCCTTCCGGCATTACGATAAAGGAGGTGAAAGTAGAAAGCGGCGATGCGGTATCCAAAGGGGATGTGCTGGCTGTGGTAGAGGAAACCTCGGTACTGGGAGCTATGGAGGAGGTACAGGAGCAGATAGAAGAGACGGAAGAAGATATGAACGAATGTAAATCCGATACGGAAACCCAGGAGGTGACGGCAAAGGTCAGCGGACGGATAAAGAAAAATTATGTGCAGGAGAGCAGTGATGTGGCGCAGAGTATGGTGGACAACGGGGCCTTGATGCTGCTTTCACTGGATGGCAAAATGGCAGCAGATTTTACAGGCGTATCCGGTGTGGCAGCAGGAGATACGGTGACCGTTACCTTGTCGGACGGTACGGTGAAAGAGGGCAGCGTGGAGAGTGTCAGCGGAGCGGATTGCACAGTGACTTTTTCAGATGATGGTGTGGCAGTAGATGACACCGTCACGGCGGCGAAAGCGGACGGGACAAAAATAGGAACGGGAAAGGCGTACATTCATGAGCAGCTGGAAATTACAGGTACAGGCGGTACGGTCAGCAGTGTTTCAGCAGCGGAAAACCAGGAAGTATCTGCGGGAGATACGCTTCTGACGGTAAATACCGGAGAAAAATCTGTAAAATACCGCCAGTTGGCGGCGAAAAGAGAGGCACTTACCCAGAGTCTTCAGAAGCTGGTGACCATTTCCCAGACCGGAACGATTACTGCGGACATAGACGGTACGGTAGGAAGTGTGAATGTTTCTGCTGGAAGCGCGGTGCAGAGCAGTTCCGCCGTATCATCGGGAACTACTTCTTCGGGTTCTTCCGCTGCAAAAGCCAGCAATATGTCTTATACTTCTTCTGCCTCAGGGGCTTCTTTTCTGCTGTTGTCTTCGGCGTCTGAGACAGCAGCGGGAAAAGAAACTGCGTTGGACAACGATGCAGAGCAGCAGACGGATATCTGCCTGCAGTTTGCAATCGGAGAGGGAACGGAAAGCACAGCAGGACTGTTGGCCTTAGCCACACCCCAGACAGACGGAGTTCCTCAGACAGAGGCAAATTCTTCGGATGGCGCATATACGGGAAGCATTGTGTGGAATCCCCAGGCAGATACCTTTGAGGGCGGTACGGAATATCAGGCACAGATAACGCTTACAGCAGGGGAGGGATACTGCTTCGGTGCGGACAGTGTGTCAAAACTGCAAGTTGGAATTTTGTCAGGTCTGACTGTATCAGAGGATGCAAAGACGCTGGAGTTTTGTGTTACCTTCCCGGTTACTGCGGAAACAACACCTCAGGAAACCCAGAAAGAACAAAATGAAAGCGGACAGGATGAAAACAAGAATCAGGTATCAGGCAGTGACGGGGAAACTGTTGAGGCAAGTGCCAAAGCAGCAGCTGTGACAGGCACAAGTACCGGTACGGCAGCCGCTGCAGACACGGAAACCACTGCCCAGCAGACCAGTTCTTCAGACAGTACAGAAGATACGTCGTCTTACAGCACAGATGTAACCGCTTTTACCCTGGCTTCCAATGACAGTATGATTCTTTCTGTCAGCGTGGATGAGCTGGATATTAATTCTGTGTCAAAAGACCAGGAAGCCGAAGTGACGCTGGATGCATTGGAGGACTCTTCTTTTACAGGAACGGTTACAAAGGTAGGCAGCAGTTCCCAGAGTTCCGGAAACGGAGTCGCAAAATATACAGTGGAAATTACCATTCCAAAGGATGCGCAGATGAAAGAAGGAATGAATGCTTCAGCCGTCATTACAGTAGAGGAAAAGAAAGACGTGGTGACCATACCGGTTAATGCTCTACAGGAAAAAGGCGATAAAACCTTTGTATATACCAAGAAGGACGATGAGGGCAATCTGTCGGGGGAACAGGAGGTATCCACAGGACTTTCTGACGGAGATAAGGTAGAAATCACAGACGGACTGTCGGAGGGCGATACGGTTTATTATCAGAAGACAGGCAATACCCAGGGTACAGATTCCGGACAGACACCCCAGCAGGGCGGCGGACCCGGCAATATGGAGCAGCCTTCCGGGGGCGGTATGGGTGAAATGCCATCTGGAGGCGGACCTGCTCCGGGAGGAAATTAAGATGGGAATACAAACCTGGAAAATGGCGTGGAGTGCGGTAAACGCCAATAAAATGCGGACTTTTCTCACAATGCTGGGAATTATTATAGGTGTTTCCTCGCTGATTGTTCTGGTATCCATTGCGGACGGGGCTTCATCTTCTGTGGCCGGGCAGATTTCCTCCATGGGTTCGGATTATCTGACCGTACAAATCAGTGATGACAAGGAAAATCCCCTGCGGCTTTCAGAATTCAGCCAGCTATTGGAGGACGAAGCCATAGAAGACGCGGCACCTTTTGCACAAACCAGCGTTACAGGAAAATCCGGCTATACGGAGGGAACGGTGACTTTGTACGGTACAACAGGAAGTTATTTCCGTATTATGGATATGGAACTGAAAACCGGGAGAGCATTAAAACAGACGGATGTGGATAACCATTCTTATGTTATGGTGATTACAGAAGACACAGCCATTGAATTTTTCGGTCATACGGACGTGGAGGGCGAAACCATTAGTTTGAATGGGAACCGCTTTCAGGTGGTGGGAGTACTTTCTGACAGCAGCAGTCTGGAGAACTCTGCTGCTGCGGTTTCTTCGGAAGACGAAGATTCTGCGCAGACTACGGTATTGGAAGGCTATATTCCGTATTCTACTTTGACCAGAATTGCGGACAATATTCTGGATATTACCCAGTTTTATGTTTCATCTCCGGATGAGGATACCATGGACAGAACGGAACGGGCAGTGGAACAGATTATGCTGAGCAGGCTGGACAATGATGAAGACGCTTTTTCTATACAGAGCCAGTTTGAAGTAATGGAAACCATGCAGGAGGTGGACAATACCATGTCTCTGATGATGGGAGGAATCACAGCAATTTCTCTTCTGGTAGGCGGAATCGGCATTATGAACATTATGTTGGTTTCGGTCACGGAACGGACCCGGGAAATCGGAATCCGTAAGGCTATTGGCGCAGGCAGAAGCAGTATTATGCTGCAGTTCCTCATGGAGTCAGTCATTGTCAGCATGGCGGGCTGCTTTGCAGGCATTGGATTTTCCTGGATTCTGCTGAAAATTATCGGAAAATTTATGAATGGAAATATGACCTTTACCATGAATGTGCAGGTTGTGTGGATTGCCGTTGCGTTTTCCGGATTCATCGGGATTGTTTTTGGTCTGTATCCGGCAAATAAAGCAGCGAGGAAAAAGCCCATTGAGGCTTTGCGGTATTCCGGATAAGAAAGTGAAAATCAGCAGGAAATCTTTCTCCTTCTATGTTACAATGAAACTATATTAATATAGAAGGAGAAGGTTATGCAAAACGATGATAAAGTGATTTTGTTTGAGCAGACCCCCATACCAAGAGCTGTGGCAAAACTGGCTTTTCCCACCATTTTAAGCTCTCTGGTTATGGTTATTTATAATCTGGCCGATACATATTTCGTAGGTATGTGCAATGACGCCATAGAAAATGCTGCAGTTACTCTGGCGGCTCCGGTTCTGCTGGCATTTAATGCGGTCAACAATTTATTTGGAGTAGGAAGTTCCAGCATGATGAGCCGTGCAATGGGAACCAAAGACTATGAAACCGTATACAAGAGTTCGGCCTTTGGTTTTTACTGTGCGCTTTTTAGCGGAGTTTTGTTTGCTGCTCTTTGCGGGATTTTTCAGAATCTTCTTCTGCGGCTTTTGGGAGCGGATACCAACACTATGGCAGCCACAGCAGGATATGTAAAATGGACGGTGCTATTCGGTGCGGTTCCCGCTATTTTAAATGTGGTGATGGCTTATATGGTACGGGCAGAGGGCTCGGCGCTTCATGCCAGTCTGGGGACCATGAGCGGTTGTTTCCTCAATATTTTGCTGGACCCGGTGTTTATTTTGCCCTGGGGTCTGGATATGGGGGCAGAGGGAGCGGGTCTTGCTACTTTTTTGTCAAATTGTGTGGCCTGTCTGTACTTTTTTGTGCTGCTCTGGAAGAAGAGAGGGCGTACCTTTGTGTGTATTCATCCCCGGAAGTTTTCTCTGGAAAAAAGAATTGTCTGGGGTATTTGCAATGTGGGAATTCCGGCGTCTATTCAGAATCTGCTGAATGTGACGGGTATGACTATTTTAAATAATTTTACCTCTTCTTTTGGCGCTGACGCAGTGGCGGCTATGGGAATTACGCAGAAAATCAATATGGTTCCCATGAATGTTGCCATGGGGCTTTCCCAGGGAATTATGCCGCTTATCAGTTATAACTATTCCAGCAGAAATCATAAGCGTATGAAAGGCACTCTGGTATTTGCGGTAAAAGCCAGCCTGGGATTTATTGCCATAGTGGCTGTGGGCTATTTTGTGGGTGCCGCGCAGTTGACTCAGCTTTTCATGGATAATGAGACGATTGTGGCTTACGGAACAAAATTCCTTCGGGGATTTTGTCTGGGACTGCCGTTTTTGTGTATGGATTTTATTGCTGTAGGTGTATTCCAGGCAGTGGGAATGGGCAGAGAAGCCTTGCTTTTTGCCATTATGAGAAAGATTGTTCTGGAAATTCCGGCGCTTTATATCTTGAACTTCCTGTTTCCGCTTTACGGACTTGCTTATGCGCAGCTTACTGCAGAGGTGGTACTGGCTGTGGCGGCCGTGTTGGTATTGGCGCGGTTGTTTAAGAGGATTAGTAAGGAAAATACTATTTCCTAAGAATTTGTCTTGACTTTTAGGGTTATTTCATATCATAATAACTTCATGCATAAATAACAACGCTGAGCGTATTTAAATATAGTAAATAACATAAAGAGTATGATAGATAGGAACATGAGATGTATTTAAATTTTTATGCGGATATACTCTGCACTCCAGCCCTGCACGGATTAATAAGAACATGAGATGTATTTAAATGACAGAAGCAGGCGTGGCACTTTATGAAATATCCACGATTAATAAGAACATGAGATGTATTTAAATAGTCCATAGGTTTGTAATTTTGCAACACTAACATAAGATTAATAAGAACATGAGATGTATTTAAATATGTATTCTCCATGGAATATCCACTTTCCCACTCTTGATTAATAAGAACATGAGATGTATTTA
>NZ_JBBKBX010000038.1:0-17893 GCF_037890365.1 Blautia sp. HCN-20427 | reverse complement strand
GTTGAGTACTAAACTATTTGGACTTTGTAGTGATGAGTCTATTATCTCACATAGGATGATTTTGAAAAGGTACTCGCTATTTGGCGTTTACTTTCAATCATATATGTTTACAGGAATAATTGGCGTTGTGTTTTTTATATCAATTTTTATTCAGGCTTTTTATAATTATAAGAGATGGAAAAATGAAATTGAGGAATAAATTTTGTCCGGCTGGCATAAAAGTGAGATCGAGGAACAGGACATAACCAACAGCACCACGGTATTTCAAGGTGTAATTATGAGATTCTATATAAAAGTTTTATGTTAACAAAGGAGGAGATTGAAATTGAAATTTGAACCTATTGAAGTCAAGGATAAATTAAATAGAACTATAGTGATACGAAGTGCAATCGCAGATGATGCAGAGGATTTAATAAAATATTTAAAAGTCACTACAGAAGAAACACCATATCTGATTCGAGAGCCGGATGAGGTTGCTATTACACATGAACAAGAAGTAGCGTTTATAAATAATTGTCTGAATTCAGATAAATCTTTGCTGTTAATTGCAACATTAAATGGAAGACATATTGGTAATTGTTCTTTAAATCCAATAGGAAGTTACAGGAGATATGCTCATAGGTGCGAAGTAGCAATTGCTTTATATCAGGAATTTTGTGGATGTGGTATTGGAAGAACTATGTTGGAGCATATGCTTAAAGTGGCAACAAAGATGGGATTTGAACAAGCCGAACTTGAAGTTATTTCTGACAATAAAAGTGCAATTGCTTTGTATGAAAAACTTGGTTTTAAGAAGTATGGTTCCTTGCCCGACAATATGAAATATGCAAGTGGCCATTATGCTTCAGCAGACTGGATGATGAAAAAATTATAATGGGCATTACAATTCCTGGTTTATAGCAGACAGTTTTTTCGATAGCTGTCTGTTTTCTTTTTCTCATAATGGATAGCAGATTTTGCAATCGGACAATTTGATGTAAAAAGAGTGAAATTCCTGTAACGAAAATTATTTATAGAGTACATATAGGAGGAGGTGGAATATGGAAGAGATGGTAGAGATTTACAAAAAATATATGCCGCAGGTGTATAAATTTTTGTTTAGCCTTTGTCACGATGTTCATTTAAGCGAAGAACTAACCCAGGAAACTTTTTTTCAGGCTATGAAATCCATTGATAATTTTCATGGAGACTGTAGGTTATATGTGTGGTTGTGTTCCATTGCAAAGCATTTGTGGTATAAAGAGTTAAAGAAGAAAAAAAGAGAAACGGCGGCAGAGAATGCAGAACAGGCAGATTATCGGAATCTTACAGAGAATTCGGCCATACAGAAAGTGGAAGTGATAGAATTATATAAAAAACTTCATTTGCTGGAAGAGCCTGTACGGGAGGTCATGTATTTGCGGCTGAATGCAGATTTTACTTTCAAAGAAATTGGAGAAATCATGGGAAAAGATGAAAATTGGGCAAGAGTAACTTTTTATCGTGGAAAGCAGAAAATCAGAAAGGAGAATCGCCATGAAATGTGAAATGATTCGCGACTTATTGCCTCTGTATATTGACGGATTGACCAGTGAGGAAAGCAATCGGGAAATAGAAAAGCATTTAAAAAACTGTAGAGGATGTCAAAAATACTATCAGGAAATGACAGGTGAAATTGGTGAAGATATATCCATAAGTGAGGAAGAAATACAGGAACTTCAAGTTATAAAGAAGATAAAGAAAAAAAATAAGAGAAAAATGTTTGGGGTACTTACAGGAATTGTTCTGGTTTTGGCCGTTTGCGTGATGGTTTTGTTTACACAATGGTATAGTTCTGCGAATTCCGAAGAAGTTACGGTAGATTATGGAGTGAGAGGAAATGTTGCATATTGTGCTATAGAAACAAAGCCGGGATACTCTATGGAAATAAACGGCTCTTCGTCTCATTTAAAAATATTAAGGCTGAGAAAAACAATGAGTCCGAAAGGTCAAACGATTAGCTGGGAAGAAAAAATAGGGACAGAGGAGAACCCTTGCAAATGGACAATAGAATTTCAAGATAAGATTATGGTTATTGAAAATGGACAGTTGACAAAGGAAAAGGAAAAATAGTGATGTTTTTGAGAAGACAAACGTTTGTTGAAATTGACTAAAAACAGCACAGAATATTAAAATTTTTATTTATATTGACATTTTCCGCCTGCTCGGATAAAATGAATCTATCAAACCAAGGAGGGCTGTTTTTATGAAGAAAAAGTCTTTAAAAGTGTTGTTATGTTCCACTTTACTGGCTATGGCGCTGACTGTTTCCGCATGCGGTGAGAAGGATGCAGGAAAAGACAGTGCAGAGGTTTCCAGTGAAAAAGAAACGCAGCAGGAACAGGAAGAAAAGGAAGTGGAAAAAGAGGAATCAGAACCGGTGAAATTGGAAGATGCCGAACCCATAACCGAGAAGTTCCCGGATATTAAGTCTTATGTGGAATCTGACCTTGTACAAGAACAGTTAGATGCACAGCTTTCTTCTCTTGGAGACAGCGGTATGAGTATGGAAGTGCTGGGAGAAGACAACAAGCTGATTTACCGGTATACCATGGATGGTATTGTTAAGACAGATGCGTTGACCGAACAGCTGCAGTCTGCTATGGATGGACAGGCGGATACTTTTAAAAACGTAGCAAGTTCTTTGAAATTGGCGGTAGAGGTAGAAAATCCGGTGGTTGTAGTGGAGTATATTGATATGAATGGGGAAGTGATTCTTTCCGCAGAGTATACGACAGAATAATTTTGGTGCAGAAATGGAATACAGGCCCGGGGCTGTGAGAGAAAACAGTCCCGGATATAGAAAAAGCGAAACAAGTCTAAGAATTCTAAGATGCTCATGAGAGATTCTCTCGAAATTTCAAAATAATTCCTTGATGAAGAAAGTTTTTTTTCGTATACTTTTGTATAAAAGCAGAGAAGGGAAACAGGATGAACAGAAATTATCAAAAAGAACTGGAAAAAATCATAGAAGAAAATCAAAAACAGGGAAAGATTCCCAGGCTTTTTTTGCACAGTTGTTGTGCGCCCTGCAGCAGTTATGTGTTGGAATATCTGTCCCGGTATTTTGAAATTACAGACTTTTTCTATAACCCCAATATTTTTCCCCGGGAGGAGTACGAAAAGCGAACAGAGGAGCTGAAACGGCTGATAGAGGAAATGCCTTTGGTGCATAAGCCGGTTTTTGTGGAAGGCAGGTATTGCCCGGAGGAGTTTTTTGAAATGGCAAAGGGACTGGAACAGGCTCCGGAAGGCGGAGAACGGTGCTTTCACTGTTACCGCATGCGGTTGGAAGAGACGGCCCGCATGGCTGCAGAGGGAGGATATGACTACTTTGCCACTACGCTGACCATCAGTCCCTTAAAGAATGCGGGAAAACTAAATGAAATCGGGGAAGGGTTGGAAAAGATTTATCATGTAAAGCATCTGCCTTCGGATTTTAAGAAAAAAAACGGATATAAACGTTCTACAGAATTATCCGGAGAATATCATCTTTACAGACAGGATTACTGCGGCTGTGTTTTTTCCAGACAGGAGCGTGAAAGACAAAAGCAGGAACAAAAGGAAAAACTCTTGCGTTCAACACTATAAAGTGATAAAATTTTACACAAGATATTGTCGAAAGTGCAAAAACGAAAGAACTTCGGCGATACGGTGAAAAAGAGAGGAATGAGGAACAATATGGCACAATTATGGGGAGGTCGTTTCACAAAAGAAACAGACCGTCTGGTGTACAATTTTAATGCGTCTTTGAGTTTTGATAAAAGACTTTATAAGCAGGATATCAAAGGCAGTATGGCCCATGCTTCCATGCTGGCTAAGCAGGGGATTCTTACAGAACTGGAAAAGGAAGAGATATTATCAGGCCTGCAGGAAATTTTAAAGGATATTGAAAGCGGAAAACTGGAGTTTTCACCGGAATACGAAGATATTCACAGCTTTGTAGAGGCAAATCTGATTGCCAGAAAAGGAGACGCAGGGAAGAAGCTGCATACAGGAAGAAGCCGTAATGACCAGGTGGCTTTGGATATGAAAATGTATGTAAGAGATGAAATTCAGGAGACAGACGAACTTTTAAAAGAACTGCTGGAAACTCTTCAGAAATTAATGGAAGAAAATCTGCACACCTATATGCCTGGCTTTACCCATTTGCAGAAGGCTCAGCCAGTGACTGCAGCCCACCATTTGGGCGCTTACTTTGAGATGTTCAAAAGGGACAGAAGTCGTTTGAAGGATACAGGAAAGAGATTGAATCTCTGTCCTCTTGGAAGCGGGGCGCTGGCAGGAACTACCTACCCTCTGGACCGGGAATATACTGCGCAGGCGTTGGGCTTTGACGGTCCTACTTTGAACAGTATGGATTCTGTGGCAGACAGGGATTATCTGATTGAATTTTTGTCCGATTTATCCATGATTATGATGCATCTGAGCCGTTTTTGCGAAGAGATGATTTTGTGGAATTCCAATGAATATCAGTTCGTAGAAATTGACGACGCTTACAGTACGGGCAGCAGTATTATGCCTCAGAAGAAGAATCCGGATATTGCCGAACTGGTAAGAGGAAAAACAGGAAGGGTTTATGGGGCGCTTATGTCTTTGCTTACTACCATGAAGGGAATTCCTCTGGCTTACAATAAGGATATGCAGGAAGACAAGGAATTGGCTTTTGATGCCATGGATACAGCCAAAGGATGTATTGCGCTGTTTAACGGTATGCTGTCCACTTTGGAATTTAAAAAAGAAAATATGGAAAAGAGTGCGAAAAACGGCTTTACGAATGCCACAGATGCAGCAGATTATCTGGTGAATAAGGGTGTGCCTTTCAGAGATGCCCACGGCATTGTTGGCCGTCTGGTGCTTTACTGCCTGGAGAAGAATATTTCTCTGGACGAGATGTCTTTAGAAGCATACAAAGCCATCAGTCCGGTTTTTGAGGAAGACATTTACGAGGCTATCAGTATGAAAAATTGTGTAGAGAAGAGAAATACCATTGGTGCGCCAGGCTCAGAAGCCATGAAAGAGGTACTGAAGCAGAATAAAAAATATCTGGAAGAATAAAAAGAAATTCTTGACATTTTGGAAAAATTTGTTATAGTAGTGTTTAACGAAAACAAATGTGCGTGTAGCAAAGACGTTTGCGGCGCAAAGGCGGTTGAAACAGTAAAATGGCTGAGTCAGAAAAAGCCGGCTGCAGACAAAGCGTTTTGCAGGCATAGGGTAAGGAGAATAGACAGATGAGTGAAAAATTAAGAGTTGGAATTTTAGGAGCTACAGGTATGGTCGGACAGAGATTTATTTCTCTTCTGGAAAACCATCCATGGTTTGAAGTCGTAACAGTGGCAGCAAGTGCAAGAAGTGCAGGAAAAACATATGAAGAGGCTGTAGGAGGTCGTTGGAAAATGGCAACTCCTATGCCGGAAGCAGTGAAAAAACTTATTGTCATGAACGTGGCAGAGGTGGAAAAGGTTGCTTCTACGGTGGATTTTGTATTTTCAGCAGTGGATATGTCCAAAGAAGAAATCAAAGCGATTGAAGAGGAATATGCAAAGACCGAAACCCCTGTTGTTTCCAACAACAGCGCCCACAGATGGACACCGGACGTACCGATGGTAGTGCCGGAAATCAACCCGCAGCATTTTGAGGTGATTGAGTTCCAGAAAAAACGTCTGGGCACAACAAAGGGCTTTGTGGCTGTAAAGCCAAACTGTTCCATCCAGAGTTACGCGCCAGTGCTTACTGCATGGAAGGAATTTGAGCCATATGAAGTAGTAGCCACTACTTACCAGGCAATTTCCGGCGCAGGAAAGACTTTCAAAGACTGGCCGGAAATGGTAGAAAATATCATTCCTTATATCGGCGGTGAAGAAGAAAAGAGTGAAATGGAACCTCTTCGTCTCTGGGGCGAAATTAAGGACGGCGTGATTGAGCCGGCCAAAGAACCGGTGATTACCTGCCAGTGTGTGCGCGTTCCGGTATTAAACGGACATACTGCAGCCGTATTTGTGAAGTTCAGAAAGAACCCCACCAAAGAACAGCTGATTGAAAAACTGGTAAACTTCAAAGGACTTCCCCAGGAACTGGAACTGCCAAGTGCACCGAAGCAGTTTATTCAGTACATGGAAGAAGACAACCGCCCACAGGTACAGTTGGATGTAGATTATGAAAACGGCATGGGAATTTCCATAGGCCGTTTAAGAGAAGATAAAGTGTATGATTACAAGTTTATCGGACTTTCCCACAATACGGTTCGCGGTGCGGCAGGCGGAGCTGTGCTTTGTGCAGAAACCTTGAAAGCAAAAGGTTATATTACAAAGAAATAAATATTACGAAAGAAAAATCCGGGGAAACCAGTGTCAGATTATGCAAAAGCAGGCACTGGTTTTTCGGCTCTGAAAGGGGTAGAAAACGTCAGAAATTTGACGCATATCCCAACCTGTGTTAAGATAAAAAGCATTGTAAAGAAATTAAAAGCAAAAGAGGAGCTTTCATGAGCAAATCATTATTTATAGCCGAAAAACCAAGTGTCGCCCAGGAATTTGCCAAGGCGCTGAAATTGAATACATCCAGAAAAGATGGTTATCTGGAATCGGAAAACACCATTGTAACCTGGTGTGTGGGACATCTGGTAACCATGAGCTATCCCGAAGCCTATGACCCGGCGCTGAAAAGATGGAGTCTGGATACGCTGCCCTTTCTGCCGGAAGACTTTAAATACGAAGTGATTCCTTCGGTGAAAAAGCAGTTTGATATTGTCAGCGGACTGCTGAACCGCAAAGATGTGGAAACTATCTATGTCTGTACGGACTCCGGGCGGGAAGGGGAATATATTTACCGTCTGGTAGCCATGATGGCAGGCGTAAAAGATAAGGAACAGAAGCGAGTGTGGATTGACTCTCAGACAGAGGAGGAGATTATCCGGGGAATCCGGGAGGCGAAATCGCTTTCAGAGTACGATAACCTTTCGGCTTCGGCCTATCTGCGGGCGAAGGAAGACTATCTTATGGGCATTAATTTTTCCAGACTGCTTTCTCTAAAATATGGCAATGCGGTTTCCAATTATCTGGGCAGCCGCTACCAGGCCATTTCAGTGGGGAGAGTTATGACCTGTGTCCTGGGTATGGTGGTACGCAGGGAGCGGGAAATCCGGGAGTTTGTGAAGACGCCTTTTTACCGGGTGCTGGGAAAATTTGAACTGCAGGGACACTCTTTTGAAGGAGAGTGGAGAGCCACACAAGGCAGCCGTTATTTCCAATCCCCCCTTTTATATAAGGAAAATGGATTTAAGAAAAAGGAAACAGCAAAGGAACTGGCAGAATTACTGTCTGCCAATCCCCCTTTGCAGGCGGTGGTAGAAAAGATTGAGCGGAAAAAGGAAAATAAAAATCCGCCGCTGCTTTTTAACCTGGCAGAACTACAGAATGAGTGTTCCAGGCTGTTTAAGTTAAGCCCCGATGAAACGCTGAAAATCGTGCAGGAATTGTATGAAAAGAAGCTGGTTACATACCCCAGAACCGATGCCCGTGTGCTTTCCACTGCCGTGGCAAAAGAGATTCAGAAAAATATAGGCGGACTGCGCAGTTTTGTCCATGTGGGGGCTTATGCAGAAGAAATTCTGGCCGGACAGATGTATAAAAATCTTTTGAAAACCCGCTATGTCAATGACAAGCAGATTACAGACCATTATGCCATTATTCCCACAGGACAGGGGTTAAATGCGCTGCGAAGCGTTTCTGTGCAGGGGGAAAAGGTGTATGAAGTGATTGTGCGCAGATTTTTGAGTATTTTTTATCCTCCGGCTGTTTACCAGAAAATCAGTCTGGTGTCTGTCAGGGAAAAAGAACGGCTGTTTTCTTCTTTTAAAGTGCTGGTTTCCGAAGGGTATTTGAAGGTAAGCGGGTATTCTTTCGGGAAAAAGAAAGAGGAGGAAACCTCGGAAGAAGAAACACAGGACAGCGCTTTTCTGGAAATGCTGCAGAATATCCGAAAGGGAAGTATTCTCTCCATCCAACGGTTTTTCATCAAGGAGGGAGAAACATCGCCGCCTAAGCGGTATACCTCCGGTTCTATGATTCTGGCGATGGAAAATGCAGGGCAGCTGATTGAAGATGAGGAATTGCGGGCCCAGATTAAGGGAAGCGGAATTGGAACCAGCGCTACCAGAGCGGAAATTCTGAAAAAACTGGTAACCATTCAGTATCTGGCACTGAATAAAAAGACGCAGGTCATTACCCCCACCTTGCTGGGAGAAATGATTTTTGATGTGGTCAATGCTTCTATCCGTTCTTTATTGAGCCCGGAATTGACGGCAAGCTGGGAAAAGGGACTGACTTATGTGGCTGAAGGCAGCATTACCCCACAGGAATATATGGAGAAACTGGAACGCTTTATCCGCTCCTGGACCCAGGGGGTTCTGGGACTTAGAAACCAGCTGATGTTAAAGCAGTTTTTCGATGCGGCGGCTCAGTATTATCAAAAGGGAACGGGCAATAAAACCAGAAAAAGCAACCGATGTGATACAGAGAAAGGAAGGTAAAAATGGAACAGTTGAAAATTCAGGAATTATACAGTGATTTAAGTAAAACCATGGCAAAGGAACTGTTGGAGAGCAAAATCTATCCATGGGAAGTGCTGCCGGAAATCAGCGCTTTTTTGGTGAAGCTGGGAAATGCATTAAGCGAAGAGGAATATGAAAAAAGAGGAGAAGATGTGTGGATTGCCAAATCTGCAAAGGTGGCGCCAACGGCCTATATCCATGGCCCGGCCATTATTGGAAAAGAGGCGGAAGTCCGTCACTGTGCTTTTATCCGGGGGAATGCACTGGTAGGCGAAGGTGCGGTTGTGGGAAATTCCACAGAGTTGAAAAACGTAATTCTCTTTGATAAAGTGCAGGTACCCCACTATAACTATGTGGGAGATTCCATCTTAGGCTATAAATCCCATATGGGGGCAGGTTCTATTACCTCCAATGTAAAATCAGACAAAAAGCTGGTGGTGGTAAAAGGGCAGGAAATGCAGATAGAGACAGGATTGAAAAAGTTTGGCGCTATGTTGGGCGATGAAGTGGAAGTAGGCTGCGGTTCTGTACTGAATCCGGGAACGGTGGTGGGAAGCCACAGCAACATTTATCCCCTGTCTTCTGTAAGAGGTGTGGTTCCGGCCAACAGTATTTACAAAAAACAGGGTGAAGTAGTGGAAAAAAGATAGCTGCCTGCAGTACGGGATGTTAAATCCCGAATACTGCATAGCGCAAGGAAAATAAGAGCAGAAGATGTGCCGGATAGAAAAGGTAGAAGAAATATTTCATGCTTCTGCCTTTTTGCTGATTATACAGGTTGATGGGAAGAAAAGCAAAGCAGGCCACAGGCTCCCATAAAAGAGAGAGACATCCTGCAATGGTTTTTTCCAGAGGATAGGAATAAAACAGGTATAAAATGAGAATCAGTACAATCCCTTTCCAGTTGTAATCAGCAGCAAACAATTTTCCGAGAAGAATCCCTCCCCCTGCCGTAAAAAGCAGGAGGACGGGATTTTTTTGTCTGACGATGTCCATGAGCCAGAGGGTGAGAAAACCGATAAGAAGGGTAAACATCACGTTCTGGTAGGAAAACTCCAACAGACCGCCGTTAAAGCACAAATCAAAGGGCAGTTCAGACACACAGGCAAAAAGAAAGAGCCGCAGGGCATACTTCTTACGGTTGGAGGTATGGACAAAGCCTTCCACCAGAAGAAAACAGAAAATGGGGAAGGAAATTCTTCCTACTGACCGGAGTATCCGGTCTGCCTGATACAGGAAAGAGGTGGTTTCGAAGTCCCAGGCAGAAGAAAGCTGTTGGTTGTAAGCGGAAATTACGCCGTTTTCCAGAAAAACAGCTCCAATATGGTCTGTCAGCATGGTGACAAGGGCAATCCATTTTAGGGCGCTGCCGGTAAGCAGTGGAGGAAGCAGTGTATTTTTTGCGGTATCAGGGTATCTGATTTTATAAAACATAAGCAGTATCCTTTCTGGTGTTTTTTTTGTTTGAAGAAGTTCAAATTGCATTTATTATAGCACAAGATGCCTTTGTATTGAATAAAGTACCTGCAATTTCTTGCAAAGGAATAAAATTGTGTTTATTATAAACAACAGGGATTTCAGAAAAAATGCAGGAAAGGAAGAATGCAATGAGAAGTCTGGATACAAATGTAAAAAGAATCCGTCACAAAGTATTTAAAGAGATTGCCCGTGTGGGTTTTGAATCGGAACCGGAGACCCTGGTGGCTGATATTGAGGCCATTCCTTACCATATTGTACAGGAGAGGGCAACATACCGGGAAAGTATTTACCGGGAAAGAGCAGTGGCCAGTGAGAGAGTCCGCCTTGCCATGGGAATGTCTCTTCGGCCGGAAAATGCAGCCGTACATATTACCGCAGGTCTTGAGGCCAGCAACATTGACGAGAAATATTATGAGCCGCCGCTTATGCAGGTCATACCTTCGGCCTGTGATGCCTGTGAGCCTAAGATGTATGAGGTTTCCAATATGTGCAGAGGCTGTGTGGCGCATCCTTGTAAGGAGGTCTGTCCAAAGGGCGCTATCAGCATTGTAAAGGGCAAATCCATTATCAACCAGGAAAAATGCATTAAATGCGGAAAATGCAAATCAGTCTGTCCATATGATGCCATTGCCAAAAAGGAGCGTCCCTGTGCCAGAGCCTGTGGTGTAAATGCTATTGAAAGTGATGAATTGGGAAGAGCCAAAATCAACAATGAGAAGTGTGTTTCCTGCGGTATGTGCATGGTAAACTGCCCGTTTGGAGCTATTTCTGATAAATCACAGATTTTTCAGCTTGCCCATGCACTGAAAGAGGGCAAACAGATTATCGCAGAAGTAGCGCCGGCTTTTATAGGGCAGTTTGGGCCTGATGTGACACCGAAAAAATTAAAGGCGGCTTTGCAGGAACTGGGCTTTGCAGATGTCTATGAAGTGGCTCTGGGAGCAGATATTGGAGCAGTTGCTGAGGCACATCACTATGCAGAGAAAGTCAGCACAGGGGAACTGCCTTTCCTGCTCACTTCCTGCTGTCCTTCCTGGAGCATGCTTGCAAAGAAGTTCTTCCCGGATATGATTGGGAATATTTCTCAGGAGCTGACGCCTATGGTGGCAACTGCAAGAACCATTAAGCAGCGTTATCCGGAGGCTCATGTGGTGTTTATTGGCCCTTGTGCTTCGAAAAAACTGGAGGCTTCCAGAAAATCGGTACGAAGTGACGTGGATTTTGTCATTACCTTTGAGGAACTGGCAGGAATGTTTGAGGCAAAGGGAATTCATCCCGAAGAATGCCAGGGTGAAAGTTCTCTTCATAATGCAACTGCAGCCGGAAGAGGTTATGCGGTTGCCGGAGGAGTGGCCAGCGCAGTAGAATCCTGCCTTCATGAATATTATCCGGAGGTAGAGGTTCACATTGAGCATGCGGAAGGCCTGGCAGAATGTAAGAAAATTCTGACTATGGCAAAAGCAGGAAAATTAAAAGGCTGTATGATAGAAGGTATGGGTTGTCCTGGCGGCTGTATGGCAGGTGCGGGAACCAATGTACCTCTGGCAAAAGCAGCAGCAGACTTGAAAAAATATAAAAAAGACTCTTCCAGACAGTTACCCCCGCCGGAACTGGCGGAAATCCATCTGGATTAAGAAAATTTAAGAAAAGCGCATGAAAAGAAGAACTGCAGGTTTTTTCGGAAAGAGAAAACTGCAGTTCTTTTTTCTATATTCTTTAGAAAAACTTTAAAATTGTCTGCTTGTTCTCTTTAAATCTGTTTTTTATGATAAAGACAACTTAAGAGAAAGACCAAAAGGGGGAAATCCTTATGAAAATATTAATCACAACAGATTGGTATAAACCGATTATCAACGGAGTGGTGACATCTGTGCTGAACTTAAAAAAGGAACTGGAAGAAAGAGGACATGAGGTAAGAGTTCTGACTTTATCCAGAAGCTATGAGTCTTATAAAGAAGCAGGCGTTTATTATATTAAATCCATAAATCTGGAAAAAATTTATCCGAATGTCAGGGCTGTGCTGCCTCATACGGAAAAGCTGGTGCGGGAATTGGTGCACTGGAATCCTGATATCGTACATTCCCAGTGTGAGTTTATGACCTTTTCTTATGCGGTCAAAATCAGTAAAAAATGCAACTGTCCGCTTTTGCATACTTACCATACAGTTTATGAGGATTATATTCATTATCTGCCTGGAAGAATTTCAGAACATAAAGCCGGGGCTGCTTTAGAAAAGAAAGCGGTAGCACAGTTTTCCAGAAGCGTGCTGAAAAAAGCCAGTCAGGTGATTGTACCTACGGAGAAAGTAGAGAAGATTCTGGAAGGCTATGAAGTAAAGAAGCCGATTTCCGTGATTCCTACAGGAATTGATTTGCAGAGATTTTCCGGAGATTTATCAAAAGAAGAAAAGCAGGAATTAAAGAAAAAATGGAACATTCCTTTGGAGAATCAGGTACTGGTCAGTGTGGGACGTCTGGCAAAGGAAAAGAATCTGGAAGAATTGTTAAGGTTCTTTGCACAGATGGTAAGAGAAGAAGGAAGAGAAAAACTGACTTTTCTGATTGCCGGGGACGGACCGGACAGAGAACGTCTGGAAAATCTGACCGTGGAGCTGGAAATTCAGGACTGTACTGTGTTTACGGGCATGATAAGCCCGGAGGAAGTAGGCCGGTATTATCAGCTGGGAGATGTATTTGTGTGTGCCTCCAACAGTGAAACCCAGGGGATTACCTATATCGAAGCCCTTGCCAGTGGAGTTCCGGCCCTGTGCAGGAAAGATGATTGTTTAAACCAGGTTGTGACAGACGGATATAATGGTTTCCAGTATGACTCCTATGCATATTTTAAAATGCATTTAGAATATCTGCTGGAGAAGGAAAGCCGGAGAGTGCAGATGGGAAAATGTGCCAGAGAGACCGCCTATCTGTATTCTACCTGGAATTTTTGCACTATGGCAGAATGTCTTTATAAAGAAGTACTGGTACGACAGGGTATGGCAAAGCTTTCCCTGGCTGTACAGGAAGAAAAAGGATTTTCCAGGGAATTTCTGGCAGTCTGGAACCGGAAAAATATGTTGAGAAGAGGAGTGTAGGGTTATGAGAAAAATAAATATGTTATCAAAAGCAGATATGGTAAAAGGGCAGGGTGTGCTTTCCGCTCATGATGAGCAGGTGGCGCTTGCCAGACAGGTTATGAAGGGCAGTGCCGTGATTCTGGAAAATTCAAAAAAAGCCTGCGAAATTACGCACTATCACTCCATTAATCCGGAATACTATCTCTCGATTGACAAACGGAAAAAACAGGGGACGGCTGTGGGATATGTACACTTTTTGCCGGAAACTGTGGAAAACAGCATTTCTTTTCCAAGAGCGGTAAAGAATCTTTTCTATAAATATATGATTTCTTTTTACCGGAGAATGGATTATCTGGTAACGGTCAATCCGGTGTTTATTGACAAACTGGCACAGTACGGTATTCCCAGAGAGAAAATCACATACATTCCCAATGTGGTTTCCGAGGAGTCTTTTTATCCTATCTCCGGGGAAAAGAGAAAGAAAATCCGGAAAAAATGCCACATGGATCCGGATGCCTTTACTGTTTTATGTGTGGGGCAGCTGCAGAAGCGAAAGGGTGTCTTTGAATTTGTGGAAACAGCACGAAGAATGCCGGATTGTCAGTTTGTATGGGCCGGAGGTTTTTCTTTTGGAAAGATATCAGAAGGATACGAAGAGATTCGGGCTCTGATGAAAAATCTGCCCTCCAATGTGAAGTTTCTGGGACTGGTGGACCGAGAGAAAATGAACGAGGTCTACAATATGGCGGATGTGATGTTTCTGCCTTCCTATGAAGAACTGTTTCCCATGACCATTCTGGAATCCATGAATTGTGCTTTGCCGGTTTTGGTGCGGGATTTGCCTGAGTACAGACCCATTCTTTTTGACCATGCGTTGACTGGAAGAAATACAGAAGAGTTTGTACGGACGCTGCGCCAGCTGAAAGAAGAACCGGATTTTTATCAGAGAAGCGCGCATGCTTCCTATGAGGGTCATGAGAGATACAGCAGAACTGCGGTGGGAAACCAGTGGAAAGCATTTTATGAAAAGGTATTTCGCGAATCGGCAGAAGGAAAAAAGCTGAAAAACAAAAGGAATCTTTTAGGCAAAGAAAGAAAAGAGGAATTGGTATGGAAAAACAGAAAACAGCAGTATATCTGAATCTCTGCACACTCATAGGCCTGATAGGTATGGGGTGGTTTATCTGGTATGGAATCCGGCATCAGCTCTTTGTGTCTGCAGACGCATTAAAGGCTTTTTTAAGCCAGTTTGGCCTTTTTGCGCCGGCGCTGTTTATTGTGATTCAGATGGTGCAGGTGGTGATTCCTATTTTGCCCGGAGCAGTGGGCTGTCTGGGCGGTGTCCTGATTTTCGGACCGGTCTGGGGATTTGTATACAATTATGTGGGGATTTCCCTTGGTTCCATATTGGCCTTTCTGCTTTCCAAACGGTACGGAAGACCTTTTGTCCGTCAGATGGTGGGAGAAAAGAATTATGAAAAGTATATTGGCTGGCTGGAAAAAGGAAAGGCTTTCGATAAAGCATTTGCAGTAGCTATTTTTCTTCCTGTGGCGCCAGATGATTTGCTTTGCTATATTGCAGGGCTTACCCCTATGTCCTTGAAAAAATTTGCGGCAATTATTTTTCTGGGAAAGCCGGGTTCTATTTTTCTCTACAGTCTGGGCCTTACCGGGATTATGGGAGTGCTGCGGTATCTTTTTTAGACAGAATTTTGGAAAAAAAGAGAAAATAGGTCTGGATTTTTTTGCGGTTTTATGAGAAAATAGGTTTGAATAAGACGTTAAATGATTAACGCACTTGTAAGTATACATACTTGAAAGGAGTTTTAAAATGATTTATTCACATGAAGTAGAAACAATGTGCCCGGTAGCACAGGGCGTGAATCACGGTGCAGCTCCAATTCCGGAAGAAGCAAAGTGGGTAAAAGCAAAAGAAATCAAAGATATCTCTGGTTTAACACACGGTGTAGGCTGGTGTGCGCCTCAGCAGGGTACCTGTAAATTAACATTAAACGTAAAAGAAGGTATCATTCAGGAAGCACTGGTAGAAACTATCGGATGTTCAGGTATGACACATTCTGCTGCTATGGCATCAGAAATCTTGCCAGGAAGAACACTGCTTGAAGCATTAAACACAGACCTGGTTTGTGATGCGATTAACACAGCTATGAGAGAATTATTCTTACAGATTGTATACGGACGTACACAGAGTGCATTCTCTGAAGACGGTCTGCCGATTGGTGCTGGTCTGGAAGACCTTGGAAAAGGACTTCGTTCTCAGGTTGGTACAATGTACGGAACATTAAAGAAAGGTCCTCGTTATCTGGAAATGACAGACGGCTATGTTACAGGCATCGCATTAAACGAAGACGATGAAATCATCGGATACAAATTCGTAAGCTTTGGCAAGATGATGGACTTCATCAAAGCCGGCGATGATGCAAACACAGCATTTGAAAAAGCTCAGGGTCAGTACGGACGTGTAAACGACGCTGTTAAGATTATCGACCCACGTAAAGAGTAATCAGACGGAAGTGTCAGATATAGAAATCAGGAGGATAGAATAATGGCTTTATTTGAATCATATGAAAGAAGAGAAAAACAGATTCTGGCTGTTTTAAAAGAGTACGGAATGAACTCTATTGAAGAAGCTGCAGAAGTAACAAAAGCAGCCGGTTTAGATGTATATAAAATGGTTGAAGGTATTCAGCCAATCTGTTTTGAAAACGCAAAATGGGCTTACACAGTAGGCGCTGCTATCGCAATCAAAAAAGGCTGCAAGAAAGCAGCAGATGCAGCAGCAGCTATCGGTGAAGGTCTTCAGTCTTTCTGTATCCCGGGTTCTGTTGCAGACCAGCGTAAAGTAGGTCTTGGACATGGTAACTTAGGAAAAATGCTTCTGGAAGAAGATACAAAATGTTTCGCATTCTTAGCAGGACATGAATCTTTCGCAGCAGCAGAAGGCGCTATCGGTATTGCTGAAAAAGCAAACAAAGTTCGTAAAGAGCCTCTTCGCGTTATCTTAAACGGATTAGGAAAGGATGCTGCTCAGATTATTGCTCGTATCAACGGATTTACATATGTAGAAACAGAATACGATTACTACACAGGCGAATTAAAAGAAGTATTCCGCAAAGCATACTCTGATGGACTTCGTGCAAAAGTAAACTGCTACGGAGCAAACGATGTTCGTGAAGGCGTGGCTATCATGTGGAAAGAAGACGTTGACGTTTCTATCACAGGTAACTCTACAAACCCGACACGTTTCCAGCACCCGGTAGCAGGTACATACAAGAAGGAACGTATCGAAGCAGGAAAGAAATACTTCTCTGTTGCATCAGGCGGTGGTACAGGACGTACTCTTCACCCAGACAATATGGCAGCAGGCCCGGCTTCTTACGGTATGACAGATACCTTAGGACGTATGCACTCTGACGCTCAGTTTGCAGGTTCTTCTTCTGTACCGGCTCACGTGGAAATGATGGGGCTTATCGGCGCAGGTAACAACCCGATGGTTGGTATGACTGTAGCTGTAGCTGTAGCTGTTGAGGAAGCAGCTAAGGCTGGAAAATTCTAATATAGGGGCGAAAAACCTTGATTTTAAGGGGCTTCTCAAGTCGTAGTTCGGCTTGGGGAGTCCTGTTTTTTGTCTAAAAGACTCATAAAAGCCACACGCAAGCCACACTCTACAAGCCACACAAGCCACACTTGAGTTTATGGTGGGTTAAGGCTTTCTCATATTAGGGTTTTTGAACAGATGCTAGATACGCTTGGAGTTCATTTAATTTATGGTGAAAAATTTATTTGGGAGGAGTGTGTCTATATGAGACGTGCAAATGGTTCTGGTAACATTTATAAGATGAAAGGAGGTAAGTGGAGAAATCCTTGGAGGGTGAGAGTCACCGTAGGCTGGGAGTTAAATCAAGAAACAGGCAGATGTAAACAGAACTTAAAGACCATAGGTTATTATCCAACGAGGGCAGAAGCTGAGGCAGCTTTGGTAGCCTATCAGGAATGCCCTTATGATTTGGATGCGAAAGATATTACATTTAAAGAATTGTATGAAAGGTGGTCAGAGGACTATTTTAAGAATTGAGCAGTATATCTTCGGAAAGAACAATAACCTCTGCGTATCGTTATTGTAGTGCCTTGTATAATATGAAAATGCGTGATATCAGGGTTTATCATCTACAGGAATGTCTGGAAAAAGGGTATGTTATCCCAGATAGGGGTAAGGAGAAAGGACAGAGGAGATATGCGTCTGCCTGCACAAAGGGGCGTATGAAATCTATGTTCAACTTGATGTTTGACTGGGCATACGCACGAGAAGTTGTAGACAGGAATTATGCAAGGGCATTTGAAGTAGATAAAGATGTCAGAATACAGCAAAGACGTGAAAAGCGTAAGAATGAAATTTTTACTGCGGAAGAAATTGCTTTGCTGTGGGAGAATGTAGAGAAAATTGCATTTGCTGACATGGTGCTTTGTGGTATCTATTCAGGTTGGAGACCGCAAGAACTTTCTATCTTGCGTATTGCTGATATTGACTTGGAAGAAGATGTCATGTATGGCGGTATGAAAACAGAGGCAGGAAAAGATAGATGTGTTCCCATTCACCCGCTAATAAAACCTTTAATTGAGAAAAGATACGCTGAAGCAAAGGAGATAGGCAGTGCCTATTTGTTTAATGATGTAAACGGTCAGCAGGGGACTTACATGACGTATGATAAATATAGGGGAAGATTTAATAAAGTTGTGGAAAGACTTAA
>NZ_JBBKBX010000037.1:0-19707 GCF_037890365.1 Blautia sp. HCN-20427 | reverse complement strand
GGAAATCCGGTGCTCAACAATTTCTATACCATGATTTCAAGTGGTTATTATTCTGTATTTGCGCTTTGTTAATCTTTTAAAATAGCAAAATAAGTAAAAAAATCAAGCATTTAAAGCAATTTTAGTCTACTTTTTTCGAAAAGAAGTCATTATAATAAAAGCGCAAATTGTGTAAGAAGACATGAGGAGGAACATCATGAAACTATGTTTACAGGCAGGAGAGGTGAAACAGATTGGAGATTATTTTTCTGTTTCTACGAACAGTGTAGAAATCCGTATTCTGTTTTTGACAGATTCTATTTTAAGAATCCGCGCAGGCTTTGATGGGGAGTTTGCAGAGGAATCTTACAGTCTTGTAATGACAGCCTGGGAAGACCGGATGGATGTGTTCATGAAGAAATACCGGACACGGGTACAGCCGGCAAAAGCAGAATTAACAGATGGTGAAGAAAAAGCAATCCTGCAGGGAAAACTGCTGCGTGTAGAGGTGGAGAAAAATCCATTCCGTATCTGCGTATACGATAGGGATAACACGTTGCTGCATGCCGATATTGTAGACCTTGCTTATATGGAAGACAGCAATCACCGGAGAATTCATACCAGCGAAATTTCTGAGGATGACTGTTTTTACGGATTCGGAGAAAAGAGCGGAGTGTTCAACAAGGCTCAGAAGTTCATGGGAATGAGCCCCAAGGATGCAATGGGATATGACCCAAAGGAAACAGATTCTCTTTATAAACACATTCCGTTTTACATTAAACTGAATCGGAAACATCAGAAGGCCGTGGGTTATTTTTACCACAATACGTATGAATGTGATTTTGATATGGGAAAAGAAAAGAGCAATTACTGGAAGCGCCACAGCCGTTACCGTACAGACGGAGGGGATATTGATTTGTTTCTGATTGCAGGTCCGGCTGTCCGGGACGTGGTAGAGCGTTATACAGACCTGACCGGGAAATCTGCTATGCTTCCTGTCTATGCTCTGGGATATCTGGGATCTTCTATGTATTATCCCGAACTGGAAGCAGACTGCGATGACGCTATTTTGGAATTTATTGATACAACCAGAGAAGAGGGAATTCCTGCAGACGGATTTCAGTTATCTTCCGGATACTGTGCCATTGAAACACAGGAGGGGATCAAACGCTGCGTATTTACCTGGAATAAGAAACGGTTTAAAGAGCCAAAAGAGTTTTTCAGCCAGATGAAGGAGCGAGGAATCTGTGTTTCTCCCAATGTGAAGCCGGGAATTCTTCTGGTACATCCAATGCTGGAAGAGATGAAAGAAAAGGGCATGTTTGTCAAAGACAGTGAAACGGATGAGCCGGGAATCGGAACCTGGTGGGGCGGAAAGGGAATGTTTGTGGATTTCACTAAGGCTTCTACCAGAGAAGAGTGGAAAGAGCTTCTGAAAGAAAATGTTCTGGACTATGGTACCAATTCTGTATGGAATGATAACTGTGAGTACGACAGTATGGTAGACAAGGATTGCCGCTGTTCCTTTGAAGGAAAAGGCGGAACGATTGGACAGCTTAAAGCAGTGATGTCCAATATTATGTGTCATGTGACAGATGAGGCCATTCAGGAAACGTTTGGAAACCAGAGACCTTACATTGTCTGCCGTTCCGGACACAGTGGGATTCAGAAATATGCACAGACCTGGGCCGGAGACAATCTGACTTGCTGGGATTCGTTAAAATACAATATTGCCACCATTCTGGGCATGAGTCTGTCCGGTGTGGCAAACCAGGGATGTGATATCGGAGGATTTTACGGACCAGCGCCAGAGGCGGAACTGCTGGTAAGGTGGATTCAGAATGGAATTTTCCAGCCAAGATTTTCCATTCATTCTACAAATATTGACAATACGGTGACAGAACCGTGGATGTACAGTGGCTGCAAAGAGGAAATCCGCCAAGCCATTGAATTTCGGTATCAGATGATTCCGTATCTGTATTCTCTCATGGAACGTGCCCATGAAACTGGACTTCCTATTATGGAGCCCATGTGCAGTGCTTTCCAGCATGACAGCAAGTGTTACGATGAGGGTGTGGACTTTATGTTCGGAGACTCTCTGTTGGTAGCAAATGTGGTGGAAAAAGGTGCAAAGACCAGAAAAGTATATCTTCCGGAAGGTGAAATCTTCTATGATTTCTATAACAGAACCCAATATCAGGGCGGACAGACAGTAGAACTTCCGGTAGAACTGGGAAGCATTCCGCTGTTTATCAGAAGCGGAGCTATTATTCCTATGGCAGCGCATCAATTGAACAACCTTATGCAGCAGAAAGTAACTGCAATCCGGATGATATGTGAAGCAGGCCGGGACGGAGCCTTTACTCTGTATGAAGATGACGGCGCTACAATGGAATATACAAAAGGGGCATACCTGAAAACCCGGATTACTATGCAGGCCGGCGAGCAGACAGCGCTGTCGTTTGTTCATGAAGGTTCCTACGAAACTGCGGTGGAAGATATGTACATTGATATGATTCACCGGGAAAAAGCGCCTTACTGGGTGCAGGTGGACGGACAGGAAGTACCGCATTTCCTGCATAGGAGAAAATTTGAAGAGGCAGAGTTTGGATGGTACTACAGCCAGAGTCTGAAATCAGTTCAGATTAAATATAAAAATCCAAAGAAGGATTACAAAGTAGTCGTGTCTTTTGAACAATTCGATATGATTGGAATGTAAAAAAGAAAATGGAGGTTTGCTATGAGCACAACGAAAAAGAATGTAAAACCGTTTGGAATACGGGATAAAGTGGGCTATATGTTTGGTGATTTCGGAAATGACCTTACTTTCGTATTGTCCTCTATGATGTTGTTAAAGTTTTATACGGATATTATGGGTGTTTCTGCCGCTATCGTCGGAATGATGATGATGGGAGCCAGATTTGTGGATGCGGTGACGGATATCACCATGGGACAGATTGTAGACAGAAGCAGACCTACAGCAAAAGGAAAATTTGCGCCATGGCTTAAGCGCATGTGCGGTCCAGTGGCAGTGGCATCAGTGCTTTTGTATGCTACCTGGTTCCAGGACATGCCTATGGCTTTTAAGGTGTTCTGGATGTTCTTTTCTTATCTGCTGTGGGGAAGTGTCTGCTATACAGGAATTAACATTCCTTATGGTTCTATGGCTTCCGCAATTTCCGAAAAACCGGAAGACAGAACGTCTCTCTCTAATTGGAGAACCATTGGTGCAACACTTGGAAACATTGCCATTGGTGTAATTCTGCCATTGTTTGTATACTATACAGACAGTGAAGGAAAGCAGTGGCTTTCCGGAACAAGAATGAGCATTGCAGCCGTAATTTGTTCGGTTCTGGCCGTAATCTGTTATCTGCTGTGCTACAATCTGGTTACAGAACGTGTGAAAATTGAACAGAAAACAGAGAAATTTTCTGTGATGTTCCTGGTAAACAGCCTGATTCAAAATAAAGCATTAATCGGAATTGCCGTTACTTCTTTATTCCTGATTCTGGCACAGATTTCTCTTGGAAACATGGGAGCTTATCTGTATCCAAACTATTTTAGAAATATTGCAATTCTTTCCGTGATTTCTCTGATTGGACATATGATTACACTGGCTATGTCTCCATTCATTGAAACTTTTGCAAAGAAAATCGGAAAGAAAGAAATTGCCATTGTAGCTTCTGTTTTGGGAGCGGTTCCCATGCTGGTAGCCTTTGTTTTGCACACAAAAAATGTCATTGTGTGGATGGTGTGCTACTGTATTACCTGGGTAGGTGTATCTATGTTCATTCTGATTTGCTGGGCAATGATTACCGATGTTATCGATGATACAGAAGTGAAAACAGGAAGTCGTTCTGACGGAACTGTATATTCTATTTACTCTTTCTGCAGAAAACTGGGCCAGGCTTTGTCTTCCGGTTTGACAGGGGTACTGCTGTCTATGGTTGGATACTCTACGGCTACCGCTTTTGACACACCGGTTGTCAATGGAATCTATAACATTACCTGCCTGGTTCCAGGTATTGCTTTTGTACTGATGTTCTTATCTCTGGTATTTTTATATCCATTGAATAAGAAAAAGGTAGAGGAAAATGCAAAGAAACTTTTGGAAAAAAGATAAGGTGGAATGGCCATGTTTTTGAACTGTCAATATTATAGTACCGCATTGCAGCACAATACGCAGATTCAAGTGATTATCCCCACACCTGAGGGACAGGAACAGATTACCGGAGAAGAAACAAAGAAGCGGTATGATTATAAAAAAGGACTTCCGGTAGTCTATCTGCTGCATGGAGCCTATGGTGACTGCAGCAGCTGGGTACGCTTCAGCAATATTGAACGATATGCTCAGTCTCATCAGATAGTTGCGGTGATGGCTTCTGTGGAAAACAGTTTTTACCAGAATATGTATCATGGAAATCCTTATTTTACCTATATTACAGAGGAGCTTCCTGCATTTGTCACAGCTCTGTTTCCGGTTTCTGAAAAGCGGGAGGATACTTTTGTTGCCGGATTTTCCATGGGCGGCTATGGCGCTTGGTATGTGGGGCTGTCCTGCCCGGAGCGCTACAGTAAGATTGCCGGGATGTCTGCTGCCATGGATATTGCAGAACTGGGAAAACAGTGCCGGGATGGAAAGGTAGAGGGCCCCTTTGCCTGGGAAAATATTTTTGACAATCCGGAGCAGCTTGCGGGTACAGAGAAAGATATTTTTGAACTGTATCGGCGCTGCCAGGAAAACGGAGTGATTCCGGAGTTGTATCAGGCATGCGGAACAAAAGATTTTCTGTATGAAATGAACCTGGACGCAAAACGGCGTTTGGAAAAGATGGGGGCAAAGCTTACCTGGTCAGAAACCGAAGGGGCTATGCACAACTGGGATTACTGGGATAAAGAGATTCAGAAAATACTGGATTGGATGATGAACAAAACTTGTATTTAGTAGAAAAAAGCGCCTGCCGGATATGGTGAGGCGCTTTTTTCTGCCGTTGCATTTATTTCGCGTAATTGTCAAAATACCCCTGAATGTAAATAATCGGAGTTCCCTTATCTCCGGAGCCGGAGGTCAGGTCTGCAAGAGAACCCAAAAGGTCGGTCAGACGTCTCGGAGTGGTTCCCTGTGTCACCATGGTACCCTTTAAGCTGGCAGCTTTCTCATCTTTTTCTGTAATATAATTCTTAATGGCATCTTTTAATTCTACGCCGGATAATTGAGCAAAATCGTTGTCAGCCAGATATTTCAGCTTCACTTCGTTTGGTGTTCCTTCCAGTCCATTGGTGTAAGCCGGAGAAACTACCGGGTCAGCAAGTTCCCAGATTTTTCCAACCGGGTCTTTAAACGCGCCGTCACCGTAAACCATCACTTCCACGTTTTTGCCTGTTTTTTCCAGCATGGATTTGTGAATAGCAGAGACTACTTCTTCACATTTAATCGGGAAGAGTTTTACCGTATCTTCTGTGGCTTTGTTGGAACCCAGAAGACCGTAGGCGTCATTGTAGCCGCTGCCGTTTATGCTCTTTGTCATAATGTCGTCTAAAGAATAAACTTTCTCTGCACCGTTGGCTTTTAAGATTCGTTTTGTTCTCTGGCGTGTGTGGATATCGCAGGCCAGTACGCTTTTAGTATAAGAGAGGATAGCCTTTGGATTATTTGCAAAAATGATTTCCACTTCTGCACCGGCTTCCTGAATCAGCTGTTTGTAATATTCTACATAGTCCACGCCTGTGAAAACGTGTTTTTCGTATCCGAATAATGCTCTGTAAGTTTCCTCTGTGAGCACATCAGACCAGGGATTAATATTTTTCTCATCTAAAAGGTCCAGGTCTACCAGATGATTACCCACTTCGTCAGAAGGATAGCTGAGCATGAGTACGATTTTTTTGCAGCCCATGGCGATTCCTTTTAAACAGATAGAGAAGCGGTTGCGGCTTAAAATGGGGAAAATCACGCCTACGGTATCATCGCCGAATTTTTCTTTTACGTCTGCAGCAATGTCCTTTACACCAGCATAGTTTCCCTGTGCTCTGGCTACAACAGCCTCTGTTACAGCAATGACATCTTTGTCGCAAATTTCAAAGTTTTCGCTTTCGGAAGCTTTCAGCACGCAGTCTACTACGATTTCGGAAAGATTGTCACCTTTGCGGATAATCGGGGCTCTGACACCTCTTGAAATGGTTCCAACCATGCGTTCTTTCTTTTCCATATTTATATACCTCCATTGGTTTTTCACAAAATTATGGGCAGAAAAATCCTGCCTATTTCATAATACGTTGAAATTCGTCTGTATGCAAGGGAAACCTGTGTTTTTGCAAAAAAATCCCGATTTCTGCCGAAAAAAAGTTTTTGCCCTGGGGAGAATCCCCCCAGGGGGCTTGTTTGCAGAGGTGAAATTTGATAAAATGACTCCAAAAAACAGCCTATTTGGAGATAAAGGACAGATTAAAATGGAAAAAAACAAAGTATTTTGCCTGGGAAATTTTCAGGCAGAACCGGGAGAGAAAAAAAGCGGTTATCTTTTCGTGGGAAACGGAGAATTTGAACTGCCTGTGACTATTTTGAACGGAGAAAAACGGGGGAAAACCGTGTTGATTACAGCCGGTGTTCATGCAGCGGAATATGTGGGAATCCAGTCAGCTATGGAGCTGGCAGAGCATTTACATCCGGAAAAGATTGCCGGTACGGTTGTCATTGTAAAGGTGGTAAACCGCCAGGCGTTTGAAATGCGCAGCGGTAGCGAAGGGTTTGAAGACGGGGTGAATTTAAACAGGGTATTTCCCGGAAAAGAAACGGGCAGCCAAATGGAGCGGCTGGCCTATGCCATTGAAAAGGAACTGTTTCCGGGAGTGGATTTTTATATTGATTTGCACAGCGGTGACAGCTATGAGCAGCTGACACCTTATATATATTACGCAGGTGTAGCAGAGCCCCGGGTGGTAGAGGCAGCCAGAGAGATGGCGCAGCAGGCAGATGTGCCCTATATGGTGCGTTCCTGTGTGGCAGGCGGCGGCTGCTATAATTATGCGGCGCAGCTTGGGATTCCGTCGGTTTTGATTGAACGGGGACAGATGGGAGCATGGACAGAGGAAGAAGCGCATTCTACCAGACGGGATGTGAGAAATATCTTGTGTCATCTGGGCGTGTATCTGGGACAAAAGGATTACAGAAATTATTATCCCCTGGAGGTGACAGACGTCAGCTATCAGGCGGCAAACCAAAATGGTATCTGGTATCCTTATAAAAGTCCGGGGGATATGATACGGCAGGGAGAAGTCCTGGGCGTGGTCAAGGATTATGAGGGAACTGTGCTGGAAGTGTGCAGGGCGGAATATGACGGTGTGGTCTTGTATCAGACAGGCAGTCTGCAGGTAAAAGAGAGCGGCCCTATGATTGCCTATGGAAAGATTTCCAGAGAGGCGGATAACCGGAAGAAAAAAATTGCAGGATACTGGACAAAGCGCAGTACCAGTTTTCAGGAACAGAGACGTGCAGAACTGCACAGCAGCCTGGCAGACCGGTGGTTAAAGGAAATCGGGAAATACCTGCCCAAGAAAAAACTGAAAATTCTGGATGTGGGCTGCGGCTCAGGCTTCTTTACTATTTTGCTGGCACAGCAGGGGCATGAAGTGCTTGGGGTGGATTTGACTCCGGATATGATAAAGAGGTCAAAAGAACTGGCAGAGGAAGAGGGAGCAGACTGTATCTTCCAGGTTATGGATGCGGAAAATCTTACCTTTGCGGATGAAACTTTTGATGTGGTTATTTCCAGAAATCTGACCTGGACGCTGCCGGATGCCAACAGAGCCTACCGGGAATGGCTGCGGGTGCTGAAAAAGGGAGGTTGTCTGCTGAATTTTGACGCCAACTACGGGGCAAGCGATTGTGCAGATACGTCTCATTTGCCCCAAAATCACGCACACAATAAGCTGGGAGAGGAGCTTTTGCAGGAATGTGAAGAAATTAAGAGACAGCTTCCTATCAGTTCTTATCAGCGGCCTGCCTGGGATGTGGGAGTCCTTGGAAATCTGGGAACTGTAGAACTGTTTTTAGATTTTAGTGTCAGCAAAAGAATTTATATGGAAAAGGATGAATTTTATAATCCGGACCCGCTTTTTGTCATTAGTGCCAGAAAAGGAGAATGAAATGAAAAAATATATCCTTAAGCGCCTGCTGCAGTTGATTCCCATTCTGCTGGTGATTACCTTTCTCTCTTTTGGCATGATGCGTCTGGCAGGAAGCGACGCAGTATTGCAGAAAATGGAAAATACGGGAATGATAGTTTCTCAGGAGGTCATGGACAAAGCGCGGGCGGAACTGGGGCTGGATAAGCCCTTTCTGACACAGTATTTTGTATGGCTGGGAAATCTGCTTCACGGAGACATGGGAACCAGTTATATATCCGGGAAAGCAGTTTTTCCTGCCTTTATCTCTAAACTTCCGGCAACTTTGCTGCTTACAGTGGTTTCCATTGCCCTTACCATTATCATTTCCATTCCTTTGGGGGTTCTGGCTGCTGTGAAACAGAACCGGTTTACAGACTATCTTATCCGGGCTGCCAGTTTTTTGGGAAACAGTATGCCTAATTTTTTTGTAGCGCTGCTCTTGATGTATTTTTTTGCTATTCGTGTAAAGATATTTCCGGTTATTGCTTCGGAAGTCAGTATGGAAAGCGTGGCGCTTCCCAGCCTCACCCTTGCCATTGCCATGTCTGCAAAGTATCTCCGGCAGGTACGGGCCACAGTTTTGGATGAGCTGAGTAAGGATTATGTGGTTGGTGCAAAGGCCAGGGGGGTCCGTTTTTCTGTGACACTCTACAAAAGTGTGCTAAAAGCCTGTCTGGTGACCATTATTACGCTGCTTACCCTCTCTATTGGAAGTTTGTTAGGCGGCACGGCCATTGTAGAATCTATCTTTTTGTGGGATGGAGTAGGAAAACTGGCAGTAGACGCCATTAATATGAGAGATTACCCCATGATTCAGGCCTATGTTATGTGGATGGCAATTATTTATGTCTGTGTGAATCTCATAACGGATCTTTCTTACCGTGTTCTGGACCCAAGAATTCGTTTAGGGGGTGAAAAGGCATGAGTCAAGAGAAAAAAATGCCGTCTTTGCGGAAGCAGAAAATCAGAAAGAATCATACAAAAACCAGGCTGGTTGTTTTTTTGATTCTTGCCGCAGGATTGCTGCTGACTGCTGTTTTTGCACAGCAGATTTGCCCTTATGACCCCAATGCCCAGGATACCAGCATTTCGCTTCAGCCTCCCAGCGCGGCACATCCGGCAGGAACAGACCGCTTCGGACGGGATATGTTTTCACGTATTTTGGTAGGTCTTCAGACCAGTGTGCTGGCTACCCTTTCTCTGGTGGTTATAATTACCCTGGTGGGAACCGTACTGGGGGTTTTGTGCGGGTATTATGAGGGGGTTCTGGACTCTGTGGTAATGCGGATTTCAGATGTATGTCTGGCGTTTCCGGGGCTGGTCTTTGCCTTAGCAATCGCAGCCCTGTTAAATGGGGGATTGCATAATGCGGTACTGGCCTTGGCGGTGATCAGCTGGCCTAAATATGCCAGAATTGCCAGAAGTCAGACTTTGGCACAGAAAAGTACAAATTATATTGCTGCTGCAAAACTGGCAGGAAGCAGTTCCCGGCAGATTATAGTAAAACATATTCTTCCCAACTGTGCAGGACCGATTTTGGTTACCGCTATGCTGGATATTGGAACTATGCTGATGGAGCTGGCAGGACTGTCTTTTCTGGGACTTGGAGCACAGCCGCCTACCGCGGAACTGGGAAATATGATGAGCGGCGGAAGAAGCATGCTGCAGACGTATCCGTGGGTCATTCTGGGGCCGGGAATTGCGATTTTTATCGTGGTCGTTATTTTTAATCTTTTAGGCGATACAGTGAGGGATTATTTAGATCCCCGCAACAGCCGCAGAAAATAAAAAAACGTCTTGTGAAAGGAAGGAAAACACATGGGAAAAATGAAAAAAATATCGGCACTATTGATGGCCGTCTGTCTGGGAGCAGGACTTCTGCCAGGCTGTGCCTCCGGGGGAGAGAAAAAAGCAGATGACGAAAAAGCAAAAGATACGGGAAAAAAGACTTTTGTATTCGGAGATACTACGTTTAACCCTGAAAACGAAGAACCTGATGTAAATCCTCATAATACCTATTCCGGCTGGGCCTGTATCCGGTATGGTATCGGTGAAACTCTTTTTAAGTATTCCGATACCATGGAAATCCAGCCCTGGCTGGCAAAGAGTTATGAAAATATAGATGAACTGACCTGGAAAATCACTCTGCAGGACAATGTGAAGTTTACCAGCGGCAGAGCCATGGACGGTGAAGCAGTAAAAGAATGTCTGGAAGATTTGGTAAAAGTACATGAGCGTGCAAAAGGGGACTTAATGATTGATACCATTACAGCAGAGGGGCAAACAGTTACCATAAAAACAACAGAACCCAAACCTACCTTATTAAATTACCTCAGCGACCCCTATGGCTGTATTGTAGACGTATCCGCAGGAGTGACAGAAGACGGTATTGTGGCAGGCACAGGCCCATACAAAGCAGAATCTCTGGTGTCAGGGGAAGAACTGAAACTGGTAAAAAATGAAGACTACTGGGACGGCGAGCCGGGATATGATGAAATTACCGTACGCACTATTTCAGACGGGGACACCCTGACCATGGCGCTGCAGTCCGGTGAGATTGACGCTGCTTACGGTATGCCGTATGCCAGCTATCCTCTGTTTGAAAACGAGGAGTATACGTTCTCAAGCTGTGCGACCAGCCGTGCTTTTTTTGTTCATATGAACTTTGAAAGTCCGGTGATTCAGGATTCGGCTGTGCGGAAAGCCATTGCCATGGGGATTGACAAAGAGGGATTTGTAGATACTTTGCTGGATGGAAATGGCTACCCTGCTGTGGGAGCGTATCCGGATAACTTTACGTTTGGAGGAGATGCAGTTACAGCAGAAACATATGATACAGAGGGGGCAAAAAAAGTCCTGGAAGAGGCTGGCTGGATAGACTCTGACGGAGACGGCATTCGTGAAAAGGACGGACAGGAGTTAGAAATCCGCTGGCTGACGTACCCAAGCCGTCAGGAGCTTCCTCTGCTCGCAGAATCTGCACAGGCTACTTTGAAAGAAATCGGTATGGATGTGAAGATTAACAGTACTGCAGACCATAACAGCATACGGACGAATGCTTCTGCCTGGGATGTGTATGCCAGCGCCATGGTAACGGCGCCTACCGGAGATCCGGAATATTTCTTTACCACACACTGTCTGGACAGTTCGGCGGTAAACAACGGACATTACCACAGTGATAAACTGGAGCAGTTAGAAAAGGAAATGGCAAAAACTTTTGATACAGAACGCAGAAGTGAGTTGGCAGTGGAAATGCAGCAGACGATTTTGGATGATAATGCCTTTGTATTCTGCTCGCATCTGAAGATGAGCATGATTAGCAAGGCCAGTGTTACCGGACTGACTGCGCACCCCTGTGATTTTTATGAAATTACGGTAGATTTGGCACCTGCATCATGAGACGATTTCTATTGGAAGGAGAAGGGCGTATGAAAGAAATATTGACCTATCAGTCTGTAGAAATCTGTTTCAACGGCACGGCTGTGATACGAGATACCAGTTTTACCCTTCATGAGGGAGAAATTCTGGGTATTGTAGGTGAATCCGGCAGTGGGAAGAGTACTCTTTTAAAAGCGGCAATGGGACTTCTGGGAAACGACGGAATGGTAACCAGGGGTGATATCTGGTTTCAGGAAAAGGATATTCCGGATTTGCCTGAAAAAGAACTGCGGCAGATTCGAGGTGAAAAAATCGGCATGATTTTTCAGGATGCAGGCGCCTCTCTGTGTCCTATCCGGACCATTGGAGAGCAGATTTATGAGAGTATTTCCGCACATAAAAAAATCACCAGGGCAGAGGCCAAAGGGAAGGCATTGGATTTATTTGAAAAGCTCTATTTTAAAGACGGCGAGAGGATTTGGAACAGCTATCCTTTTGAACTGTCGGGAGGAATGAACCAGAGAGTTGGTATTGTTCTTGCTATGCTTATGCAGCCGCCGGTACTTTTGGCAGATGAGCCAACCAGCGCCCTGGATGTGGCTGTTCAGCGGCAGGTGGTACAGGAAATACTGCGGCTGAGAGAACTTTTTGGCACAGCCGTGATACTGGTAACCCATGATATCGGGGTGGTGTCTGCGCTGGCAGATACCATACTGGTTTTAAAAGATGGACAGGTGGTAGAATATGGATCTGCCCGGCAGATTCTGCAGTATCCGGAAAAGGAATACACACAGAGACTGCTGGCAGCAGTACCAAAATTGCGGAGGGCATAGATGAAACCGGTTTTAGAAACAAAAGAATTGACTAAAATATTTGCCGCAGAGGGAAAGTCTGATTTTACAGCTGTTGACCATGTAAATTTTCAGCTGTATCCGGGAGAAATCCTGGGGATTGTAGGGGAGTCGGGAAGCGGCAAAAGCACGCTGGTAAGGGCTGTGTCCCGCCTGACAGATGTGACGGAGGGCAGTATCTTTCTGGACGGACAGGATATTACGAGAATAAAAGGAAAGGCTCTGCGCCAGTGTTATAAGAAACTCCAGATGGTATTTCAGACTCCCGTTACTTCTTTTGACCCAAGAAGAACCCTAGGGGACGGAATCGGAGAAAGTCTGCGAAACAGCGGAACTTCTAAAGCAGAGGCCAAAAAAGAGGTTTTACGCCTGCTTTCCCAGTGCGGACTTTCAGAGGAATTTTATGGACGATACCCCCACGAAGTCAGCGGCGGTCAATGTCAGAGAGCAGCCATTGCCAGAGCTCTGGCCGTACAGCCAAAGATCGTGATTTGTGATGAGGCAACCAGTTCGCTGGACGTGACTGTACAGCAGCAAATCCTGGAACTTTTGAAAAAATTAAAGGAAGAGAGGAATCTTTCCTACCTGTTTATATGCCATAATCTGGCTTTGGTGCAGATGTTTTGTGACCGTGTGCTGGTCATGAAGGACGGAAAAATCGTGGAAGAGGGCACTCCGGATGAAGTGATTATGCAGCCAAAAGAAGCGTATACGAAGCTGTTAGTGGAATCAGTGCTGTAAAGCAGAAAAATATTCAAATTCAGAAAGGGCTGTGCTATAATAAATTCATGCTTTTATATAGGGAGTATGCTTACTTGCTAAAGGGAGAAAACATCATATGTATCGCATTTTTATAGTAGAAGATGATAGCGGTATCGCCGGTGCCATACAAAAACAGACGGAAAGCTGGGGAATGGAGGCAAGGTGCACCGAGGATTTTCATGACATCATGGCAGAATTTGCCGCCTGGAGGCCTCAGTTGGTGCTGATGGATATTTCACTGCCTTTTTTCAATGGCTATTACTGGTGTCAGAAAATCAGGGAGGTGTCTAAAGTGCCGGTGATTTTTATTTCCTCGGCTTCCGATAACCTGAATATTGTTATGGCGCTGCAGGCCGGAGCGGATGATTTTATTGCAAAGCCCTTTGATTTTTCCGTACTCATGGCAAAGATACAGGCGGTTCTGAGAAGAACTTATGATTACGGAACCCAGGTATCTGTTCTGGAGCACAGAGGGGCGCTTTTATCCAAGGAAGACGCCCTTTTGCATTACGAAGGAAGAAAAATTGATTTGACGAAAAATGAATACCGGATTCTTCTCACGCTTATGGAGCAGAAGGGGAAAATCGTCAGCAGGGAAAGGCTGATGGAAAAATTGTGGGAAAATGACAGTTTTGTAGATGAAAATACCCTGAGCGTCAATGTGAACCGCCTGCGTAAAAAACTGGAAAAAGAGGGACTGACGGGATTTATTACAACAAAAGTAGGCATGGGATATTTGATAGAATCGGCGGTGACCACATCATGAGAGAGTTGGGAAGCTATTTGAAACATCATGGGAGAGTGCTGTTCTTTTACGGTATTTGTTCCGGCATTTTTATTCTGTTCTTCTTTCTGTATCAGATACCTGTGGAGGCGGCGCTTTACAGTGCAGCAGTCTGCGGCGCGCTGGGGGTGCTGCTTGTATTTCCCCACTTTCTCGCATTTCGGAAAAAACGCAGAGAATTGCAGAGTCTTTACAGGCAGCAGGAGTTTTCCGTAAACAATCTGCCAGAGCCTGAGGGAATTCTGGAGAGGGACTATCAGGAACTGATGGAAGAATGGAACAGACGATACAGAAGCATGGAAGAAGAGCATAGCAGAAAATACAGGGATATGATGGAATATTATACCCTCTGGGTACACCAGATAAAGACGCCCATTGCTTCTATGTACCTGAATCTGGAAAATGAGGATACTGCCCTTTCCAGAGCCATAAAAGGAGATTTAATGAGGATTGAGCAGTATGTAGACATGGTATTGTGTTATCTCAGACTGGACAGCGAGGATACGGATTATATGTTTCAGGAATATGGGATGGACGGAATTGTCAGACAGGCGCTGCACAGATTTTCGTCTTCTTTCATCAATGGGAAAATCCGTCTGGAATATCAGCCTGTAAAGAGCAGGGTACTGACAGATGAAAAGTGGCTGTTGTTTGTTATTGAGCAGGTTTTGTCCAATGCGCTGAAGTATACAAAATCCGGGGGCCGGATATGGATTGAGGAGGCAGAGCCGGGGATTCTCTGTATCGGGGATACGGGAATCGGTATTGCACCAGAGGATTTGCCCAGGATTTTTGAAAAGGGATATACCGGATACAACGGCAGATGTCAGAAAAAAGCCAGTGGAATCGGGCTGTATCTTTGCAGCCGTATTTGTAACCGCCTGGGGCACAGAATTTGGGTATCCTCCGCAGTAGGAGCGGGAACCCGGGTGTATCTGGATGTGAGAAAGGCCCATTTGGAAATCGAATGACAGAGCGTCTTACAAAAATGTAAGAAGAACACAGGGAAATGTAAGCCAAAGCTATGGCAGGACATTTCCCTGTTTTGCTACAATAAGACGGTAAAAGAGAGGACAAAAGCAAGGAGGACAAAATAAATATGGTAATTTTGGAAGTGAAAAATCTGAAAAAAACCTATACCACCAGATTCGGAGGCAATCAGGTACAGGCATTGAAAAATGTGAATTTCACCATAGAAGAGGGAGAATATACAGCCATTATGGGAGAGTCCGGATCCGGAAAAACCACGCTTTTAAATATTCTGGCAGCGCTGGACAGACCCACAGGCGGAACTGTGCTTCTGGACGGAAGGGATATTTCCAGAATAAAAGAAGCAGATTTGTCTGTGTTCCGAAGAAATCATCTGGGCTTTGTATTTCAGGAATTTAATCTTCTGGACACCTTTTCAATCCGGGATAATATTTATCTGCCGCTGGTGCTGGGAGGAAAGCATTACAGACAAATGGAGGTGCTTTTAGAGCCTTTGGCCGCAAAGCTGGGAATTAAAGAAATATTAGACAAATACCCTTACGAGATTTCGGGGGGACAGAAGCAGAGAGCCGCTGTAGCCAGAGCGCTGATTACCAGTCCGAGGCTGATTCTGGCAGATGAACCAACCGGGGCTCTGGATTCCAAGGCAACAGACGAACTTTTACGGCTTTTTGGAACGGTAAACCAGGAGGGGCAGACGATTTTAATGGTAACCCATTCGGTTAAAGCTGCAAGTCATGCCCAGAGGGTGCTGTTTATTAAGGATGGAGAGGTGTTCCATCAGCTTTACCGAGGAAACGATACCAATCAGCAGATGTACGAGAAGATTTCCAGCACCCTGACCATGCTGGCATCAGGAGGTGAGGCGCAGTGAAAAGAGGATTTTATTTCAGAATTGCCTGGACAGGGATAAAGAACAATAAAAAGATTTATCTTCCCTATATTCTGGCTTCTGTGGGCATGATTCTCATGTTTTACATCATTGTATTTTTATCCAGCAGTCCCACAGTCAGGGAAATGCAGGGCGGAAATACCATGCAGGGGGTACTTGGCTTTGGGGTTTTCATTATGGCAGGGTTTGCGCTGATTTTTCTGTTTTATACCAATTCCTTTCTTATGCGAAGGAGAAAGCGGGAGTTTGGTATGTATCATGTGCTGGGGATGGGGAAGAAAAACCTGGCAAAGGTTATGGTTTGGGAAGGTGTACAGGTGACGGTGATTTCCCTGCTGGGCGGTCTTTTAGGGGGGATTTTGTTTTCAAAGGCAGCAGAACTTGTCATGATTTCCATGCTGGAGGGGAAAGCAGGTTATGCGTTCACGATAAGCACAGAAGCATTGCTGTGGACTCTGAAAGTCTTTGGCAGCATTTTTCTGCTGATTTTAATAAAATCTCTGCTGCAGATTTTTTTCTCAAAACCCATTGAATTGCTCCGAAGTGAAGCTGTGGGAGAGAAACCGCCGAAAGCCAACTGGCTGGAAGGGATTCTGGGTGTTGTGATACTGGCAGCTGCTTACTATCTTGCGGTATCCATTGAAGAACCTATGGCGGCTATATTCTGGTTTTTCGTGGCGGTGGCTATGGTAATTGTCAGCACCTATATTCTCTTTCGGACAGGTTCGGTGCTGCTTTGCAAGGTGCTGAAGAAAAATAAGAACTATTATTATAAATCGGGACATTTTGTTTCCATATCCTCTATGATGTACCGCATGAAGAGAAACGGTTATGGTCTGGCATCCATTTGTATCCTTTCTACTATGGTGCTGGTTATGGTGTCAGCAGTCTCCTGTATGTTTATTGGTTCGGAAGACCAGCTGCGTACCCGTTATCCCAGAAATATTGTAATCGATACGTATTCGGAGAATCAGGAAGTAATCGATATGGTACACCGTCTGGCGGCAGAGACCTTAGAGGAACAGAAAAAACAAGCTGAAAATGTGCTTCATTATCGTTTTACAGTGGCAGCAGGTTATGAAGAGGGAAAGACAATCAGTCTGGACCCGGGAAAAATAGAAAAATTTGCTATGTCTACAGGGGAAAATATCCGGCAGCTTTTTGTAGTGCCTTTGGAAGATTACAATCGTATTATGGGGGCAGATGAAACGCTGCAGGAGGATGAAGTCCTGGTTTATCAGACAAAATCATCCTACAAGTATGATGAAATCGCTTTTGACGATGGCACAAAGTGGAAGGTGAAGAAAAAACTCAGTGAATTTGTGGATAACGGCGTGGATTCCATGCAGATTATGCCTTCTGTTTTTATTTTTGTAAAGGATATGGATACTGTAAGTCAGGTGTGCAGCAAATGGAAAGAGCTGCAGGGAGAATCCCTGGTGAAAATGCACGATTATTACGGATTTGATTTGCAGGGAAGTGATGAGGAAAAAATTGCCGTAGCAAACAGTTTAAGGGAAAAAAGAGACGGACTTCTGCAGCAAGGTTATGAAAGAATAGACATAGAGGACAGCGCGTCAGAGCGGGCAGATTTTTACGCCATGTACAGTGGTATGTTTGTTCTGGGAATTTTATTGGGCTGTGTCTTTATTCTGGGTATGGTACTGATTATGTACTACAAGCAGGTAACAGAAGGCTATGAAGACCGGAAACGTTTTGAAATTATGCAGAAGGTGGGCATGACCAAACGGGAAATCCGAAAAAGCATCAATTCCCAGGTACTCACCGTATTTTTCCTGCCGCTTCTGGCAGCAGGAGTGCATACGGCCTTTGCTTTTCCTATGATGCGGAAGATTCTGCTGCTTTTAGGAGTGACAAACACCGGATTGCTGATAGGCGTTATGGCGGGCTGTTATCTTTTGTTTTCACTTTTCTATATTCTCATGTATGTGATAACTTCAAAGTCTTATTACGGTATTGTCAGTAGCCGTGATTAAACGGATTGGTACTGCTTTCGTTTTTCACTGGGTGAAACGCCGGTAATACTTTTGAAAATCCGGTTAAAATGGGTCAGATTGGAAAAACCTGTTTCTTTGCTGATACGGGTAATGTTGTAATCCGTTTCCAAAAGCATACGCTGGGCGTGAAGCACCCGTGTCATGTTGAGGTATTGAATGATGGTTTTTCCGGTGACTTTCTTAAATTCCCTGCACAGGTGGTAGGGGCTGACATAGAGCATGTCAGCCAGGGCAGAGACAGAAATTTCTTCGGCATAATGCTCGTGAATGTAATTGACCGCCTGTGCAGGTCTTGTTCTGGGTGTGCTTTCCACAGGGGTGTAATCGGCCCGGAGAATGGTCAGCAGAAGCTGATTTAACAGATTTTCCAGATATTCTTTCTGGAAAAGTCCCTCCTCTTTGTCCAGCTCAGTATGAAGCATGGACAGGAGGAGATGAATCATAGATTTCTTAATTTTCTTTAAAGAGAATACTCTGGCGGTTTCCAGCAGGTAGCTGCGGACTTCGGGGTAGACTATCATATCCGGTGTGAAATACAGGACAATACGTTTAAAAGGCACGTTTTTGTCCCCGTAGGAATGGTGCATCACATTGGGAGGGAAGATGATAAATTCGTGAGCGGTCAGATGATACAGCTCGCCCTCTATCATGTGGTGCCGTTCCCCGGATTCTAAATAATACAATTCAAAAAATTCATGAAAGTGGGATTGACACATATTGTCATTCACACCTTCGGCATATGCATAAGCAATTTTTTCTCCATGTGACATGAGAATCGCGGCGGTGTCCAGCATAAAAATCTCCTTTGTTTTTTTGGTACAGAATAGCATAGGGGAGTCCGGATGGCAAGAGGAAAAAGGGAAAATTAGAGCAAGATAAGTAAAAAAACAGGAGATTTCAAGCGAATTTTGTCTATGATTTTCAGGAGGATTTTCTTATAATGTGGCCATAGAAAGCGAAAAGGAGAGAAGCAATGAAAGTATGTTTAAGGGCGGAGAGTGTAAGACAGGAAGACAATTATGTTTCTGTCAGGACAAACTGCGTGGAAATCAGGGGGTATTTTCTGACTGATTCTATTGTGCGAATCCGGGCCGGATTTGACGGAGATTTTGCAGAGGAATCTTACAGTCTGGTGATGACAGGCTGGGAAGACCGCATGGACGGATTTTTAGAAGGCAGACGAAAGAGAGTGCAGATGGCCGAGGCTGTTCTGGAGGACGGAGAAGAGAAAGCTGTTATCCGCGGGAAAGAACTGCGGGTGGAAGTAGAAAAGGAACCGTTCCGTATCTGTGTGTATGATATAGAGAATACTCTTTTACATGCAGACATTGTGGATTTGGCTTACATGGAGGACAGCAATCACCGCCGGATTCATACCAGCGAGATTACGCCGCAGGATTGTTTCTATGGATTCGGAGAAAAGAGCGGAGAATTTAATAAAGCGCAGAAATTTATGGATATGAGTCCTAAGGATGCTATGGGATACAATCCAAAAGAGACAGATTCCCTTTATAAGCACATTCCTTTTTACATTAAGCTGAACCGCGAACATAAAAAGGCTGTGGGATATTTTTACCACAATACTTATGAGTGCGATTTTGACATGGGAAAAGAAAAGAGCAATTACTGGAAAATGCACAGCCGCTACCGGGCAGACGGAGGTGACATTGACTTATTCCTCATTGCAGGACCGTCTATGCGCCAGGTAGTGGAAAGATATACGGATTTAACCGGAAAATCTGCCATGCTGCCCCGGTATGCCCTGGGTTATCTGGGTTCTTCCATGTACTATCCGGAATTGGAAAAAGACTGCGACGATGCGATTCTGGAATTCATTGATACCACAAAAGAAGAGCTGATTCCGGTAGACGGTTTCCAGCTTTCTTCCGG
>NZ_JBBKBX010000036.1:0-22049 GCF_037890365.1 Blautia sp. HCN-20427 | reverse complement strand
TTATCATCCTTGTGTCGTTCTGTGTTTTCTCCGGCTCTGTCATTTATCTCTACCGGTTAATATGTAAGCCGCTCAATCAGTTTCAGGAACAGCTGCTTCAGATTGGAGGAGGCTCCCTACAGATGGTAAAGCAGGAGTATGATATCAAGGAATTCGATGACCTGATGCATGAAGTGGAGAAGATGAAGGACCAGATCAGGAATCTTATTGATAACGTTGTGGAAAAAGAAAAAAATATCCAGCGGATAGAATATGAGAAGCTCCTGTTCCAGATTAATCCACATTTTCTGCTCAATACTTTAAACTCTATCCAGTGGATGGCAAGGATGAGCCATCAGGATAACATTACGGAATTTGTGCAGAGATTAAAGAAGCTGCTGTCGTACAATCTGGGAAAAGAGGGAATGCAGACAACACTCAGGACAGAGATTGATATTGTGAAAGAATATATCGCACTCCAGCAGATGCGATATGATTTTGTGATAGAAATGAATGTGGAGGAAGGCAGTTATCTGGAACAGCCAACGGTGCGGATGCTGCTTCAGCCGCTGGTGGAAAATGCGATACAGTATGGACTTGGAAAGGATGAGAAAATAACAATACAGATCTTTGAAGATAATAGGCGGGGATTAGCGGCAATCACCATAGCAGACAGCGGTAACGGACTGACCAGAGAGGAGATTGATCAGATCAATGCACCTTTTGATTATGATCTGCAGAAAATGCAGAATGGGAACAGAGGGATTGGTCTGCGGTATGTAAAGGCAATGCTGGATTCATTCTATGAAGGACAGACGAATCTGTTCGTAAATTGCAAAAAAGGATGTGGAACCAAGATTACAATTCTAATCCCGGTTCAGGAAGAGTTACGGGATAAAGCTAAAGTGACAGATACTGGTATAGAATAAGAGGGTATGAGGGAATGAGAGTATTAGTTGTTGATGATGATAAACTGGCTAGGAAAGGTTTGATATCCATAATGAACTGGGAAAAATATGGATTTGAAGTTGTGGGCGATGTCCAGAATGGGAGTAAAGCACTGGAATTTCTGAAGGATAACATGGTGGATGTTGTGTTCACGGACATAGATATGCCGGAGATAGATGGGATTGAGCTGATGGAAAGATGCAGAACAGAATATCCGGATGTGAAATTTGTGATCTTTTCAGTACATGAAGATTTCCGTTATGCACAGAAAGCCATGAGACTGGGAGCACTGGATTACATATCTAAGATAAGCTTTGATGAGGATGACTGTGACCAGATACTGGAGCGGGTGGATAGAAAATATAAGGATAATCTGTTAAAAAAGGAAAAAAGGCAGGAGGATCACGGATTACGCAAGGAGCTGGAAAATGCATGGATGAACACCAGATGGATATATGATGATAACGAGTTTGGCAGGTTGTGTGAAATGACAGGGGAAGTGGAGCTTCGCACTGCCGAAAGGATTTTTGTAAAGAGCCTCCACCGCATTCAGGAGATCACAGGGGAAGAGTATGAATTTCCGGCGCTATCCTCCGTAAATGATATGCTGGCATGGGTAAAAAAATGGAAGGATGAGCTGTACCGGATGTGCCTGCAGACAGAAAAAGCAAATGATATCTATATCTTTGCAAGGATTATCCTATACATAGAAGAACATATAGAAGATAACCTGAAGTCGGAAGATGCCGCAGCGGAGATTGGAATGAGCAGAAGCTATTTCAGCACGAGATTTAAAGAAATGACCGGTGATACATTTCATAACTATGTGATCAGCAGAAAAATGCATGCGGCGGCATGTAAAATGGAAAAAGGAACTGAAAATATCACGCAGATTGCATCAGATCTGGGATATGACAATTATTATTATTTTACAAAAGTGTTTACAAAAGAATATGGATGCACACCAACAGAATATGCAAACAGGGTTAAAAAATGTTCGATTTGATTCGAACATTTTTTTAAATTTAAAAAAAAGACTGTAAAATCAGAAACAATATCGTCTAGTGAAAAATATGATTACAGGATAAACTGTCTATAAAAGAAGGGAGGTTTACTCATGTACATTAAAAGGTTTGTGAAACATTATTACATAATGCTGGTACCGGCTTTCCTGTGGCTGTTCTTTTTCAGTATCGTGCCTATGTTTGGAATCGTGATGGCTTTTCAGGATTATAATCCGGGACAGGGCATCCTGCATTCCAAATTTGTTGGTCTGGCTAATTTTGAGTATATGTTTCAGATGAGTGACATTGCGCAGGTTTTGCGGAATACAGTCACTATTGCTGTGGGTAAGATCATTGGAAATATTATTTTCCCGCTGATTTTTGCATTATTATTAAATGAACTGGCATTGAAAAGACTAAAGCGTCCGATTCAGACAATCGTATACTTACCGTATTTTCTGTCCTGGGTTATTCTTGCAAAGATCGTGCTGAACATTTTCGGTTATACAGGACCGATAAATCAGCTGATACAGCTGTTTGGCGGCGATTCGGTCAATTTCTTCGGGGAAGCAAAGCTGTTCCAGCCGCTGGTGATTGGTACGGACATCTGGAAAGGGTTCGGTTATAATACAGTAGTTTATCTTGCTGCTATCCTGGGTGTTGATAAATCATTGTATGAAGCGGCAGCAGTAGATGGTGCCGGCAGGTTTAAGAGGATATGGCATGTGACGCTGCCGGGTATAAGGACGACAGTAGCACTTCTGGCTATCCTGTCTCTTGGCAATATATTAAATGCAGGATTTGACCAGATATATAATCTGTATAACCCATTGGTATATTCAACAGGAGATATTATTGATACATGGGTATACAGGGCTGGTTTACAGAATCTGCAGTATTCTCTGGCAACAGCAGTCGGATTATTCAAGTCTGTAATCAGTGTAATACTGATTGCCCTGGGTTACTGGCTTGCAGATAAATTTACCGGTTATAAACTGTTTTAGGAGGTGATATCTATGATTGAGAACAAAAGCCTCGGCTCCAAGATTTTCGATGTTTTGAATGTGGTGTTCCTTGTTATAGTCGCGTTGATCTGTATTATGCCTGTATGGTATGTCCTCTGTGTATCCTTGAGCAGCAAGGAAGCCGTTAATGCAGGAAAAGTTGCTTTCTGGCCGGTTGGCTTCAATCTGCTCTCCTACCAGAAGATTTTGGGAGAAGGTGCATTTTTTGGTTCGTTCCTGATATCTATAAAAAGAGTAGTACTGGGTACTGCTGTCAGCATGGTATGTGTTCTTATGGCAGCGTTCCCATTGTCAAGAACGAAAAAGCAGTTCCCCCATAAAGAAATCTTCATGTGGATTCTCGTATTTTGTATGTTGTTCAATGGTGGTACTGTTCCATGGTATATCACTATGAGAAACTACCATCTGATGGACAGTATCTGGGGACTGGTGCTGGGAACAGGACTACAGGTGTTTAATGTAATCCTTGCAGTGAACTTTTTTAAAAATCTTCCATCAGAGCTGGAAGAAGCATGTTTTGTTGATGGCGGCGGACCGTGGAGGAATCTGATATCCATATACATACCGCTGGCAAAACCGATGGTGGCAACCATTGCACTTTTTACCATGGTCATGTACTGGAATGAATTCTTCCAGGGAATGGTCCTGAGTACAAGACAAAGCAGTTACCCACTGCAGACCTATATCCAGCAGATGGTTGTAACACTGGATTATTCTACAATGAACGTAGAACAGATCGCACAGGCGATAAAATTAAATAATCTCTCATTGGATTCAGCAAAGATATTTATAGCTATGATACCGGTACTGATTGTATATCCATTCCTGCAAAGATATTTTGTAGATGGTATTACACTTGGATCAGTAAAAGGATAAAAAAGGAGGAAAAGTATGAAGCAGAAACAGGTTATCGCACTTGTAAGTGCAACGGCACTGGTTGCGACTGCGCTGGCAGGATGCGGCAAAACATCAGAAGAAAACACACAGAAAACAGCAGTAGGTGAGGCAGAAGGAACAGCCAAGGAAGATCTCCCATTTTCAAAATATGCAGAGACAGTAACTGTCCATCTGGGCGGTTCAATGAATCCAAATGCGAAGATTCCTGACGGAATGAGCTATGAAGATAACTCCTATACACGCTTTTTGAAGGATGATCTTAATATCGAGGTCGTATATGACTGGATTGCATCCTCATCTGACTATGATGAGAAAATGAACCTGTGTATCGGAAGTGGTACGATTCCGGAGATGATGAATGTCAATGCGACACAGTACAGGGCACTTCTGAAATATGACATGATTCAGCCGCTGGATCAGTATTTTGAAGACTATGCTTCAGATAAGCTGAAAGGATTTGTGGAATCCGGTGGGGAAGAGCTGAAAAAATGTATCACGAATGATAAGGGAGAAATGATGGCAATCCCGGCTCCGAGTATGATGGTAGGAGAAATGAACGAAATGTGGATCCGTCAGGACTGGCTGGATAATCTTGGACTGGAGGTACCAAGAACCTGGGATGAAATGGCAGCAGTAGCAGAGGCATTCGTGACCCAGGATCCGGATGGTAACGGAGAAGATGATACCATTGGAATTCTTGGACCAGGTAATTCCAATCATATAAATGATATCGGAGATAACCAGTTTGGACTGGATCCGTTGTTCTGCAGCTTCCAGTCTTATCCACAGTACTGGCTGCAGGATGAGGATGGAACTGTAAAATATGGTTCAATTCAGCCGGAGACCAGAACAGCTCTGGAAAAAATCCAGAAATTATATACAGATAAACTGATTGATCCGGAAATGCTTGTTAGAAGCAATTGTCAGGAAGCTGTTTTGTCTGGAAAGGTAGGAATTTTCTTTGGACCTTGGTGGAGTGGTTATACGGTGGGAGATGCTACACTGGCAGGCGAAGCAGATTGGAGAGCATATTTTACACCACTGTCTGAGGACGGGAATTATTATACCCATATGCCGGATCCTACAAGTAAATATGTAGTAGTAAGTAAGAGCTGTAAGAATCCGGAAGCTGCATTTAAGATTATTAGCTATCTGGTTGCTCATGAACAACAGTGGACAGACGATGGCATTACCTCCTCAGAAATGAGTTGTGCGGATTTTTATCCGTTATGGAATGGCTACGACAATGCAGATGAGATTGAAGTATCCACGGAGACTCTTGAAAAATATCTTGCAGGAGAGATTACAATGGATGATGTCGATTTCTCACAGCACAAATTGTTAAAGAGTGATATGGAAGCAGTTAAAAAACTGAAAAAAGAACCTTATGATGATTTCAGCCTGGATAAATGGAATCTGGACAGTGACCTTGCAAAAACTAATCTTCCGAGACTTGTGTCACTTCTGGTTGGAGGAGCTCCCTATGTAAATGATAAATATATACCGGTTTACAATGCATATAGCGGTCAGACAGAAACCATGCAGGCAAAATGGGCTAACCTGCAAAAAATGGAAGAAGAAACATTTGCAAAGATCATTATGGGAAAAGCAGATATCAGCGAATTCGATACTTTCGTTAAAAACTGGAAGAATCAGGGTGGTGATCAGATTCTCAAAGAAATCAACGATGAATTAAGTAAGTAAAAGAGACAGCGGCTGATGGTGTTCATTAGCCGCTGCTCCTTAATTGGAGGTATAAAATGCGGGAAAACAAAGTAATCTACGGACTGATAGGATATGGTGGAATGGGTAGATGGCATACAGAAATCCTGTCAAATGTACCGGAAATTGAAATTGGTGGTATCTATGATATCAAGGAAGAAAAGAGAATAGAAGCAAAAGAAAAAGGTTTTTCTGTGTATGGCTCGGAAGAGGAAATGTTATCAGACCCGGATATTGATGTCGTGCTGATTGCCACTCCAAATGACTGCCATAAGCCGATTGCAATCCGTGCTATGCATGCGGGGAAAAACGTGATATCAGAGAAACCGGTGACTCTGTCATCTTCTGATCTTCAGGAGATGGAAAATGTTGCCAAAGAAACCGGAAAGTTCCTGACAGTACACCAGAACAGGCGCTGGGATGATGATTTCCTGATCATACGAAAGCTTGTAGAGGAGCAGAAGCTGGGGCATGTCTTCCGGATAGAAAGCCGTGTGCATGGTTCAAGGGGTATTCCGGGCGACTGGAGAAAAGAAAAAATACATGGTGGCGGAATGGTTCTTGACTGGGGTGTACATTTGCTGGATCAGATTCTGTATCTTTACGGAGATAGAAAAATTGAAACTGTATATGCATCACTTACCCATATTACCAATCAGGAAGTGGATGATGGGTTCACCACAATCCTGACATTTGAAGGCGGAACGGAAGTCTTAGTTGAAGTAGGTACCAATAATTATATTTCCCTGCCAAGATGGTATGTACTGGGTGAAGATGGTACTGCGGTAATCAGGGACTGGCAGTTAAATGGTGAGATCATACGGAAAACAGGCATAACCGAAGAGAAAGTAGTGCCGGTAAAGACAGCAGCAGGTCTGACCAAAACCATGGCTCCGAGACGGGAAGATACAATCGTGAAAGAAGAGCTGCCACATGTGTCCGGAGATATTGCGGATTTCCATAGGAATGTAGCAGCAGTTATAAGAGATGGGGCAGAGCCGGAGATTAAGCTCTTCCAGGTGATGCGTGTAATGAAACTAATGGAAGCTATTTTCCAATCAGCAGAAACAAACCAGGTGATTGATTATAGACAGTATGAATCATAAGTATTTATGAAGGAACAGGAGAAAATAAGTATGAAACAGATAAAAATAGGAACATGCGTTCCTGGAGCTAAGGCAGAAGAATGGTTAAAGGGATTTATTGGAAACGGATTTGAGACATTTTCTCTTAATTTCCATATGTCACTGGAAGGGACTGACCTTGATAAGCTGGCATTGAGCACGGAAAAACTGTTGGCAGGTACGGATTCCAAAATCACGACAGTTGGATACTATTGCAATCCTATCCAGTATGCAGAGCATAGGAAAACACTGGAAAATGTAATCTGCACTGCCGGAAAATTCGGAGCTACACATGTGAGTACTTTTGCAGGAGCGTGGGAAGGAAAGCCGGTAGAATCCGCATATGAAGAGTTTGGCAAGGTATTCCGGGAACTGGCTGATCTTGCAGAAGAAAAGGGAGTGAAGCTGGGAATTGAGAATTGCCTTATGGATGGAACATGGGAACATGCGACATGTAATATCGGTTTTAACCCTAAAGCATGGGAAGTGATGTTTGAGGAAGTAAAGAATGATAACTTCGGACTGGAATGGGAGCCGACACATCAGATGGTACAGCTTATCGATCCGGTAACAGAGCTGAGAAAATGGTGCAAAAAAATAGTACATATACATGGAAAAGATGCAACAATAGACTGGGATGCTGTAAGACATAGTGGCATATCAGGCGCAGTCCCATTTGTATGGCATCGTATGCCGGGCTTTGGTGACACGAACTGGAGAGATATCATTTCTATTTTAAGAAGTAACGGATATGAGGACGATATCTGCATTGAGGGATACCATGATCCTGTATATTCCGGAGAACTGGAGATGACCGGACAGCTTCATGCACTGAATTATCTGAAATGGTGCAGGGGTGGAGATTTTACACCAACTCCATGGGCAAAATAGATACAGGAGGATTTTTCTATGAAACTTGGGTTTATTACATCAATCCTTGACGGATGGACTTATGAACAAATGATGGATTTTGCTTCAGAGCAGGGATTTGAATGTGTGGAAGTGGCATGCTGGCCAGAAGAAAAAGCAGAAAGAAGATATGCGGGTGTAAGCCATATAGATGCAGAACGGGTAAACCAGGATGATGAATATGCAGCCCATATTATGGCATATGCAGAAAAAGCAGGAGTAGAAATCTCTGCACTGGCATATTATCCTAACGTAATGACGGCAGATAAAGAGAAAAGAAATGCTGCTATTGAACATCTGAAGAATGTCATACGTGCAAGTAAAAAGTTAGGTGTTGGCATGGTCACAACATTTATCGGAAGGGATCAGACCAAAAATGTACGGGAAAATCTTGAACTTGTAAAAGAAATATGGCCACCAATCATAAAACTGGCAGAGGTATGTGACGTAAAAATAGCAATTGAAAACTGCCCGATGCTTTTTGGTGAGGAACAGTGGCCCGGAGGACAGAATCTGATGACAACTCCGCCAATCTGGAGAGAGGTCTTCAAGATCCTGGACAGTGATAATCTTGGCATTAATTACGATCCATCCCACTTTATCTGGCAGATGATCGACTATATCCGCCCGCTTTATGAATTTAAGGATAAAATATTCCATGTTCATTACAAGGATATCAAGATATACAGGGATAAATTAGAGTCCTGTGGCATCATGGCTTATCCGCTGGAATATATGTCACCTAAGATTCCGGGACTTGGCGATGTGGACTGGGGAAAATACGTGTCAGCACTTACTGATATAGGATATGATGGCTGTACATGTATCGAAATAGAAGATAAAGCATTTGAGGATTTCAAGGAAAAGGTGGAAAAGTCTTTAATTCTCAGTAAAAGATATCTGGAGAAATATGTTATATAACACAGAAAAGTGCAAATAAGGAGGAAATACCATGAGAAAATTAAGAGCAGGAATCGTAGGCTGTGGCGGGATTGCTAACGGAAAACATCTCCCGGCTATGCAGCAAAGTGGTCTCTATGAGGTGGTGGCTTTTTGTGACATCATCATAGAGCGTGCGCAGGAGACAAAAGAAAAATTTGGCACAGAAGATGCAAAAGTATTTGAAGATTACCGTGAACTTCTAAAAGAAGATCTGGATGTTGTATATGTAACTACCCCAAACCGTTCCCATGCAGAAATCTCTATAGCAGCAATGGAGGCAGGAAGAGATGTCATGTGTGAGAAGCCAATGGCAAAAAATTATGCAGAAGCACAGAAGATGGTCGAAACTGCTGAAAGAACACACAGAGTTCTCAACATAGCATATCAGAACCGTTATCGTACAGATTCACTGTATCTGAAGGAAATGTGCAAAAGTGATGAATTGGGAGAAATCTATTTTGCCAAAGCACATGCACTCAGAAGAAGAGCTGTTCCGACCTGGGGTGTGTTCCTGAATGAAGAAGAACAGGGCGGCGGTCCTCTGATCGATATTGGTACACATGCACTGGATCTGACATTATGGATGATGGATAATTATGAAGTGCAGTCTGTTACGGGAGCTTCATTCCACAAGCTGTCTGATCAGACAGACCAGGGAAATGCATTTGGTAACTGGGATCCGGATAAGTTCTGTGTAGAAGATTCTGCTTTTGGCTTTATCCGTATGAAAAATGGGGCAGTGATCGAACTGGAATCAGCCTGGGCACTGAACACACTGGAGGTTGATGAGGCAAAAACAAGCCTGTGTGGTACAAAAGCCGGAGCTGATATGAAAGACGGTCTTAGGATCAATTACATCCACCATAACACACAGGTAGTAGAGAAACCGGAATTATCAAGCGGTGGAGTAGCATTTTTCTCAGGAAAAGAAAAGTCAGCAGCAGACTATGAACAGGAATTGTTTTACCACATTGTTGTTGATGGGGCAGAACAGGTTGTGAAGCCTGCACAGGCTGCAGTTGTCACACGTATTCTGGAAGCAATCTACCAGTCTGCAGAAAGTGGCAGGACAATCTACTTTGAGTAAAATACTAGATGCTTCGGGCTGATCTTTGGAGAAATGAACATTAGAAATAAACGGATTGAACATAAGGAGTATTTATGGAAATACATGAATTACAGCAATTGCTGTCAGAAATGTCATTACAGGAAAAAATAGGACAGATGGTGCAGCTCACTGGTGTATACTTCGATAAAGAGGCAGTACTCACAGGTGTTGTTGGCGAACAGTTACCACCGGAATGGATCATTCAATATGCCGGTTCAGTGCTTGGAGTGATCGGTAAAGATAAAATTTATGATATCCAGAGCAGATATATGGAACAGCATCCCCATCATATTCCACTTCTCTTTATGGCAGATGTTATCCATGGATGTCGGACGATTTATCCGATTCCGTTGGGGCAGGCGTGTTCATTTCATCCGGAACTGGTGTCTGAGGCGGCTTCTATAGCTGCCTCGGAGGCATCTTCAGAAGGGCTAAGGGCAACATTTTCTCCTATGATTGATGTTTCAAGAGATCCCAGATGGGGAAGGATGATGGAATCCTTTGGAGAAGACCCATATGTAAACGGGATCATGGGAAAAGCAATGGTAGATGGCTATCAGCAGAAAGCTGATACCGGAATAGCGGCATGCCTGAAGCATTTTGCAGGTTATGGGGCTGTGAATGCGGGAAGGGAATATAATGATGTTGAAATATCCCAGCGGACATTTCTGGAGCAGTATGTAAAACCTTTCCGTATGGCATTAAAAGCAAAGCCTGCTATGGTCATGACAGCTTTTAATGCTATTGACCGTAAACCGATAAGTGGAAATAAGGAACTTCTTAAAGGGCTTCTGCGGGATAAGGAAGGATTTGAGGGAACTGTAATTTCAGATTGGGGCTCCATAGGCCAGCTGGAAGAACAGGGAGTGGCAGCTGATATGGAAGAAGCAGCAATCCAGGCTTCAGAAGCCGGTGTAGACATTGATATGATGAGTCCTGCTTATATGCTGTGTCTTGAAAAACTGGTGGAAAGTGGCAAAATTCCAGAAGCGTTTGTTGATGAAAGTGCATTCAGGGTCCTGATGATGAAAAATCAGCTGGGGCTTTTTGAAAATCCGTTTGCCGGTCTCGGAAAGAGTGGAAAACTGACTCTGTATAACCGGGAAAAGGCATATCAGCTGGCAGGCGAAAGCTGTGTCCTTTTGAAAAATGATAAGATACTTCCATTAAGCAAGAAGAAGAAAGTTATTTGGGCAGGACCCTATACAGAATCAAGAGAATTATTAAGCCGCTGGTCAATTTTTGGAGAACATGAGGCAGTTGAAACAATAGAAGATGTTTTACAAAAAAAGCAGATAGAAGCAGAATGTATTACTGGATGCAATATTCTTTCTGATGCAGAGTGTAAGGTATGGCAGGTGGAACAGGAATTGTCTGACAAGCCAGGGGATGAGCAGTGGCTGGAAACGATAACCCATGAAGATACGGTCGTATGTGTACTGGGTGAACATGAATCCCAGTCAGGAGAGGCTGCCAGCAGGGCATTCCTGACTTTGCCGGAAGAGCAGCAGGTGTTATTTGAAAAAATAGCAGAACGTACAAGTAATATCGTGACTGTGGTAATTGCAGGAAGACCATTGGATCTGCGGAGGATATCAGAAAAATCCAAGGCTGTCATTATGGCCTGGAGACCAGGAACTATGGGAGCTGAAGCAATCATAGATATTGTGTATGGCAGAATAAACCCTTCCGGCAAATTATCTGTGAGTATCCCATGGTGTGTGGGACAGGTGCCCATAAGCTACTGGGATGTAAAAACCGGACATATACTTACAGAAGATAATTCAGAAAACCGTTTCACCAGCAGATATATGGATATCCCCAATACGCCGTTATATCCATTCGGTTATGGACTGTCCTATACAGAGTTTGATATTTCGGACATTGATGTGCAGATAGGACAGGATAAAAAAGTACATGTACATTGTAATGTGCGCAATACAGGGAATGTTGGGGGAGCAGAAGTAGTCCAGTGTTATTATGAAACATTATATGCATCTGTAGTACGTCCAAAGAAAGAGCTTGTCCGTTTTCAGAAGGTTTTCCTGGAGCCGGGGGAGAAGAAGGATGTAGATTTCTTTATTGACCAGGAAGAATTCTCATATTATGGCAAAAACATGGAAACCGTCAGCAGCGGAATGAAACTGCGTATCAGTATTGGAAACAGTAGTGACCACCTTGTTTCTGAGAACATTATACAAGCATAGGAGAAAAGAGGCATGAAGGATTTTGAAAATGATTTGATTTATTATCCTAATCCGGACCCGGTCAAGGAACCGAGATTTATTTTAAACTCCGTAGATGAATTGGAAAAATCAGCAAAATACAGTGTTACCTGCAATGGAACAGAGCGTGTGGTATACCATACAGATTCGTTTGACTATGTTGTAGTAGTAGATAACGAAGCGTATGATCTGGAGATTTCAATCCATACACCATATGAAAAACTTGAAATCCGTCCGTCCAGCTTTGGCATAGTTCCTTCTGTAAAAGGAGAAACAGTCCATATCCATCTTGATAAACCGAGAAAGTTTACTGTAGAGACAGATGGTGGTCTTCATGATGCATTGTTTGTGCTTTGCTCGCACAGGATTGAGAAGCCGGCAGATACCACCATCTGCTTTGAAAAGGGCAAGGTATATAATGTAGGAGTTCTTACCTTAAAGTCCAATGATACGGTTTACATAGAGGAAGGTGCTGTTGTATCAGGGTGTGTATACGCAGACCATTGTGACAATATTTCCATTGTAGGAAACGGAATTATCAACGGAGCCTGCTGGCATCTGCCGGACAGTAATGCACACCGTTTCTTTATCTATGCCAAGTGGTGTAATAATGTACTCTTAAAAGGCTTTACTGCTGTAGACGGACCTTCCTGGCATGTAGTTCCTGCGGCGTGTGACCATGTTGTAATTGATGATATGAATATTATGTCGAGGATTGTAACGGGAGACGGTATTGATATTACGAGCAGCCAGGATGTAGAGGTAAAAAATTGCTTTATCCGTTCCACAGACGACAGTATCTGCATCAAATCCCAAAGATTGTTTGAAGATCCGTCAACGGTACGTGACGTAACAAAAGTGCGTGTTCACAATAACGTGATCTGGAATGCAGAACCCGGTAATGCCATAGAGCTTGGTTATGCCCTCCAGAGCGAAATCCACGACCTGGTATTTGAGGATTGTGATATTATACACTGCCAGTATGAAGGAAACATGGGTGGTGCGGCGATTTCCATCCATCAGGCAGATGGCGGCCATGTTCATGATATACATTATAAAAATATCAGAGTAGAGCAGGCAGAACAGAAACTGTTCGATATTAAGGTTCTGCTTTGCAGATATACGGAACAGCTTGCCAAAGGAGAGATTAATGATATCTATTTTGATAATATCCAGGTGCTGAACGGAGATATCCCGGTCTCCATGATCCGGGGGTATCAGACACCGACAGAAGAAGTACGTGTCCATGATGTCCATTTTGACAACATTACTTTTATGGGGAATAAGTGTGAAACCTGGCAGGATATGCGGCTTGTTACAGAACTGGCAAATGACATTTATGTCAATGGTGTCAGAACATGCAGACAGATGAAATTCTGAGAATATCACCATATAGAGATGGTTTTATTACTTGCAGCAAGGAGGGTATTTATGGAACAAAGCAACATGCTTTTCCAAAAAGACGGAAAAAATTATTTACAGCTGGACTGTGAAAATGCAAAAGAGATTTCTATGAAACTGGGGGAGAAAACATATCCATTTACAAAAGATGGGAAAAAATGGATTCTGGAGCTTCCGTTCTCCACAGCAGTGAATTATGTACAGATCTGCGTGGACGGACAGGAGGTTCTGCTTCCTGAACTGCCCATCGGGCATGGATACTGCTATTTATATAATTATATTGAACTGCCGGATGGAAATGAGCTGACGGAAATACGGGATATTCCACATGGAACACTGGTACACGAATTTTATATGTCAGGTATTTCCAATAACTGGGAACGGTTTATTGTTTATCTTCCGCCATGTGTACCGTCTGCGGGGCTTCCTGTCCTGTATCTGCAGCATGGATTCGGTGAGTGCGAGATTTCCTGGACAACAACAGGGAAAGCAAATATCATACTTGATAATTTGATTGAAATGGGAAAAATAAAACCATTTGTCCTTGTCATGTGCGATGGCATGGTAAAAGAAAAGTTTGGTTTAGAAGAGAGATTAAACCATGTTCTGCTGGAACGGATGCTGGTAGAAGAGATTATTCCGATGGTAGAAAAAAAGTATCAGTTTGGTGGATGCAAGGAAAAACGTGGCATGGCAGGATTGTCCATGGGTTCTGTACAGACAACAAGAACTGTATGCGATCACCCGGATCTGTTTAGCGAAGTCGGAATCTTCTCCGGTTTTTTAAGGGATTTTATTGAAGGAGACCCGGATAGGGATGTAGTTGACAGAAAGCCTTATGAGTAGGCTCATTTAAAGGCAATGGATAATCCGGCGTTCAACAGCTATTTCCATACATTTTTCCGCTGTATAGGGGATAAGGACAGCTTCCTTCCCAGGTTTCTGGCAGAGGATGAAATTATCCGGGAAAAGGGTGTTCATGAAATCAGAAGGATTTATCCCGGAGAGCATGACTGGAATGTGTGGAGACCTTGCTTTGCGGATTTTGCGCAGATGATTTTTCAATGAAACAGAAAAGTCTGCAGGTCATAGAATACAGTTGAATAAAGGAGATGGTTATACCATGAATCTGTTTTGCGAAGAGGTCCATAAACTGGAGGCGGAATTTAAACAATGCCGGAAGCTGCTGAACGCTATCGGGGATGAGAACCGCCAGCACCTTATATGCCTCATGATGAATATGCCGATTGATGGCGGTCTTGTATTGGAGATTGTCGAGCAGACGCATCATCCGGGCTGCCATTCCTTGATATGAAAAAGATCACAAGGGAGTCACTTAAGAAAGCCGAAAAAGGCAGCGGTGTCTATACAATGGGCTCGGTTTATAAACTGCCGGATACATGGACATCGACTTTTGACCTGAGCAATCACGAAAAAGTATCGGCACGAAATGATTATGCGGAGAAGCCACTGAAAAAAGTTGTCGAAGAAATCGTCGAGAGAAAAAATGGAGATCGGATGCAGCGGAATATGCCGTATTTTGTCAGGTTTGTCGTTGATTACTTCTATGACCGTATGAGAAAGACGAAAAACCTTCAATACGGTGACAGAACACAAAACCACGGGCAATATAAAACCCCATATACAAAGATTTGAACTAATCAGGTCAGGACAGTTTTATTTTGATGCCTGCTACAACTCGTCCAAGACCGCATTCCTGAAAAATGCTGAGAAGAAGGGATGCAAAATCCTGAATGGTCTTGGTATGTCCAGTTCCAGAGGGCTGCTTAGATCGAATTATGGACCGGACAGAAGGCTCCACTGGATGTGATGCGAAAAGAATTAAAGGAGATTATCCGGAAAGAAAATGAGAAGGCGCAGACGGAATGATTCTGTAATTCCGTCACTTCATGGAAGATAAATGTTATAGTGAATTTATAGTGAATAGAGAAACGCGATAGCGTAGTAAGCAATAATTTCAGATGATCTAGGTTTGATCAGAGAGGAGAAGAATATGAACAACTATTGTATGATCCAGAACTCCAAAACGTTTGCATTTTCCGCAGAGAATCCAACCGGTGTACGCGCAGGTGGTTCCCAGGGCGGTGACTGCACCAAGCTTCGTCCGACCGTGATGATTCCTGCAGGAGAAACCGTAACTCTGGTAGATGCTGCAGGACCGGGTGTGATCCAGCATATGTGGTTCACCGGATATGTCGGGCACCATTTTATCATCCGTATGTATTGGGATGATCAGGAATATCCGTCTGTGGAAGCTCCGCTCTCTGCATTCTTCGGATGTGCCTATGATGAAAATTTCGTGGACCGGGATGGCAAATATCCGGTGTTGAATTCTGCCATGATGCTGGTAGCTCCTGGTCGCGGCTATAACAGCTATTTTGAGATGCCGTTCCATAAGAGAGCTCGGATCACGATGGAAAACCGTGGTGACAAGGATGAAGAGCTCTTTTATATTATCACCGGAGCTTATCAGGAGATTCCGGCGGAGGCTGGTTATTTCCATGCCACCTATCGCCAAGAGCACCCGGTTCAGAAGGGTCGTACCTACACAATCGTTGACGGAATCGAAGGCAGGGGACAATTTGTCGGTGTGACTCTGGCAACTGGTATGAATGGCAACAATACCTGTTGGGTAGAAGGCGAAGCCCGCATGTATCTGGACGATGATCCGTATCCGTCTATCCACTATACCGGAACTGAAGACTACTTCGGCGGTTCCTATGGATTTGGAAATGACATCATCATCAAGAGCTATCAGACCTTCAGCGGCTTATATACCGGCATGTATGCAATCTATGGAGACAACCGGGAATTCTATAACGGACAGCAGAGATTCCTGCTGTATCATTTCCATATTGCAGACCCGATCCGTTTTGAGAATAAGTTTCGTATGACACTCGACAATATGGGCTGGACCGGACCGCGTTACGATGATTACACCAGTGTTGCTTATTGGTATCAGACCCTGCCGTCCGCACCGCTGATGCCACTGCCGACAGATGCAGAGATGTGTATGAGATAATAGAACCAGATTGGAGATGTCAGATAGATTGGTTTTAACCTTGCGACACGTCGCATCGGTTATATCGGACTGACATCAGAGATTTGCCGGAAAGGATAGAGGTATTATGTTACTGGAAGAGAAGTTTTTGGAATTTCATCGTTATGCCAGCAGCCACAATCTGCCGCTGGAAGCTATCAGTGTCGGAGATGAGAACAAGGTACTCTGTGAGATGCACTACGCAGCAAATACACCGAGAAATATTTATTCACATACCAAGAGTTTTACGGTAACAGCAGTTGGACTCGCAATGGAAGAGGGAAAACTAAGCCTGGAAGATCATGTGGCGGAAGTGTTTAAAGATAAACTTCCTTCAAATCCGGATCCAAATCTGGAGAAGATTCAGTTGAAACATCTGCTCTGCATGTCCAGTGGCTTTGGTAAGGCACTTCTGATGAATGCGGACAGACGTCCGGGCGTCGGCGCACCGGATTATGAGAAATATATGATGGCACAGCCGGTTCCTGTGGAGCCAGGCAGTGCATTCTGTTATTCCTCTGCCGACAGTATTCTGGCTGCTCATATGGTAGAACGGGCCGTTGGCAAGCGGATGGGAGAGTATCTGTATGAGAAGGTATTCCAGCCCCTTGATATGGGATGGCCGCTCTGGGAGCATGATCCACAGGGACATCCGAATGGCGGCGGAGGTATGTATCTGACTTGTACCGAGATGATGAAACTGGGACAGCTCTATCTGGCTGAGGGTAACTGGAAGGGCGAGCAGATTGTCAGCAGGGACTGGGTGCAGGAAGTGTCCACCCCGAAATTTACCTTCGAGCCATCTGCAGATCTCTGGCATGTAGGATATGGCTATCAGTTCTGGATCAGTCCATATCCAGGATCCTATCGTGCTGATGGCGCATTCGGACAGATTACAACGATTCTCCCAGAGAAGGGATTGGTTGTTTCCATTCAATGTCCGGAGCGAGGTAATTTCGATCAGGTGAAACGTGCGCTGCATGAACATTTTCTGATGGAATTGTAAGAATAGACTTGCGACAATATGCTATAATTTGCCCAGAATCCGCACTTTTGTCTGAAATTAATGATATCTATTTTGATAATATCCAGGTGCTGAACGGAGATATCCCGGTCTCCATGATCCGAGGGTATCAGACACCGACAGAAGAAGTACGTGTCCATGATGTCCATTTTGATAACATTACTTTTATGGGGAATAAGTGTGAAACCTGGCAGGATATGCGGCTTGTTACAGAGCTGGCAAATGATATTTATGTCAATGGTGTCAGAACATGCAGACAGATGAAATTCTGAGAATATCACCATATAGAGATGGTTTTATTACTTGCAGCAAGGAGGGTATTTATGGAACAAAGCAACATGCTTTTCCAAAAAGACGGAAAAAATTATTTACAGCTGGACTGTGAAAATGCAAAAGAGATTTCTATGAAACTGGGGGAGAAAACATATCCATTTACAAAAGATGGGAAAAAATGGATTCTGGAGCTTCCGTTCTCCACAGCAGTGAATTATGTACAGATCTGCGTGGACGGACAGGAGGTTCTGCTTCCTGAACTGCCCATCGGGCATGGATACTGCCATTTATATAATTATATTGAACTGCCGGATGGAAATGAGCTGACGGAAATACGGGATATTCCACATGGAACACTGGTACACGAATTTTATATGTCAGGTATTTCCAATAACTGGGAACGGTTTATTGTTTATCTTCCGCCATGTGTACCGTCTGCGGGGCTTCCTGTCCTGTATCTGCAGCATGGATTCGGTGAGTGCGAGATTTCCTGGACAACAACAGGGAAAGCAAATATCATACTTGATAATTTGATTGAAATGGGAAAAATAAAACCATTTGCCCTTGTCATGTGCGATGGCATGGTAAAAGAAAAGTTTGGTTTAGAAGAGAGATTAAACCATGTTCTGCTGGAACGGATGCTGGTAGAAGAAATCATTCCGATGGTAGAAAAAAAGTATCAGTTTGGTGGATGCAAGGAAAAACGTGGCATGGCAGGATTGTCTATGGGCTCTGTACAGACAACACGGACTGTATGCGATCACCCTGATCTGTTCAGCGAAGTCGGAATCTTCTCCGGTTTTTTAAGGGATTTTATTGAAGGAGACCCGGATAGGGATGTAGTTGACAGAAAGCCTTATGGGCAGACTCATTTAAAGGCAATGGATAATCCGGCGTTTAACAGCTATTTCCATACATTTTTCCGCTGTATAGGGGATAAGGACAGCTTCCTTCCCAGGTTTCTGGCAGAGGATGAAATTATCCGGGAAAAGGGCGTTCATGAAATCAGAAGGATTTATCCCGGAGAGCATGACTGGAATGTGTGGAGGCCTTGCTTTACGGATTTTGCGCAGATGATTTTTCGATGAAACAGAAAAGTTTGCAGGTTATGGAAAGGTATGGTAATTATTATGTGGAATGGTAAGAAGAAAGCGGTCACTTTTAGCTATGATGACGGAGTAGAACAGGATAGACGGTTGATTGCATTGTTTAACAAATATGGAATGAAAGCAACTTTTAACCAGAATAGTGGAATCCAGACAAGAGCCGATACATTTACCCAGGGAAATATCGTGATCCACAGGATGAATCAGAAAGATATGAGGGAGCTTTACAAAGGGCATGAAATTGCATCACATACCTTGACCCATGCCAATCTGAAGGGACTTGACGAGGAAACTGTATACAATGAAATTTCAACAGATATCAGGAATCTTGAAGCCTTCTATGAACAGAAAATAGCAGGATTCGTGTTCCCCTTTGGCACTTATGATGAATCAGCATTCAGAATATTAAAGGAATGCGGAATACAGTATGCAAGAACTCCGAAAGATACACATGGTTTTGCTTTACAATCCGACCTGCTGAGGTTCAAGCCTAGCTTCCATCATGCAGATTCAGATATTATGAGTGGGATTGACCGCTTTTTAAATATGGATACGGATGAACCACAGTTGTTATATATCTGGGGACACAGCTATGAATTTGATGTAGATGATAATTGGGAATATATGGAGTCCATTTTGAAGAAGCTGGCTTTTCATGATGATATCTTTTACGGAACCAATTCTCAGGTATTGCTTTAAAAAATAAAAAATCTCCATTGGTTTTGTCAGCCAATGGAGATTTTTTTTAGTTCTGTCTGTCTTTTATTTCTTTGTACTCTTTTTCAATGCCAGAGATTAATGTTTTCATTGTATACTCTAGGATTTCGTTACCGAATGCTGCAGAAGAATCTCTGACAGGGTGGCGTCCTGCGATTCCTTTTTGTAAGCAGCATACCAACGTTCAATAGTACCTGGTGCATAATGCTTTATGGAGCCATCCGGATGCATAACTCCCTTTACAGAGGTATTATTAAAGAAAGCTGACAGAGAATTATAGTCATCAGCCAGCCCGGTAATGAGTGGAGCAATCACTGAATAACGCATTAAAGCGATTGCATTCTTCTTTTCCTGATCCATTAGAGGGTCCTCCTTTGTTTTTTTCTTTAGTATAAGGAGGAATTGAGCAAAGGTCGTGTAAGGTTATGTGGTATTTAAGAAGAGAATATTTACCGTATTTTTTATCTGCATAAACTGATACGAAAAGTGTGCAAAACAGGATTTTATAAGCTGGCAGACAGGAGTAAGGCTGATGCGTCAGAGAGCAGTTTCTCATGCCAGTATTTACGATAGGCTCTGATGACATGGCGAAAGCAGCTTTCATCAATAGAAGGCGTAGCATTCATTACAAACTCCTGAGGAAGGTTATTTAGATAGTTATTAATAATAGATATCTGATCAGAGATGGAGACCTGAGAATAAGGAACCATTGAAGATAAAAGGATGGCGTGGGTATGACCACAACATTCGCATTTAACCCGGCAGATGTTAAAAACGAGTTTGCCGGAAGAAGATTTGACTGAACGCTGATAATAACCATGAATAGACAGGCAACCCGAATGTCCACAAGGGCAGGTGAGCTTGTGAAACTGGAGGTTATTTATCACATCATTATAGAAATTTGGCGTAAGAGGATTGTTTTTTTCGACGAATAGGGTTATCATAGCCTTGCTTGAACATAGGTTTTCCTATGTTGGTGATTGAGGCAGGAAACCAAACTTTGGTCGGGGAGGTTCCTGCTTCTTTGTTTATAAGTAACTTGGTTATAATAACAGAAGGTACAGGATAAAACAATCTGACGTATCATGCATCAGAATAATTTGTGCTGTACCTTCTTTTAATTTGCAGAATTTGAGAGGGATTTGGAGCAGGTAAAGTTACGAATAACACGATAATTGGTACAAGTGTAACAGTAGATGTACAATATATTGGATGTGAACAACTTTTTATAGAAAAAGAAACAAATATGGATGATACTGTTTTGAAAGAAAAAAGAATATATAATGATAATTTGCTTATATGTGTGGAAAGGTATAGGAAGAAGAAAGACGGAGAAGGTTATGAACTATCAATATCTTGGGATATAGAATATCAAGATTAAACAAATTGACGCATGATTATCAATCATGCGTCGTAGAAATAATATTAAGACTCAGCCTTACTTTTTATTATAGCAAGGATTATAGTCTCAACTGCTTTGATAGCAGCTATGATGACTTCGTCGCTAACCTTGTTCATGACATTACCTCCTTATTTGGCGCAAGTCTATCGGGTTACAAATGGAAGTCACCATTAATATTTCACAATAAGAATATACCAAATTTACAACGAACGCAAGGGTTATTTGATTCAGTGATGAATGGAGAATGTAAAAAATAAAGATGGTAGAAGGTCAGTAAAATCCCCATATATAAACGATAGAAAAGTTGTATTATAGAAATAAAAATGAACTTGTAAAATGAGTCTCTTTCCTATGGGATAGTGAAGGGAATAATACTATTCCCCATCTAATCTATGGAAAGGGGCTTTTTACTATGGGGTTCGCCAGAAAAGATGTTGAAGCAACGAGGCGCTGCGAAAAGAAGTTTGTGAGATATCAGGAAGGCGCTGAAAAATACAGTCTTGGATTGACAAAATTCCAGGCATTAGCAAAAGAGGCTAAGGCGACATATAAAATTGATAAAGTTGTCTTAGTGAACTGTGAGATCTTTGAAAAGTATCTTGAAACATTTAGAGAATATTAATTATTTACAGTGCGAAAAAGGACTCAGAGAAGATTGCTGCCTGTTGACATTTTGTCATACAAAAAGTATAATGTGAATCATAGGAGGTATGAATGCAGCTATGACTAAGATGGGAAGACCAAAGTCTGAAAACACTAAGAAGAAAGTTTTGAGTATTCGTGTGTCTGACCAGTTATATTCGCAGCTGCTTGCATACGCCGAAAAACATAATATGACCACTACAGATGTTGTTTTACGTGGAGTGGAGGCTTTTATCTCTAAGCAGGAATAAATCAATGAGTCCTTCTTTCGTTTTGGGAGGAGGAAAACAACATGGCAAAGACAAGAAAAGATCTGCGGGGAAGGTCGTTAAGAAAAGGAGAGGTACAGAGAGCGTCGGATAAGCGGTATATGTATACTTATACGGATCCGCTTGGCAGACGAAAATTTATTTACGCAAATGATCTTACACAATTAAGAGAAAAGGAAGAAAATCTGTTAAAGGATCAGTTGGACGGTCTCGATATTTATGTATCAGGGAAAGCAACTTTGAATGAGACATTTGACCGTTATATCTCTAC
>NZ_JBBKBX010000035.1:0-23171 GCF_037890365.1 Blautia sp. HCN-20427 | reverse complement strand
AATAAGAATAAGATTTAATTATAGGAGTGTATTAAATGTGGCTTTTAGGGAGTATTTTTATAATCACATCGCTATTAGTTCTATATCTAAAATATAGGGTTGTTTTTACTGGCGAAAAATGCAAAGGGAAAATAATCGACATTGTAGAACAAAATGCTGGTTATTCAGTAGGTGGTGTTAATGTTAAAAAGCATGCTTATATAGTGAAGATTAAAAACAAAAAGTATTATACTGCACATGGTTGTTTCTTTTTATCATTGGGAAAGAGGAAGGTTGGAAAAGAAATTTCTGTATTTAAGAATGAAAAATATGGAAATGAGGTTTTCAAATGCTTTGATTTTCGTATAGAGGTTGTTGCTTTATTAGTATTTTTATTTGGCGTTTTTATAATTTACTCAGGCTTACGATAAAGTCAAGCAGGTTTCAGTTTGAGGAGGAGATACACGCAAAGACAAATTTCAGTTTGCAGAACTCAATATGGAAAGATAAAGTTTTTAATAACGATGAGGGCAGTCAGATAAAAACTGATTGTCCTCATCTAATAAGTATAGAAAACACAGGAGCAGTATGGTAAAATGAGAATAACAAATTGGAATTTTAAAAAGGAGTGTGATGACCATGATTTTTGATTTTGAGCCTTGGCAATTAGATATTGATATTGACTTAACTAAACAATTATATAGAAGTTGTAAAGGAGACTTTGTATGGGTAGAAAAGAAATAACAACAAAAGAAGATTTAATGAAAGTAATAGAATTATTCGAAAATACTGGAATTACATACTGGTTGGATGGCGGATGGGGTGTAGATATTTTAGCTGGTAAACAAACAAGAATTCATAGAGATATAGATATAAATTTTGATGCTCAACATACGGAAAAATTGTTAAATGTGCTTTTGAATCTGGGCTATAAAATTGATACAGACTGGAAACCGGTTAGAATAGAGTTATATAGTGATGAACTTGGTTACTTAGACATTCACCCGTTCGTTTTAAATGAGGACGGAACTTCAAAACAAGCTGATTTAGAGGGTGGATGGTATGAGTTTGAAAAAGATTACTTTGGTAGTGTTTTTTTTGAAGGCAAAACAATTCCTTGTATATCTTTAAAAGGCCAAAAAGTTTTCCATTCAGGTTATGAATTAAGAGATAAAGATAAGCATGATATTTCAATTCTTGAAAGTTTATCAAAATAACATCGCTGTAATTTCTAAGATAAATTGCAGTTTGTAGAACTGAAAAATATGAATTTGATGCAATAATGGGAGATGTTAATTTGCGTTGCTTGTGGCAATGGTTGTTTTGATATTTAATGATTGTATCAAAACAAAGGAGGCACAGGGTATGTTAAACGAGAATATTAGAAATTTGCGAAAATCAAAAGGACTTTCGCAAGAAGAACTAGCTATCAGGTTAAACGTAGTAAGGCAAACAATATCCAAATGGGAAAAAGGATTATCCGTTCCTGATTCAAGTATGATTATTTCATTAGCAGAGGAATTAGATACATCTGTAAGCACCTTACTTGGGGAAACTGTACAGGAAGAATGTTTGGATAAAGAAAATATGAAGAGCATTTCAGAGAAGCTTGAAGTTATCAATCTTCAACTTGCTAAAAGAAGTTCTATGAGAGTTCATACAGTCCGTTATTTGCTTATTTCATTATGTGCAATTATTACAATAATTTTTATTGCTTTTGCTGCTATGAATGGTGAATATTTGACTTGGGATTTTAATGATCCAGAGTTGGCAATCGTAGGTACTCTATTACATGGTTTTGAGTTTTTATTTATCAGATTGGCCCCATTTCTTCTTACGGGATCAATCATTGGAATTGTATTCACATATAAAAAACGATAAATCAAATTTCATAAGAAAAACAGAATAAAAAGCGTTAGAGCATGTAGATATCCATCTATGTGCTCTTTTTTTGCGTTTTTTTAAGAAAAGGTCCTGATGATCAGGCAGAAAGGAGAAAAAAGTGAAGATAAAAATAAGATCACCTTGCAAATAAAACAGGTAAAAAAAGAGGTCTGAATAATAGGGAAAGGAGAGAGGAAACGCTGACAGACCATAGAAACAGCGTTTATTCAGAAAAGAATATGGGATTTTTCGGAAGTGCAATTACAATCTTACAGACATTAGTCGTAGCGATTGGTGCAGGTCTTGGTGTCTGGGGAGTTATCAACCTGATGGAAGGTTACGGAAATGATAATCCGGGCGCAAAATCACAGGGAATTAAGCAGCTTATGAGTGGCGGTGGTGTGATCCTGATCGGTACACAGTTGATTCCGCTTTTGAGTGGATTATTTGGTTAAAGGAAAGGAGTAGAGATCCATGTTCAATCAAATTTTTGATGCGATTGAGGAATGGATGAGGGAACTTCTAACAGGTATGATCAGTTCTAACCTGGACCGTATGTTTACGGATGTCAATCAGAAGACAAGTGAGATTGCGGGCCAGGTTGGACAGACGCCACAAGGATGGAATGGCAGTATCTTTAGTATGATCGAAGGACTGTCAAATTCAGTCATCATGCCGATTGCAGGTATCATCATAACATTTGTACTGTGTTATGAACTGATCTCCATGCTGACAGAGCGAAATAATATGCATGATATTGATACATGGATGTTCTTTAAGTATTTTGTAAAAATGTGGATTGCCGTTTATCTGGTAAGCAATACGTTTACCATTACGATGGCGGTCTTTGATGTAGGACAAAACGTCGTAAACTCGGCGGCAGGGCTGGTTTCAGGAGATACATCCATTGATATCAGCTCTGCGATCACAGATTTATCTGCTACATTAGAAAGCATGGAGATCGGAGAACTTGTGATATTGGCATTGGAAACTTTGATCGTAAGTTTCTGTATGAAGATCATGTCTGTACTCATTACGGTTATCTTGTATGTCCGTATGATAGAAATTTACCTTTATACCTCAGTTGCACCGATCCCATTCGCAACGATGAGCAACAGAGAGTGGGGACAGATCGGAACGAATTATTTCAGAGGACTCTTTGCCCTGGCATTCCAGGCATTTCTGATGATGGTATGTGTTGCTATTTATGCAGTATTAGTGGCCGGCATCCAGTTTTCAGATAATCTGAGTTCCTCATTATTTGGTGTAATGGCATATACGGTGATCTTATGTTTCAGTCTGTTCAAGACAGGATCACTTAGTAAGTCAATCTTTAATGCACATTAAAAAGAAAGGAAGTGAAACACATGGCGTATGTGAGTGTGCCGAAAGATTTAACGAAGGTAAAAAATAAAGTGGCATTTAATCTTACGAAAAGGCAATTGATCTGTATTGGCATTGGAGCAGCTATGGGAATTCCCTGTTATTTTCTCTTTAGAAATGCTCTTGGAATCAATAATGCTGCAGTCCTTATGGTACTTATGATGCTGCCGGCCTTTTTGTTTGCCATGTATGAGAAAGATGGAATGCATCTGGAAGACGTATTGATGCATGTGATCCGGGTGAAATTTATCCGGCCATCTGTCAGAAAATATGAAACTGAAAACTATTATGAATCGGATCCAGATGGAGAAGATCAGAAAACGATGAGAAAGGAAGAAAGGAAAGGGGGAAATAGTGGTGGTAAGAAAAAGAAAAAAGGCCGCAAATAAAAAGAAGAATGGAAAAAAAGATGTAAAGAAACTTACCGTTCAACAGACCATTGCCTACAAAGAAATGGGAAGGGATGGTATTTGCAGGGTGCAGGGAAATGTCTATTCCAAATGTATCCGGTTTTACGATATCAACTACCAGTTGGCGCAGAATGAAGACAAGAATGCGATCTTTGAAAACTGGTGTGATTTCCTGAACTATTTTGACAGCAGCATACATTTTCAGCTCAGTTTTATCAATCATAAGAGCAGCATGAAGGAGTTTGAGCAGGTGATCAAGATCAGTCCACAGGGAGATGCTTATGATGATATCCGTATGGAATATGCCAATATGCTGAAAAAACAGCTTGCAAGAGGAAACAATGGTTTGGTGAAAACGAAATACATCACCTTTTCCATTGAAGCGGAAAATATCCGGGAAGCAAAACCGAAGCTGGAGCGTATCGAATCCGATATCCTAAATAACTTTAAGATCCTTGGTGTGATGGCGTATCCTCTGAATGGGGAAGAACGATTACGGATTTTGTATGAAACCTTTAATCCGGATTCTACGGTGGATTTCCAGTTTGATTATGGTTCTATGATTAAAACTGGTTTAAACACAAAAGATTATGTAGCGCCTACCAGTTTTGTCTTTAAGGAAGGGAAGACCTTCCAGATGGGAAATACGATGGGGGCGGTTTCTTATTTACAGATTCTGGCTCCGGAGCTGACAGACAAGATGCTGGCAGAGTTTTTGGATATTGATAAGGACTTGATCGTAAATCTGCATATTCAGTCTGTGGATCAGATGAAAGCGATCAAGCTGGTAAAAAGTAAAGTAACGGATATCAACAGAATGAAAATTGAAGAGCAGAAAAAAGCAGTAAGAGCAGGGTACGATATGGATATCATTCCGTCGGATCTGAATACCTATGGAGGGGAAGCAAAACGGCTTTTGGAAGATCTGCAGTCACGAAATGAGCGTATGTTCCTTGTAACAGCGCTCTTTTTAAATACCGCAAAAAGCAAGCAGGAATTGGATAATGCGATCTTTCAGACAGCCGGTATCGCACAGAAATATAATTGTATGTTAAAGCGTCTGGATTATCAGCAGGAAGAAGGCTTGATGAGCAGCCTTCCCCTTGGGGTTAGCCATATTCCGATAAAAAGAGCGCTGACAACGACCAGTACAGCGATTTTTGTACCATTTACCACACAGGAATTATTTATGGGCGGCGATTCTTTGTATTATGGACTGAACGCTACCAGCAATAATCTGATTATGGTAGATAGAAAGAAGTCGAAAAACCCTAATGGCCTGATCCTCGGTACACCCGGTTCAGGAAAATCCTTTGCAGCAAAAAGGGAAATGACGAATGTATTTTTTACAACCAATGATGACATTATCATTGGAGATCCGGAAGGTGAGTATTATCCGTTGGTCCATGCTTTGGGAGGACAGGTCATCCATATTTCCCCAAACAGTAAGGATTACATCAATCCGATGGATATCAACATGAATTATTCTGAGGATGATAATCCGCTGGGAGTAAAATCTGACTTTATTTTATCCCTTTGTGAATTGATCATGGGAAGCCGGGATGGAATTGAAGCAGAAGAAAAGTCTGTCATTGACCGATGCCTTCCGCTTGTATATCAGAACTATTTTTCTGATCCGAAACCGGAAAATATGCCGATCCTTGGAGATCTGTATGATTGTCTCCGCAAACAGAAAGAACCCCAGGCACAGAGGATTGCCACAGCTCTGGAAATCTATGTCAACGGATCTTTGAAGGTGTTCAATCACCAGACCAACGTAGAACTGAATAACAGGATTGTCTGTTTTGATATCAAGGAGCTTGGAAAGCAGTTGAAAAAGCTTGGAATGCTCATCATACAGGATCAGGTATGGAACCGGGTGACTGTCAACCGAGGCGTGAAGTCTACTTGGTACTATATCGATGAATTCCATCTTCTTCTGAAAGAAGAGCAGACCGCATCTTATTCGGTGGAGATCTTCAAGAGATTTAGGAAGTGGCAGGGCATTCCGACAGGAATCACGCAGAATATAAAGGACCTTCTTGCTAGCCGGGAGATTGAAAATATTTTGGACAATAGTGATTTTATTTTGATGTTAAATCAGGCTGCAGGTGACCGGCAGATCCTGGCAAAACAATTAAATATCTCACCGTATCAGTTGTCTTATGTTACGAATTCCGGGGAAGGAGAAGGACTTCTCTTTTATGGGACAACGATCATTCCGTTTAAGGATAAGTTTGATAAGTCCCTGAAGTTATATTCTCTGATGACAACAAAGCCGGAAGAAGTGGAACAAAGAGAAAAGGAAGGAGGCGGAAATCTTGGCAGGGAAAGAACTGAAAGGAAGAGAGAAAGTTGTAAGTAAAATGACAAGAGACGGTCTGACGGAAGAAAATCTGGCAGATGGTTCCGTAAAAGATATCAGCCATAAAAGCCGGGGCAGACCGCCGGAAATGAAACAGGACTTTGTTTTTGACCGGGAAAAGAAGAAAGCCCAGCAGTCGGATGGACAAGGAGAGGAACGGAATCTGCAAAAAAAGCAGATCCGAAAATCCTCTTTGCGAAAAGAAGCAATATCTGAAGAACCTATTTTAGAAGAATCTGTGTTAGATGGAGAAGGAACTGGAGAGAAAAACGTTTTTGGAGAATCCCCCAAATACAAGAAAAAGTTTCGGGAACATGCACAGATACCGGAAGATGACTCCTTGACAGGACAGAAGAAAAAGATCCGGAAAAAGCAGATCCAAAAACAGATGAGAAAAGAGCAGACAAAATCCGGAAGATTATCCTTTGATGATGAGGAAAATCAGATGGTAAAAGGCCCGGGGATGAAACCGGGCAGGACCATTGGAAGGTATGCGGTAAGAGATGCAGTTTCAAAAGGGGTATCGGATCCAGAAGAAGAGGAACAGGATGTTGCAACGGAAACGGTTCAGTTTGCAGAAAGAGGGACCGAAACAGCAATAAGAGGTCTGCGCTATGCACAGCATCGGAGCCAGCGTGCAGATGTAAAGGCAAACCGGAGAGGATATCATCTGGATGAAACCGGAGAAAAGTTAAAATTTGGTATGAGTGACAGCATGGGGAAAGCAGGGGCGGAGGAAACGGCCAAAAAGTCGGAAGAGAAGAAAAGGGTTTTGAACCGCTTTTTCCAGAGAAAACGATATAAGGATGCCTATCGGGCTGCCAGAACAGGAAAATCTGCAGGCAGTGCAGGCGGGGCGGCAACTGTTGCCGGCGTTGAGAATATAACCGTGAAAGCGAAGATCGCATTAAAAGAGATTGTGAAGCGGAATCGGGCTGTATTTTTCGGCGCCGGTATTTTTGTGCTTTTATTTCTGATCGTGGCAGTATCTTTGGGAAGCTGCAGCGCTTCCATACAAGGGGGAGGCTCTGTGATCGAGATCACCACATATCCGGGAACAGATGAAGATATCTATGCAGCTGAGAACTACTATGTTTCTTTGGAAATAGCTTTGAACCAGCAGATCAATGAGATGGAAACCACTCATCCGGACTATGACGAATACCAGTACAACGTAGGCGAGATCGCTCATAATCCGTATCATCTGATCTCCTATCTGACAGCAAAATATGGGGATTGGAAATTTGAAGACATCAAGGATGAATTACAGGCTTTATTTGAAGCACAGTACAGCTTGGATACAGAAAGCAAAACAGAAACCGTGACAGAAACGAAGACAGTACGGGTAGGGGAATCCTTAGGGAACGTAGTTACCAGCGGTTACTGTAATTGTTCGATCTGTTGCGGGCAATGGTCAGGCGGTCCTACAGCGAGTGGCGTTTATCCAACCGCAAACCATACGATCGCGGTAGATGCTTCTGATCCATTTGTTCCGATGGGAACAAAGATTGTGATGAATGGCGTGGAATATACCGTAGAGGATACGGGAGCCTTTGCAAGATATGGAGTGCAGTTCGATGTTTACTATGATAATCATAGCGCAGCATCCGCACATGGTCATAAGACCTGGGAAGCGTTTATTGCGGATAGTAACGGAAGCAATGAAGTGACAGTAACGAATACGACAACGAAGAAGATCTTGTATGTGACATTAGGGAATACGGGATTTGATGCAGTCGCAAGAGCTAATCTGAATGAAGAACAGATGATCCTATACAATGCTTTGAATACCACCTATGGAAACAGAAATTACTTGTGGGATATAGGAAATATCTCCACAGGCTCCGGTTCGGACGGAATGAGTTATGAGATACCGCCGGAAGCATTACAAGATGAAGAATTTGCCCGGATGATCCGGGAAGCTGAGAAATATCTGGGAGTCCCGTATGTATGGGGAGGATATTCCCCTTCTGGATTTGACTGTTCCGGATTTGTATCCTATGTGATCAATCATTGTGGAAACGGATGGAACCTGGGAAGACAGACTGCAGAGGGATTGCGAAACAGTTGTACGTTTGTTTCTCCGGGCGATGCAAAGCCGGGAGATCTGATCTTTTTCCAGGGAACGTATAGTACGCCAGGAGCAAGCCATGTGGGTATCTATGTGGGAAATAACATGATGATCCATTGTGGAGATCCGATCCATTATTCCAATATCGGTACAGCATACTGGCAGCAACATTTTATGTGTTTTGGCAGATTGCCATAAGAAAAGGAGAGTGAAAGATTTGAATAAAAAAATCAAGAAATATATGGAGGAGATCCATAAGACAGAACAGAAGATCGCTGATCTTCAGCAGTATCTCAAAGGACTTCATGCTGCTTTAAAACAGGAAGAAGATAATGAGATGATCAAAAGCATCCGTGGAATGAAATTAGACAGTCATGCCCTGCATGATCTTCTGAATGGAATCCAGGAAGGAACCGTAAAATTTCAGGTCAGCCAGGAGTCTGAGGAAGAAGGAACAGGCTCCTTTGTATTTACAGAAAAGAAAGAGGAGGGACATCCGTATGGTGAAATGGAAAAAACTGAATAAGAAAGTGGCAGGAGTATTGTTAGGCGTTATGGTGCTTTTTTCTGCATCCACAACAGCCTTTGCATATGTGGATCCGTCGGCAGAGACGACAAATACAGAAGCGGCACAGACGGAGACGGTACAGAATAAAGAAACAGAAAAGCCGGCAGATGAGGGGGTTCTGCCGGAAAATAATAAAACAGAGAAGAAAGAAGATGCTTTTACAGAACCGGGAAATGGGGAAGTCCAGGATGATATCCAGAATGGATCCAGTAAAGAATTCCTTACGATCACAACAAAGAATAACAATACCTTTTATCTTGTGATTGACCGCAGTTCTACCTCCCAGAATGTATATCTGTTATCTCAGGTAGATGAAAATGATCTGAAGGAATTTGTGGATCAGGAAAAAGAGCCGGCAACTGTCACACCCACTCCGCAGGTAGTCATCGATGAAAATAAAACCGAAGAAACCGATAAAAAAGAAGAGATAGCAAAGCCAGAAAAAGAGAAGATGCCACAAGCGAATATGGGAGCAATGGCAGCAATCCTTATTCTTGCGTTAGGTGGAGTTGCAGCTTATTACTACTTCAAGATCTATAAGCCAAAGAAAGAGGAAGAAGATGATTTTGAAGAGGAAGGACTGGAAACAAGTGATGGCTTGGAAATCATCAATGAGGATGAATTTGAAGACCGGGAAGAAGAAAATGAATAAAAAATAAAAAAAATGAGTGGAACGCCCTGTATTTTTGGGGCGTTTCCTTTCGTTATATGAAGGAGGTAATAAGTTATGTATTTAGTAATTGCAGAAAAACCAAGCGTGTCCAAAGCGATTGCAGAAGTGATCGGGGCATCAAAAAAAGAAGAAGGGTATCTGGAAGGAAAGGGCTGCATTGTCAGTTGGTGTTTTGGCCATCTTGCAGAATATGTTTCACCGGATTCTTATGATGAAAGGTTCACCAGATGGCTGTATGAGGATCTTCCAATCATCCCAGAAGAATGGAAACTAGCAGTATCCAAAGATAAGAAAGAACAGTTCTATATTTTGAAAAAGCTGCTGAACCGCCCGGATATCGAGTTTGTGGTAAATGCCTGTGACGCCGGACGGGAAGGAGAACTTATCTTTAAGCATGTATATGATCTGTCCGGAAGTAAAAAGCCGGTCAAGAGATTATGGATCAGTTCATTGGAAAGTTCTTCGATCTTAGAAGGGATGGAACATCTGAAAGCTGGAGAAACCTATCATAATCTGGCAGAAGCGGCGGTTTGCCGGGCACAGGCAGACTGGCTTGTCGGTATGAATGCGACAAGAGCTTACACAACAAAATATTTTAAAAAGCTGACAGTAGGACGCGTGCAGACGCCGACACTTGCCATGCTTGTCGAAAGACAGAATCAGATTTCAGGTTTCAAAAAAGAAAAATATTTTAATGTAGTTTTGGATTTTGATGGACTGATCGCAGAGAAGAAGAAAATCTTCGATGTGGAAGAAGCAGAAAGAATGTGGAAAACCTGTCAGGGCAGTGATGCGATTGTGGAAAAGGTGGAGTCAAAGGAAAAGACGGTAAAACCGCCGAAACTGTATGACCTGACAACCCTACAGAGAGAGGCGAACCGTATCTATGGAATGACTGCTCAGCAGACATTAAATGCGGCGCAGAGCCTATATGAGCAGAAGCTGATCACTTATCCGCGTACAGACAGCCAGTATTTGACAAGTGATATGGAAGAAACAGCGAAACACGTGATCCGTAAGATCCATGAAAAATATCAATTGCTGGGACCGTTTGACCAGCCAAAAACACCGGAGGTAAAGAAGGTACTGAATGACAAGAAAGTATCGGATCATCATGCAATCATTCCTACGGTAGAACTTGCAGAATTTGACTTCTCTAAGCTAAGAGAATGGGAACAGAAGATTTTATTCCTGATCGCAGTACATACCGTAGAAGCAATGGAAGAAGATCATGTATTCATGGAGACAGAGGTGGAAGTACGATGTCAGGATGAAATATTTAAAGCAAAAGGAAAAGTGATCAAACAGATCGGTTGGAAACTGTATGAGGAATGCTTTAAGAATGAGGATGGACTTGCTATAGAAAACCCGGCGGATGCAGGGAAGGACCGCATTCCCAAAGTAGAAGTAAATCATAAGTTTTACAACGTATCCGCAGCAAAGACGGAACATTTTACAGCACCACCGAAACCGTATAGTGAGGATACCCTGCTTGCAGCTATGGAAACCGCTGGAAATAAAGAATTTGAGGAAGATACCGAGAAGAAAGGGCTGGGCACTCCGGCAACAAGAGCAGGAATCATAGAAAAACTGATCGCTTCCCAGTATGCGGTACGAAAAGGTAAACAGATCCTTCCGACAGAGGACGGAAAAGTATTGATCGATATCTTACCGGATTTCTTGAAGTCTGCCACCATGACAGCCGAATGGGAAAACCAACTGTTAGAGATGGAGCAGGGAAAGATGGCTCCTGGGCAGTTTATGACAGGTATCGAAAAACTGATTTCCATGATGTTAAATCATTGTGACTCCATTCCGGAAGAAGAGACACGAAGGTTCCAGAAAAAAGAGAGCGTGGGAACCTGTCCGGTCTGTGGCGGTCTGGTCTATGAAGGAAAGAAAAATTTCTATTGCGGCAACCGTGAATGTAATTTCTGTCTCTGGAAAGAAAACAAGTATTTACAGAGTATGGAAAAGGATATGGATGTCAGGATGGCTGCTGAGCTTCTGAAGAATGGAAGTGTTCATGTGAAGGATCTATATTCCAGAAAGAAAGATCTGTATTTTGAAGCAGATCTGCATATGGAAGTCGATGAAAACGGGAGAGTGACATTTTCGTTATCTTTCCCGAAAAGAAAAACAATGAAGAAAAATAAGAGAAAATAGGAGGAATAAAATATGGAATTTAATCAATTTGTTGACGAAGTAAAGGGAAGAATCAAACAGTTTCTTCCGATTGAATATGAAGATGCACAGGTAAGAATCGAAGAGGTAAAGAAATTAAATGAGAATTATCTCGGAATTACGGTCTTAAAAGAAAATCAGGTAATCGCTCCCACTTTTAATCTGAATCAATTGTACAAAATGTATCAGTCAGATCCAGAGGTTTCTATGGGAAGCATTTTGAGAAGCATTACGGAACTGGTGCTTGATGTACCGGAGCAGTTTAATCCGAAGAGCATTACAGAATATGAGAATGCAAAGAAGAAGCTGTTCATCCGCGTATCTTCGGCAGAAAAAAATGAAGAAATGCTGCAGAACGTACCTCACCAGATGAGAGAAGATCTGGCAATTACCTATCATCTTGCCATCCGCATTGATGATATTGGGGTGGGTTCTACGACGATCACGAATGATATTTTAAAGCGTTATGGGATCAGTGAGGAACAGCTTCATGCAGATGCTATGGAAAACAGTCCGAATGTCAGACCCATCCATGTGATGGTAATGGGAAGTATGATTGAGCAGCTTATGGGAATGGGACCAGAAACAATTCTGAAAGATGAATCTGTTCAGAATATTGCAGAAGTTATCTCAAATGGAATGGGAAGTGAGAATCCGATGTTTATTGTAACGAACTCACAGACAGTAGGTGGAGCAGGTGTGATTTTTTATCCGGAAGTAATGGATCAGATCGGGGAAGGCTTTCAGGGAAACTTTTTTATTCTGCCTTCTTCCACTCATGAAACATTAGTCATTCCGGATAATGGAGCATTTGATTACCGGGTTCTGGAGGATATGGTCCAGACGATCAATGAAAATGAAGTCGCTCCGGAAGAACGACTTTCCGATCATGTCTATCATTATGATGTGAAAGACCGGGTATTTGAAAGGGCAGATAAATTTGAAGAGCGTCAGAAAGAAAAGGCAGCTCAGCTCGATAAAAATGAATATACCGGAAAAGAGCAGAGTATGAAGCAGCCGAAAGCTAAGAAACATGAGATGGAATTATAGAAGTGTAGAGTCCGTATAACGATAAAATGGGAATCCCTCATACACACGGCTGTATGGGGGATTTTTTAAAAGAGAAAGAGAGGAAATGAATGAGCGAAGAATTGACAAAAACCAAATTACTTCCCATACAAGGGAAAGATATGGACAGTATCATGCAAAACCTGGAAACAGGAGTCGCAGAATTATTTACCAGTGAACGGTATCAGGAATATTTGAAAACCATGTCAAAATTCCATAATTATTCTTTTAATAATACGCTGTTGATCGCCATGCAAAGACCGGATGCCACCCTAGTAACGGGATATCGGAACTGGCAGTCTATGGGCAGACAGGTAAAAAAAGGGGAGAAGGGAATCACCATTATCGCACCGGCGCCGATCAAAAGGAAAAAGGAGCAGGCAGTATTGGATCAGGATCAGAAACCAGTCATCGGTCCGGATGGAAAACCAAAGACGGAAGAGGTGGAGGTCACACTTCCGTGTTTCAAGGCCATCACAGTATTTGATATTGAACAGACCACAGGAGAGCCGATCCAGACACTTGCTCCGGAAATCTTGACAGCGGCAGTAGAAGATTTTGATTTATTCCTGGAAGCAATCCGGGAAATCTCACCAGTGCCGATACGATTCGATGCGATCGAAGGATCTGCAAACGGTTATTATCACAACCTGGATAAAGAGATCGTGATCAAAAAAGAAATGAGCCAGAGCCAGACCTTAAAAACAGCGATCCATGAAACCGCACATGCAAGGTTACATGATAAGGAGATCATGGAAAACCAGGGCATCGAGAAGGACCGGCTGACAAAAGAAGTGGAAGCAGAGTCAGTCGCGTATTGTGTGTGCTCTGCCTTTGAACTGGATACGTCAGAATACAGTTTTCCGTATATTGCAGGTTGGAGCAGTGGAAAAGAAATGAGAGAATTGAAAGCATCTATGGATGTGATCCGTAAGACGGCCGGAGAAATGATCGATGAACTGACAGAAAAAATAGAAATGATGCTGGAACAGAAACAAGAGAAATTACTTGCTGCAGTAGAAGCTGCCGGATACCGTTTTGCAAAAGAAGAAAGCAATTCCCAACATCTGCAGTTTATTCCGGACGGCACTCATAGGATGCAGGGACATTTATTTGCAAAATCCTGGAATGAAGTGGAACGATGGGTAGATGCAATCATAGAAAAAGGAGATCCAATCCAGAAAGAACGTGTAGAGCGAGTAATCTATCCGGAACGGTTTGAACAGAGTTTTGAAGAAATGATGTTTACAAGAAAAGAATGCAGACTCTCAATTTATCATTTAGATGAAAATGGCTCTGGAAAAGATCAATTATTTGTAGGAATGGAAGACTTGCAGAAAAAAGGGATCACGGTAACTGCTGATCAGTATCGATGTGTTTATTCCAGCCTGTATCTGCCAAATGAAGATATGAATGCGATTTACAGTATTTTTAATGATGATCCACCGGCAGATTATAAGGTACACTCCCTGTCTGTCAGTGATGTTGTGATTATGAATCAGAATGGGGATATGAAAGCATATTTTGTGGATCGCTTTGGCTTCCAGGAACTTCCGGATTTTGTGGAAGAGAGAAAAAAGATACTTGGAATGGAAAGTGACATTCAGAAAAAGGATGTCTTAGAGCAAACGAGCTGTATCAGCTTCTATGCGGCAGAATGTTCAGAGTTTCCGGTATTAGGAGAAGTTCATCATGATCTTACTTTGCCGGAAGCTTTAGAAGCGTATGAGAAGATACCGGCAGAACGGATGAATGGGATCAAGTCTGTTGGATTTAACCTGCAGGAAGGAAGCGATTATGACGGAATGATGGATCTGATGGTTGCCGGAAGATCACAAAGAGAGATCTTAGATTCCATACCATTCTATAAAGAAAATAAGTTGGTGCAGGAAGCTTTGAAACGTGTAGAACAATATATCGAAGAAAAGTCTCTGAATGTAGAGAAAACCAGACCAAAAGAAGAAAAAGGAGAGATACAGAAAACCAAATCTCAAAAAAGAAGGGAGGATATGAGCTTATGAGTAAAGTAACATTTGAAGAAGATGAATTGGCGGTTGTGGCTCTTTTCCAGGAAAACACTAGAAAAGATACGATAGATATTTTGAAAGACACTTTAGAGGTATTGGAAGAAACGAAAGAAGATCCATTGGAAGACGATCTGCTGGAAACCATTGCATCTGCGATCAGTAAGTTACAGATGATAGAAGATAAATATTATTATTCCTTGGATTTGAATCGTTATCTGAATAACCTGGAGGATGATGCTTATGAAGAATGATCAATTTGCAGTTTACCGAGTAGACCGTAATTCGGAAGGGAGAGACCTTTGGCACCTTTCCTATCAGGAAGCGGTAAGCAGGAAACTTGCGATACGGATTGAACATTACCGACAGATAAATCTCAGACCATTATTGCCGGGGGAGAGTGCAATTGCTTTATGGAAACGCATGAAAGAGTCCTGTGAAGTCAGTGATGTGCTTGTACTGAATCAGAATGGGGAAATTCATTGTTATTATGTCAATGAAGACTATCCACAGCTTTTATCAGGGTTCATCCGATTAAACCCGTCAGGTACATTGGTCACGTTGGATACGGAAAATTATCGCATTAGTGGCAAGCCGGGAAACTGGATGGCTACGGATGATATCATTATTGATGGAAAACAGTTTTATCTCATGGAGCATCAGGAATATCACAGACAGGTTGCCTATATCATCCTAGACAGTTATGGAAAGATGATCATGGAGGAATGTCAGAATGGATTTGATGAAAAAACCAAACAGAAACTCCATGAGCTTATGAAAGCACCGGAACAAAGGGAACAGAAACATCAAAAAAATAGAGACAGGCTGGAACATTATCAGAAATTTTTTGAGAATGGGACTTATGAGAGAAGCTGGGAATCCGGAACAGAAGGAAATTATAATATGGTGGATGGGCAGGTAAACAATCTGAAAAGTGCAGAAGGGAAAAGAGTGGAAAGAAAGCCGGTACAGAGACCAGAACAATCCTCAAAAAAGAAACCAAAGAAAAGAGAGTCGGTGATCAAGAGATTACGGGAAAAACAGATTGCAATCGCTGTGAAATCTGGAAAACCGGTACCGAGATATTTGGAGCAGGATATGGAAAGGAGGAGAGGATAGATGCTATGAAACTGTCAAAGTATGAAAAAGAAACGATTATCCTGACAAATGAAGAAGATCGATATTACAGTGTCTATACATTTAATCAGGGATTACAGAAACGATTAAAGAATTTTGCAGAGAGATATCCGGAATGCTGCTATCTAAGCAACTCAACAAAAGAAGGAAGTGAAACCTATATAATCCAAAAGGGACGGTTATCATTGAATTTAAGACCTCCTTATGCAAAGGAACGAATTCAGAAAGCATTAGAAACAATTCAAATAGCACGTGAAGAGAAGTTGGATGATTCATAAGACACAATTTAAGCGAAAAATATCTCATGACCATGAGGAAAAATGAAAGCAAAAAGTATTCTGTGATAAAGTAATAAGGCTTAGAAGAGAAAATGTCTCTTCTAGGCTTTTTTTAGTAAAAAAGTAGTTGGGGAATATGTTTTTGAAACGACAATAAGTATCGTAAAATTTACACCGGAGGGCTATACTTTTTTAAAACGATGATAATCGTCTTTTTTAAATTGCAAGAATACATAACGAAAGGAGGTTAAGAGAATGTCAAGGACTTCAAAGATTACAGCCCTCTATGAGCGATTATCAAGGGACGATGACCTTACTGGCGAGTCAAATTCAATCATCAATCAGAAGAAATACTTGGAAGATTATGCTCGTAGAAATGGGTTCGGTAACATTCGACATTTTACGGACGATGGTTTTTCGGGTGTGAATTTTGCTGGGGTTAGATAGCGATACTTTTTACATCTACCATGTTGCGGCGGTCATGGTTGACAACTTGCGTCGGCTCCTGCTCGGTATCAACCTGTCCGACAAAGCTATAATGGATTTCGATTTTCCGGGTGTTGGTTTCCCGGTCTAATTCATGTATCAAAATACGGTCGATAAACTCATGGACGTTTTCATAGGTCAATTCCTGTATGTCGCTGTATTTCCCGACAATCTGAATAAACCTTGATATATCCCTTTTTCGCTCGGTAACGGTTGCGATCTGCTGTTGTAACTCGTCTATCCTTGCGGCAAGGGATTTCTTTTCGTCCTCATAGCCGGAAGTTAGAAACACAAACCGTTCATCTGTCAGTCTGCCTAATGCGTTGTCCTCATACAGCTTGCGGAAAAGCGTGTCAAGTTCGGTCATACGCGCCTGTGCTTTGAAAAGTTCCTTTTGCTGCTGCGCTAATGCCTTTCTCGCTTCCATGTCGCCGTACTCGGTAGCTTTACAGATAAAGTCCTGTTCGTGTTCCTTAACATACCGCAAAACCCGCCGCATATCTTCCAGCACTAAATCAAGAAGTACGTTTTTGCGGATATAATGAGAGGTACACTCGCTGCCTGTCCTTGCCCTGTTGCGCCATGCGCCGCAAGAATAGGAAAACTTGCGCGGCTCGATATTTACGCCCTGTTGGTAATACATCTTATGTCTGCAACCAGCGCAAAACAGCAAGCCGGAAAAAATATCAATCTCCGCTGCTTTTGTCGGGCGGTGGCGGGTAGCAATCCGCTTTTGCGCAAGTTCAAAGGTTTCCTCGTCAACAAGCGGCTCATGGGTGTTTGGGAAGAAATAGCGTTGTTCTTCTTCGTTCTTCCGGGTCTTTTTCGACTTGTAGGATACCTTGTGAGTTTTCGCGGTTATGGTATGCCCTAAATATTCCTGCCTTGCTAATATGTCATAGAGCGTTTTGTCCGGCCAAGTATAGGGGGCGATCATTGCCCGCTGATACCGCGCCTGTCCTGTACGCTGATAGCGCAACGCTCCAATCGTCAAGACTTTGTTTTCCGCAAGCCATTTTTGGATTTCGCACATACGCACGCCGCTAACAAACATAGCGAAAACCTGTTTGACAATCGGCGCGGTTTCCGGGTCGGGTATAAGGTGGTGGCGGTTGTTCGGGTCTGGGATATAGCCGTATGGATATTCCCCGTTGACGCGCTCGCCTTTTTGCGCCTGTGCCTGTTTAACTGCGCGGATTTTCTTGCTTGTGTCGCGGGCGTAAAACTCGTTAAACCAGTTCCGCAAGGGGGTAAACTCGTTATCCTCCCGCGCTGTGTCAACTCCGTCGTTGATCGCGATATAGCGTACTCCGTTTTCGGGAAATACAATCTCTATGAGTTCGCCCGTTTTCAGATAGTTTCTGCCAAGACGGGAAAGGTCTTTGGTAATGACCGTCGCCACTCGTCCGGCTTCCACTTCCTGCAACATCGCTTGCAGCCCCTCGCGCTCAAAACTCACGCCGGAAAATCCGTCGTCCACAAAAAACTTTGTGTTCAAAAAATGGTGTTCGTCCGCATAGCGTTGAAGTATCATTTTTTGGTGCTGTATGCTTCCGCTTTCTCCGGCTTGCATATCCTCTTGACTTAAACGGCAGTAAAGGGCGGTGATTTTATTCGACTGTAACATTAGTCCTCCTTTCCGACAGCCGAATAAACAGGTATAATGTGTTGCTATCATTATACCATATCCCGCCGCCTAATGCACTACTCGGACGCTAAAAATCCCGGATTTCCGGGCTTTTTCTGCAAATCCTTTACAATGAGTTTCTCAATCTTTTTATGGATTGTATCGGTTGCCTTTTCACTCGGCAACGCTTGAACAAGATAGGTGATTTTCCCTATTTTGCGTTCGGTTGTAATTGTCTGTTTTTTATCCATTAGAAAAACCTCCTTTTCCTGTATGGATAAACTATATTCGTCAAAAGGCAAAAACGGGCGGTTGTTAGCTGCAACCTCACGGGAGTTTCACCCCGGCCCATGCTTATGGGTGCGCCGCGCAATACTTTGAGGGTGTTCAACGCGGGAGTATCATTGTGCCGCCTTGTATGTCGTCGCCCACAAGCTGCTAAACCTGTTTTACGGCGCGGTAGTTCTCGCTCGGCTTTTCCCCTATGGGGAAAAGCTGTCATGGCGTACCCGCCGACTGGCTCGGTACAGACGGAATGTACCCGTTTGCCTGTTATGCTGCGCACCAAAGGCCGCTTTCTTTGTCAAAGAACAATAGGCTTTGTCGGCCTGCAAAAGCACATCAACAGCGGATATGCTTTTGCGGAACGACAAATAGCCCATAACGGGAAGCGTGGAAAGGGGACACGCTCCCCGCATGGGCTAAAAGATTATCCTACATGAAAAGCAAGGGTGCGGGTAATAAGGCGCACTTGCAGCCTGTTACGCATTTCCTCGTCCACATAGGAATAGGTATTGCCCGCGTCGTCTTTCAGCGTGCGGGTACAAAGTTTCGCTATGTAACCCTCGTAGTGCTTCAAGATCGCGCACATGGCGGTTGTGTCGCCGTTTGCCGCTGCGGAAATGACAGGGAACGGCAACAGATTTTCAGACTTCCTAACGGTATTCATCATCTGCTTTTCCCTCCAAATACTGTTTGATTTTCGCAAGCGCGGATTTCCTGTGCCGGAAAACCGTCGTGCGTACAACATTCAGCAGTTCGCCAATTTCCGCGTCGCTCATATCCAAGAAGTAGGACAAAAGGATAATGTCGCGTTTCCTTTCGGGCAAAGCGTTAAGGGCTTCGGCAAGCAGTTCATTTTTGACGAGTACATCAAAGCCGGACACTTGAAAACGGAAATAATCGCTTTCGTATTCGTCCGTTGTGAAAAGCTGCGCGAGTTCGCTTTCGCTCAAATCCGAAAAAGTAACTTCGCGTGCTGCGCGTTTCGCAAGAGTGCGGCGGTGGCTTTTCGCTTCGCCGACCAAAGTTTTCTTTGCTAATGCGTCGTACTGATGTTGTATTCTTTCCTTGTCGGAAGAAGATAGCTCCATAGAGTTCACCTCCTTCCCGCGTGGAGTAGAGGACGGGAGTTAAGGGCTTGTCCTCTCTGCCCCTTTCGCTCCGTACCCGTTCGGGAGATGGCTCTTGAGTGCGCTTTTCAGAAAAAAGTTGAAAAAAGCAAAATGCGCCCGTCCGCAAGACGCGGACGGGCGCAAAGGAAATGTAAGCAGTAGCTAAATGTATTGACAGTTCACATTCATAGCCGGAATATCCCGCTTGCGGAGCATAGCTTTTTTTGACCGCAAAGCATTAGGCGGGTTACAGTAAATAAAAATGGACACGGCGATACCTCCCCGATACCGCCGTATCCTTAAAAAAGGGCGACTTTAATACACTACCCGCAATCCATTCTATAATAGGGAACAGCGGCTTTTGCGCAATATTAAATAAAAAAGCCGATAACACATAGGTTTTTTGACCTAATGCGTTATCGGCTCTGCGTCTATGCGTCTGGCACTTTTAATCATTTTTTTTTGAATTTATTATATGTGTTAGCTAACTGTCCACAAGCCGCGTTAATCTCTCTGCCATGAGAAACTCTCATAGTAACTTCAAGTCCTGCTTGCTCTAATTGATGTTTGAATGCAACTATTTCCCGTTTCTGTGGTGCTTTAATTCTTGAATTGCTTGTTGGGTTGTATTGTAACACGTTAATCATAACTTTTTTGCCCCGAAACCATTTTGCAAGTTGTCTTACATCTGAGGGCCGGTCATTTATACCCGGTAAAAGCAAATACGCAAAGACAATTTTGCGATTATGCCTTTCAGAATAGGATAAGGCTTGCTTAACAACATCTTCAATAGCATATATGCGCATGTGAGGAATAATACGATTTCTTGCAGATTGTGTTGCTGCGTGTAAAGATATTGTCAACTGAATTTTAAGATGTTCCTCGCGCAATTTTTTTAATTGATCGACCGGACCAACTGTTGATATGGTAATGCCGTCGGTTGGAAAGTTGAGCCCATATCTATCTCGGAGAATATGGATTGCTTTTATCAAGTTGTCATAATTGAATAAAGGCTCTCCCATACCCATAAAAACGATACGGTTTACTTTTCGACGCAACAATATAATCTGTTGTACGATTTCTGACGATGTTAGATTACGAACAAAGCCATTTCGCCCGGACTCACAAAAAATACAACCAACAGGACAACCGACTTGTGTGCTCACGCAAACAGTTCCACCATCTCGCCGCTTGATAAAAACCGTTTCAATGTATTTGTTGTCTTTCAGTTCGTAAACATACTTTTCAGTATCACTGCTTTTGCAAATATTTTTTACCAACATTGATAGATTTTTTTTGCGTGGTAATTGCTTATATAATTCTTCATATAAGGCTTTTGCTTCATTCTCGCCAATAACTTCCGACATTTCTTTGTAAGTAAATCCGTATGGATCATTCCGTACTTCCGCAGGCGTATATTTAGGTAAACGTTTCATTTTTATATCCTTTCTTCTAAATAATAAAAGTTTGTTTTTCTGTATTTTTGATTACAATCTCTAATTTTTCTACATCAATGATATGCGTCAATTTGCATTTAGGGCAGAAAAGAGGAAAATCTTTTAATACAGTATTATGAAATACTTGAACTCTCGTCTTTCCGTTACAAATCGGACATTTTATCCAATATTTTTTAAGCATTATATTTCACTCGTCCTTTTTACACAAAAAAATGCAGGTCAATCCTCAACATGAGCATTGACCTGCATTTATAATGCACAGAGCAGTACAACAAAACTAAGGCATAGCTTGCACTATGTCTATACTATATCTATACGTCGTTAGTTTTTTGTATAGCATCCGCAAAATAAGCATGACAAAAAAGCCCATGTTGAAAATGGGAAAATCCTTTTTTTCAATGCTTATCTAATACGCATGCTATGCAACATAAACGCCACCTCCTTTTACATAAATTTTATTTTATCAGAAAATCAGTCTACTGTCAATACACAACAGGAAGTATTTAACCTAATGATATGAATTGTGTGGACATATCCAAAAAGAAAGGTGAACTGTAAAATGTAACAGGGTGAATGAAAATGGCAAAAAGACCCGTACCATTGTACGACTTTAAGGCTTTCGGGGCAGCTATAAAAGCCGCGAGAAATGAATACGGCGAGAGCCGCAAAAAGGTAAGCGACGAGTTATATATTTCCCCGCGCTACCTTGCGAATATCGAGAACAAGGGACAACAGCCGAGTTTACAGGTATTCTATGACCTTGTAACCCGGTATCATATTTCGGTAGATCAATTTTTCTTCCCGAACAGCAATGCGGAGAAATCCACCGGGCGGCGGCAGCTTGACGCGCTGCTGGACGGTATGAGCGATAAAGGCATACGGATTGTAACCGCAACAGCAAGGGAGATAACGGAAGTCGAAAAAGCAGAGGATTAACCTCACAATATGAGAAATCGGGAGATTGCAGCGCATGGCGGCTGCAATCTTTTTTTGCGTCCAAAATCAAAGGAACGCGCAACAAATACCGCCTTTCGGTGGGGGTATGGAGTAGATAGCAAGCACAGCAAACGAGTACCCGTTTGCGGAAAATGCTTGTTGGGATAATCCCAAACCCTTATACCGAAAGGCGGTGCGGAAATGGAAAACCGAAAGAGAAATATACAGATGAAGTTTTACGTTACGGAAGAAGAAAAGCGGCTGATCGACGAGAAGATGAAGCAGCTTCCCATAAAGCAGTATGGGGCATACTTCCGTAAAATGGCGATAGACGGGTATATTCTTGTCGTTGACCGAAGCGACACAAAAGCATATATCCGGGAACTGCAAGCGGTGAGCCGGAACATCAACCAAATTGCAAAACGCGCCAATGCGACGGGGACGGTTTACAGGCAGGATATAGAGGACATTAAAAAGGCGGTGGACGAGATATGGCGGTTACAAAGACGCACCCTATTAAATCAACCTTAAAGGCTGCGATAGACTATATCTTAAATCCCGAAAAGACAGACGGGAAGCTGCTTGCGTCCTCTTTCGGCTGCGGGCTGGAAACCGCCGATATTGAGTTTGCATGGACGCGGGAAGCTGCCGGAGATCGCGGCACACATTTAGGGCGGCACTTGATACAATCCTTTGCGGTGGGAGAAACCACACCGGAAGAAGCGCACAAAATCGGCATGGAACTTGCCGGGGCGGTATTAGGCGGCAAGTATGAGTTTGTTTTGACAACTCACGTCGATAAAGACCATCTGCATAATCACTTGATTTTCAACGCGGTTAGCTTCGTTGACTACAAAAAGTACCATTCCAACAAGCAAAGCTATCACTTTATCCGGCGCACCAGCGACAGGATATGTAAAGAGCATGGGCTATCCGTCGTCGTACCGGGACAGGACAAGGGAAAAAATGCAGATAAAGAAGCTGCCCGATCTCGCCGCGCTGCGCAAGGAGTATAGAAGCTTAAACGACAGGAAAACCAAATTGTATGAAGATTATCGGCAAGCCAAGAAGCAAATGCAGGAATACGGCGTTGTCAAAAAGAACGTCGATAGTATTCTTTACCCGTCCCAAAGCAGGGCGCGGGAGCAGGAGCGATAAGGCGCAAAACATGGGGTGGCAAGTGGAATGTTAAGGGCTGAAAACGCCTGTGTTTCTGCGGCTTCCAGCGCATGAAAACGACATAGACG
>NZ_JBBKBX010000034.1:0-23338 GCF_037890365.1 Blautia sp. HCN-20427 | reverse complement strand
GTTTCTTTTTTCATAAATTCTTTCCGAAACTGCAGGGGAGAGCATTTTTTGTGCTGCCGGAACAGGCGGATGAAGTAGCTGGTAGAGCCAAAGCCGCAGGAGGCAGCAATTTCTGTTACCGGGAGTGTAGAGGAAACCAGCAGTTTTTCTGCTTCTGTGAGCCGGATACGGGTGACGTAATCGCTGAAACTCATGTGCAGAAGGTGATTGAAGCAGCGGGAAAAATAGCTGGAACTCATGCCGCACAGCCGGGCTGCCTCAGAGGCTTTCAGCGGCATATCGCAGTGTTCCTGGACGTAGGAAAGAGCCGGGGTAAGCTGTGCGGCCAGTTCGGCCTGAAAAGGCGCTTCAACAGGCTGTGAGGTGCCTTTCTGGTGCCAGTAGCGCAATACCCAGAGAAAAATGCTGCTGATATGATTTCGGATGGCCAGAGGATAGCCGTAAGGCTTTTGCGCGTCTTCCTGAAACAAGGCATCTATGAGCTCGGGAATTTCCGTCTGTGCAAGAACGTTATGGGGAATGACTTTTTCCTGTATCTGACTGTCTGTGAGAAAAGGCAGAAGATAAAGGATTTCGGAACCGTTCTGAGAAAGTCCGTTATAGACCAGTTGGGGGAGAAACTGTATGACATAGTAAGTTCCTCCGTTTTCCGACAGGCTGTTAATGAGATGTACTGCATTGGCGGGAATCAGAACCATATCTCCGGGGCCGAACCGGTGATAGGAGTTCCCCAGGTAAATCTCAAAGGTTTCTTCCCGACCGAATAAAATTTCAATATATTCATGATAGTGGGCAGGGTAGACCATCCCCGTTCCTTTCATATCCTGCAAGTGGCATACATACTGTAAGGGAATACCGTCTATGCAGGGCTTTTTTTCTTTCATGTATTCCATGGCAAAGTCCTTCTATGACAAAATTTTATTATTTTTGAGCATGAAAATTATAGCATCAAATCCGGGAAACGTCTATAATAAAGCCAGAAAATTCCACAGGGAAACAGAAAGGAAAGGAAAAAATGGAGTGTACAAAAATGGGCGTGCCCTTAGAGGGCTTCGGCGATAAGGTAAGAGAGACGGCAGCAGAAGGAATGGTCCTTCTGAAAAATGAGAAACAGATGTTTCCGCTGACAAAAGAGGACCATGTGGCCATCTTTGGAAGATGTCAGATAAATTATTATAAAAGCGGAACCGGTTCAGGCGGTGCGGTACATACAGCCTATACCACCAATCTGGTGGAGGGTCTGCGCCGTTATAAGGAGATTTCCTTAAACGAAGAACTGGTGCAGATTTATGAAAACTGGGTAAAAGAAAATCCTTTTGATGACGGAGGCGGTGTCTGGGCAGGGGAACCCTGGTACCAGAAAGAGATGCCGGTGTCGGAAGAGATGGCAAGAAAAGCGGGAGAAACTTCCAATAAAGCCATTGTGGTAATCGGAAGAACCGCAGGAGAAGACCAGGACAATGCTCCCGTGGAAGGCAGTTATCTTTTAACAAAAGAAGAGAGACAACTCATTGAAACTGTGGCAGGGTGCTTTGAAAAGACAGCCGTGGTGCTGAATGTTTCCAACATTATAGATATGAGCTGGCTGGAAACCATACAGAACAAAGCGCATGTCTGCAGTGTGCTTTACACCTGGCAGGGCGGTATTGAAGCCGGAAATGCCAGTGCAGATGTGCTGACAGGAGCAGTGACTCCAAGCGGCAAGCTGCCGGATACCATTGCCTATGATATCGCAGACTATCCCAGCACAGAAAACTTCGGAGACGAAGAGAGAAACTATTATGCGGAAGATATTTATGTGGGTTACCGTTATTTTGAAACTTTTGCACCGGAAAAAGTGCAGTTTCCCTTTGGCTTCGGTTTGTCTTACACAGAATTTCAGACTCAGGTGACAAGAGCCAAAGTGCAGGGAGAGGGAAAGGAAGCAGTTGCTGTAATAGAGGCTTGTGTGACCAACACAGGCGCCGTATACAGCGGCAAAGAGGTTGTGCAGGTCTATTATGAAGCCCCTCAGGGAAAACTGGGACAGCCGGTACGTCAGCTGGCAGCTTTTCAAAAGACCGGACTTTTGGCGCCGGGAGAAAGCCAGAAGCTGACCTTTACCATCAAGGCATGTCAGCTGGCTTCTTACGATGACAGTGGCGTGACAGGATACAAAAATGCGTATGTGCTGGAGGAGGGGACGTATGGTTTTTATGTGGGAACCGACGTGCGAAATGCCGGACAGGTGCTTTTTGCAGAGGGAAAGGGTCTGAAGATTCCTTCCTGTGTGGTTGTGCAGAGCTTACAGGAGGTGCTGGCGCCTGCAGAAGCTTTTCAGAGACTTCGTCCGGGCAGATTGTCCGAACAGGGGATATATGAAAAGACAGAGGAAGATGTGCCTTTACAGAGCGTTTCTTTAAAGGCGCGGATTGCAGAAAATCTGCCGGAAGAAATGGAGATTACCGGAGACAGAGGGATTACTTTTTCTATGGTGCAGGAAGAGAAAACATCCTTAGAGGCATTTGTAGCACAGTTTACCAAAGAACAACTGGCGAGAATTGTAAGAGGAGAAGGCATGTGCAATCCTATGGTGACACCGGGAACAGCCTCTGCTTTTGGCGGAACAGCCCCAAGCCTTTACCGCTATGGAATTCCAGCAGCCTGCACTGCAGACGGACCTTCCGGAATCCGTATGGACAGCGGTCTTCAGGCCACACAAATGCCCATCGGAACCGTGCTGGCGGCCAGTTGGAATCCTGAGATGATGGAAGAATTATACGAATGGGAAGGAAAAGAACTGTTAAGAAATCAGATTGATACCCTTTTAGGACCGGGCATGAATATACACAGAAGCCCTTTAAACGGAAGAAATTTTGAATATTTTTCAGAAGACCCTTATCTGACCGGAACATGTGCGGCGGCAGCGGTAAGAGGTATCGGGAAAACCGGAGCAGCTGCTACCATTAAGCATTTTGCCTGCAACAATCAGGAAAAAGGCAGAACCACGGCAGACTCTGTAGTGTCCCAGAGGGCTTTAAGGGAAATTTATCTGAAAGGCTTTGAAATGGCAGTAAAAGAAGGGAAGGCACGCTCTCTGATGACGTCTTACAATCCTTTAAACGGACACTGGACTGCTTCTAATTATGATTTGTGTACCACTGTTCTGCGGGGAGAGTGGGGATATGAAGGCATTGTCATGACAGACTGGTGGGCCAAGATGAACGACCCTGTAGAAGGGGGAAAAGGGGATATGAAGAATACGGCCGCTATGGTTCGGGCACAGAATGACCTGTACATGGTTGTTGGAAACGGCGGTTCCGAGGAAAATATCTATGAAGATAATACCTTGGAAGCGCTGGAAAGCGGAAACCTGAGTGTAGGAGAACTGCAGAGATGCGCCATGAATATCTGTCGCTTTATTTTGGAGAGCCCGGTGGCAAAAAGGCCTTTAAAGACACCGGAAGAACTGGAAAAGGAAGCCGGAAGCTTTGCTTTTGTGCCAGTGAAGCTGATTCCCGAAAAAGAGGAAACTATGCGGCTGTCTATAGAGCACACCGGACGGTATAAGTTTTTTGTGAAGCTGCGTTCCGGACTTTCTCAGCAGGCCCAGTCGTCCTGTAATCTGCTGCTGAACGGAAAGCCTGTAGCTACCGTACAGACCAATGGAACCGGAAACGAGTGGAATCTGATAAAGCTGGAGAACATCTATCTGGAACCGGGAGACTATCAGGCGGCGCTGCAGGACGTGAAGGCAGGCATGGAGATAGCCTGGGTGGAAGTGTGCAGGTAGAAAACGGGGAACGGTTCTTTGCGGCAGTTCCCCAAAAGATTATTCTCTGTATTGACTGAAAATTCCTCTGATAACCTCATAAAGAGGCTTCTTTATCTGGTCTAAAGGCACCGGCTGTTCATAAAGAATGGTATTGTAGCTGGTGCCGCTGACCAATTCTAATATCATATACATCATCAAATCCGGTGTGCGGTAGGTATGGGAAGCATGGGCCAGCATGGTTTCATAAATGGTGAAAATAGCGGGCGTATCTTTGCTTGGCGCAACACTTAAAAAATCTTTGAAAAATCCCCAACTCAAATGTTTGGAAATCAGCAGCACCAGATTGTGGTTCTGGGCAAACTGGTCCAAAATGTTGTCAATGATAAACAAGACCTGTTCTTCAAAATCTTCAATTTCCTTATGTTTTCTAAGTTCTGTATAGGCTGTCTGAAAAACCTGATTGGCCTTGTGACTGATTAAATGATTGCGGATATCATACTTATCCTTAAAATACAGATAGAAAGTTCCCTTTGCCACTCCTGCTTTTTTAACGATATCTGCAATGGAGGTCTTGTTAAACCCATTGTCAATAAACAAAGTGAAAGCAGAATCCAGAAGGGAGTTTCTTTTCTGCTCTTTATTAGTTTCTATCTTACTCATTGATATTGCCTCCTTCCCCACAATTATAGAGAGAAAAGAGGGGAAAAGTCAAACCTCAAATGTCTGAAATGAGGAATTCTTCATATTGCATAAAAACGAAAACTGACTTTTGGTCATAAGTGATATTGACTAAAGGTCAGTTTTGCGTTATAACAATTAATGACCAAAGGTCATAAAAATAAGAATATGAAGACGCTATGTCTGCATATGTTTAGCAAAAACGGGAAAGGGAGGAAAGGAAATGGTAAAGCTGGGAAGGAAAATTGTCAAATTCCGGGTTCCGATTTTTGTTCTGAGCCTGCTGCTGTTGATACCATCCGTGATAGGATATATAAACACCAGAGTGAATTATGATGTGCTGTACTATCTGCCGGATGATATTGAAACGATGAAGGGACAGAATATCCTGGTGGATGAATTCGGAACCGGTGCGTATTCCATGTTCGTATGTGAAGGCATGCCAAATAAAGATGTGGCGGCTCTGAAAGAAAAAATAGAGGAGGTAGAGCACGTTTCGCAGGTGGTGTGGTATGACAGTTTTGCGGATTTAAGTCTTCCGACAGAAATGCTGCCGGAGAAAATACGAAGCGTTCTGTTCTCAGAAAATTCCACCATGATGTTTATTATTTTTGATACGACTACATCAGCGGATGAAACTATGGACGCCATAGGAGATATCAGAAAGCTGGCGGGAAAGCAGTGCTTTGTCAGCGGCATGTCGGCCATTGTAACAGATACCAAAAATCTGGCAGAGTCGGAGGTGGCTATTTATGTACTGATTGCCGTTGTACTGTCCTGTATCGTTCTGGCGCTGGCCATGGAATCCTATCTGATTCCGTTTCTGTTTCTGGCCAGTATCGGTATTGCCATTGTTTATAATATGGGAACGAATATTTTCAAAGGAGAAATTTCTTATATTACCAAGGCGTTAAGTGCAGTTTTACAGTTGGGTGTTACCATGGATTATTCCATTTTCCTGTGGCACAGCTATCAGGAACAGAAGGAAACTTATAGAGAGAACCGCAAGGAAGCCATGGCCCAGGCCATAGCTGCTACCATTAAATCCGTAGTGGGAAGTTCGGTTACTACCATTGCAGGCTTTGTGGCGCTTTGCTTTATGAGTTTTACTTTGGGTATGGATTTGGGAATTGTCATGGCAAAAGGTGTGGTATTTGGCGTTCTCTGCTGCGTTACCGTGCTTCCGGCTATGATAATGATTTTTGACAAACCTCTGGAAAAGACAAAGCACAGACAGTTGATACCGGATTTTCCGAAAGTCTCAGAATTTCTGGTCAGGCATCATAAAACCTTTGCGTTTCTCTGCGTGGCTCTGTTTATACCGTTTGCCTATTTTCAGGCAAATGCAAAAGTATATTATAACCTGGATGCCAGCCTTCCAAAGGATTTGGAATCCATTATGGCCAATGAAAAACTGCAGAAGGATTATGATATGGGTGCGGCCCACATGATTCTCATGGATAAAAACATTTCCGGTAAGGAAAAACACAAAATGATAAAGGAAATGGAGCAGGCAGATGGTGTAAAAGAAGTGCTGGGACTGGAGAGCATTATCGGACCGTCTCTGCCGGAAAGCATGATACCAAAGGAGATTAAGGACATTCTGGAAAGTGACAACTATGAACTAATGCTCATTACCAATGAGTATCAGACAGCTTCCGAAGAAGTCAATGACCAGATTAACGAATTGAATCAAATTCTGAAATCTTATGATAAAAACGGCATGCTGGTAGGTGAGGCACCCTGTACCAAGGATTTGATTGAAATCACAGACCATGACTTTAAGGTAGTCAGCGCAGTTTCCATCGTGGCCGTTTTTCTGATTATCCTGTTTGTGTTCAAATCCATGACCCTTCCGGTGATTCTGGTACTGGTTATTGAGGGGGCAATTTTCATTAACATGGGAATTCCGTATCTCACAGGAACAGAGCTGCCGTTCATTGCCTCCATTGTTATCGGAACCATTCAGCTTGGGGCAACGGTAGATTATGCTATTTTGATGACCAGCCGTTATGAGCAGGAAAGAGGAGGCGGCAAGAGTAAGAAGGAATCCATCAGTATTGCCCTGCAGAGCAGTATCCGTCCCGTTATGGTATCAGCATTCAGTTTTTTTGCGGCAACCTTTGGGGTTGGTGTGTATTCGAAGATTGATATGATTAGTTCTCTTTGTCTTCTTATGGCAAGGGGCGCATTAATCAGTATGTGCGCAGTGCTGCTGTTTCTGCCTGCCATGTATTGGATATTTGACAAAGTTATTTGTGCAACAAGTAAAAATTTCAAGGTTAGGAAATAGGAGGTTTTGGCTATGAAGAGGAAAAATGTGCAGGCGCTTCTGGTGGGTATGGCTGTGATGATGTCGGTGATTCTGCCCACATCGCCCATACTGGCAGCAGAAAACACACAGACAGAGAAGGAGCAGACCGTTTATGTAACTGCAGATGAAAATGGAAATTCAGAAAATGTGATTGTCAGCAACTGGCTGAAAAACAAGGGAAAAGAGAAAACCCTGAAAGATAAAAGCAGTCTGACAGACATTGAGAATGTGAAAGGTGATGAAACTTTTAAACAGAACTCAGACGGAACACTTACCTGGAATACGGACGGCGGAGATATTTATTATCAGGGAACCACAGGCAAAAAATTGCCGGTTTCTGTAAAGCTGACGTATTATCTGGACGGTAAGGAAATCCAGGCTTCTGATTTGGCAGGAAAAAGCGGTAAGGTAAAAATCAGAATCGACTATGAAAATACAGAAAAACGGACCGAAGAGGTCAATGGAAAAAAAGAAGAAATCTATACGCCGTTTATGATGATGACGGCCATGATTCTTCCAGCTGATACTTTTACCAATGTAGAAATCACAAATGGCAAGGTGCTTTCCGACGGAACGAATGATATTGCAGTAGGGTATGGATTTCCGGGTCTGTCAGACAGCCTGAAGCTGTCAGATATGAAAGAATTGGACGATATGGAAATTCCGGACTATGTGGAACTGACGGCAGATGTGAAAGATTTTTCTCTGGGAATGACGGCTACCATAGCTGCCACAGGTCTTTTAGAAGATTTGAATCTGGGAGAGACTGCCAACACTGACGATTTAAAGAAAAAACTGGATACGCTCACTGATTCTTCCACGGCTTTGGTAAAGGGCAGCAAAGAACTGCAGGAAGGCATTGCCGCTCTGGACAGTTCTGCAGATACTTTTGTAAACGGCTTAAACAGTGCGGATGACGGCGCCGGAAAGCTGAAAAACGGCATTGATACCATGAATAACAGCAAAGGGGAACTTTTGGACGGGATTGCTCAGCTGACTGCAGGTATGAATTCACTGGAAGGCGGAGCCGGACAATTAAGGGATGGCATCAGTGCTTATACGGATGGCACTTCTAAGCTGGGCAGCGGAATTACCCAGGTGGCAGACGGCGCGGCAGCGCTTAACAGCGGTATGGAAACCCTTGACGAGAAAAAGGGAACGCTGCTTGACGGTATCGGTCAGTTAAGCGCAGGAGGAACACAGCTGGCTGCGGGAAGCGAAAGCCTTAAACAGGGTGTGCAGGCTTACACGGCAGGGACGGCCCAGTTGGATGCAGGTCTTGGAAAGCTACAGAGTGAACTCGGCGGTTCTGTGGGGCAGGCATCCAAACTTCCGGAGGCCATTCAGAGTCTCACAGACGGAGCCGGACAGCTGATACAGGGAGCAGAAACTTTAAAAGAAGGCATGACACAGGCAGAAGGGGCGGCCGGAAAGTTGGGAGCCAGTGTAACAGGATTGAAAACTGCGGCGCAGACAGTAGGAGATTTAAGCGGTCAGGCGGCAGGTATGATTGAGAACTTTGTAAACAGCCAGACAACACCAAGCGTAGATACCAATGCAGTAAACGAACAGGCCAGTGCCCAGGCGAATGAACAGCAGTATAACAACGTGGCGGCAGCTTTGGATGCTGCAGGTGTATCGGAAGAAGAAAAACAGGCCGTACTGGCAAATCTGGGCGGTATCGGAGTATCTGTGGATGTGAAGGTACCGGTGACTTACGGTGACAACAGCGGTGCGGCAGATACAATCCAGGGATTGCAGCAGATACAGGGGGCAATGACAGCAGTAAATGGACAGATACCAGAGGCAGAAGCAGTACTTTCAGAAGCAGAAGCACAGCTTCATACCATGAAAGAAGGAGCAGCCAGTGCTGCAGCCGGAGCAGAAACTTTACAGAAAGGCGCCTGGTCTTTGAAAGAGGCGGCAGGTTCTATGGGGAATTTGACTTCTCTTTCTGAAAAATTGCAGAAGGCAGTGGGAGAATTGAAAAAAGGCAGTGAAGCACTGACTGCTAAGAATACAGAGCTAAATGCAGGCGCCGTATCTGTAGCTTCCGGGGCTTCGTCCTTAAATGCAGGACTGCAGCAGATGTCAGAAGGTGCAGGCCAGTTAAGCGGCGGTATTGCTCAGCTGACCCAGGGCAGCAGCGCTTTACAGGCGGGAACGCAGCAGCTTCAAACAGGTGTAAATGCATTGACAGCAAAGAATGATTCCTTAAACAGCGGGGCAGCCGGGTTAGCCCAGGGCAGTTCGGAACTCTTAAAGGGCGGCAGTGCACTGGCGGCAGGAGGAAATGTGTTAAGCGACGGCATTTCCCAACTAGCAGACGGAGCAGCAGCCTTAAAAGACGGAACGTCCCAGCTGGCAGCAGGGGGAAAAGAGTTAAAGGGCGGAACTGCAAAATTAAAAGATGGTTCCACGCAGCTAAGGGATGGTATGGAGAAATTTGATAAAGAAGGTGTACAGAAGCTTGCGGATATGGTAAACGGTGATGTGAAAACAGTTCTGGACAGACTGAAAGCAGTAGAAAATGCAGATAAGTCTTACAAAGCCTTTGACGGACAGTCTGAGAATGTGGACGGAAAAGTGAAATTTGTTATTGAAACTGCCGGAATTGAAGCAGAATAAAGACATTTTGTCATTGTATCCTCTGGCAAAAAGAGCTATAATGTTCCTTACGCAGAAAAATGCAGAAGAGAACTCTATATCTATACAGAAGGAAGAGAGGATACGCAAATGAGTGTATATGCCATTTATTTCAGCCCAACCAGGGGGACAGAGAAAATCCGGCAGAAACTCCATACTGCAGAGACTTATGAAAAGCTGGCTCTGCCGGGCAGCAAGCCTTACAGAACGTATCAAGGTGTGCCGTTAAAGCCAAAGGCAGATAAACACTGTACAGCCTGCGGCCTGTGCGCCAGAGTCTGTCCGGCTGGTGCAATTCCCGGTGACAATCCAAAGAAGACGGATAAATCCAAATGTATTTCCTGTATGCGCTGCGTCCAGGTCTGCCCTCAGAAGGCAAGAAATATAAGTAAATTAAAAGTGAAACTTGCTTCTGCGAAGATGAAAAAGACTTGTACAGAGCGCAAGGCAGATGAATTGTTTTTATGATAAAAAGAGGCTGCGGGGTGCAGCCTCTTTTTCAAGCATGAGCAGCATCTATTTATGGCTTTTCAGATAACGTTTTTCCAAAAAAGAAATCATTCCATATAAAAAAATGGCAATGATACATAAAATTACAATGGACATAAGCATAGTGGTCAGTTGGAAGACCTGGCTGGAATAGATTATCAGGTAACCAAGTCCGCTTTTGCTTCCAATCATTTCTCCAATGACAATTCCAATCAAAGACAGTCCGATATTTACCTTCATAACGCTTAAAATCAGAGGGACAGACCCCGGAAGAATCACTTTCAAGAGCGCATCTTTTTTTGTGCCACCCAGCGTTTTTATAAGTTTTAATTTATCCGGATCTGTTTCGCAGAAGCCGGTATACAGATTCATGATGGCGCCGAAGACGGCGACGGAAATTCCGGCAAGAATGATGGTTTTCATATTGCTGCCTAGCCACACAATGAGAAGCGGAGCCAAAGCGGATTTCGGCAGACTGTTTAAAACCACAAGATACGGTTCCAGTACGGCAGACAGTCTGGGAAAGGCCCACAAAAGAACCGCGCACACAATACCCAGCAGTGTGACCAGAAGAAAACTGATGAGCGTTTCTGTGAGCGTGACAGAAATATGCCGAAGGAGCGTGCCGTTGTGAAAAAGTTCCGCCATTTTCTCCGCTATCTGGGAGGGGCTGGAGAAAATAAAAGAGTCTATCGTGCCTGTTCGGGCACAGATTTCCCATAAAAAGAGAAAAGCAAAGAAAAGAAAAAATCGGAAAAACTGTATGAGCATGGCATTTTGTTTCAGCTTTTTCAGATATTTTTTCTGCTCCTCAGAGGGATTGAGAGGATACATCATGATGATTCAGCTCCTTCCATATTTCATTAAAATAAGTTTTAAATTCAGGGGCATTGCGGGAATCCATAGGGGTACGCACAGGCATGGAAAAAGTAATGGGAATGATTTTTTGTATGTGCGCAGGTCTCTGGCTGAATACAATCACCCGGTCTGCCATACTGACGGCTTCAGAAATATCATGTGTGACTAAAACAGCGGTTTTTCCTTCCCGGCGGATAATGGTTCCGATGTCATCACTTACGGATAAACGGGTCTGATAATCCAGAGCAGAAAAGGGTTCGTCCAGAAGCAGCAGTTCCGGTTCTAAAGCCAGAGTGCGGATGAGTGCCGCCCTTTGCCGCATACCTCCGGAAAGCTGGGAGGGTCTTGCGGTTTTGAATTTGTCCAGTCCATAGTCTGCCAGAAGCTGCTCGGCGCGTGCTTTGGTATCCGGGGAAAGTCTTTTTTGAATTTCCAGCCCCAGCAGGATGTTGCTGTAAATGGTCCGCCATTCAAAAAGATGGTCTTTTTGCAGCATGTATCCAATGCTGGCAGTTTTTTCCTGTAAAGGTTTTCCGGCTAAAAGAATTTCGCCTTTTTCCGGATGTAAGAGGCCGCAAAGCATATCCAGAAACGTAGATTTACCGCACCCGGAGGGACCTACGATGGCAGTAAATTCTCCTCTGGATACGGAAAAAGATATATGAGAAAGGGCAGGTGTTTCCCCGGATTTTGTGTGGTAGGCATAACTGATGTCATTTACATTTAAAAGAGTTTCGCCCATAAAATCAATCCTCCTGGTGGTATATATCATTATGATATGAAGAAAAACAGGTACTTGACAAATATAGTAGATATTATTACTATGATAAAGAAGCATAGTGATTAAAATCCTGAGAAGTACAGAACAGGAGGAATGCAGAATGAGGATTTTATTTTTTGACACAAAAACTTATGATAAGGAATCGTTTGAAAAACAGACAGGAAATTATCCTGGTATAGAAATTGATTATTTAAAAACGGATTTGGCACCCAAGACAGCGCCGTTGGCCAAAGGATATGACGCAGTCTGCGCTTTTGTAAGCTCTGATGTGGGAAGCGAAACCATGGATGCGCTTCACGAAGCGGGAGTTCGTCTGGTCTTAATGCGCTGCGCAGGATTTAACAATGTGGATTTAGAAAAAGCAGCAGAATACGGTATTCGGGTTATGCGTGTGCCGGGATATTCTCCCGAAGCCGTAGCGGAGCATGCAATGGCTCTGGCCCTTGCAGCAAACCGCCGTATTCACAAAGCATATGTAAAAGTGAGGGAAAATGATTTCAGCCTTGGCGGACTGATGGGGATGAATTTTTACCAGAAGACGGCCGGAATCGTGGGTACAGGAAAAATCGGTGCAGCTATGGCGAAAATCTGTCGTGGCTTTGGCATGAAGGTCATTGCCTATGATGTATATCAGAACCCGGAACTGGCTGATTTTGTAACCTATGTAACCTTAGATGAATTGCTGGCTTCCAGTGACTTGATTTCCCTGCACTGCCCGCTGATGGACAATACCTATCATCTGATTAATAAAGACACCATTGCGAAAATGAAGGATGGGGTAATTCTGGTAAATACCTCCAGAGGCGGTCTGGTAAAAACCAATGACCTGATTGACGGTATCCGTGCCAGAAAGTTCTTCGGTGTAGGACTGGATGTTTATGAGGAAGAGACAAAGAACGTATTTGAAGACCGTTCAGATGAAATCCTGGAACACTCCACAACAGCCAGACTTTTGTCTTTCCCCAATGTTATGATTACGTCTCACCAGGGATTTTTTACAGAGGAAGCCCTGGCGGCCATTTCTCAGACCACGCTGGACAATGCCGTGGCTTTTGAAAAAGGAGAAATCACCGGAAATGAGGTCACAGAAAGACAGTAAACCTGAAAAGGAAAAGACTGCAGCGAAAAATGCAGTCCCTGTTAGGAGAATATGCTCTTGACAGGGGCTGTTTTTTTATGATTTCAGGGTTGACAAAATTCTGGAAAAGTGTTACTTTAAAACAAGGTTAGGAAAGACTAACTAAAATTGCTGTAAGCAAAATATCCTAAAGGAAAGAAAGGTGTAAAAGTAATGAGTAAAATCGCAGTTGTATATTGGAGTGGAACCGGAAATACAGAAGAGATGGCGAATGCCGTTGCAGATGGGGCAAAGGCGGCAGGAGCAGAAGCCGTTTTGCTGACCAGTGGAGCGTTTGACGCTTCTATGACAGAGAATTATGATGCGATAGCTTTTGGCTGCCCGTCTATGGGAGCCGAAGAGTTGGAAGAAGAGGAATTTGCGCCTATGTTTGAAGCGTGTGAGAGCAGACTGGAAGGAAAGAAAATTGCTCTGTTTGGCTCCTATGGCTGGGGAGACGGCGAATGGATGAGAAACTGGGAGGACACCTGCCGCTCAGATGGAGCCGTGCTTGTCTGCGACAGTGTCATCTGCAACGACGCACCGGATGAAGAGGCCGTGGCTGCCTGCAAAGCACTTGGAGCAGCGCTTGCAGCAGCGTAAAAGGGCCAATTCTTTTATACTCGAAAGTTTAATAGTTCCGGTTCTGCAATGCGGATATGGTTTTCCAGAGACGCTTTGTCTACAAGGGCAGGAACAACCCCGGTTCTGGAAACGCAGAATCCAGCGGCATAAGTGGCAATGGGAATTGCTTTTTCCAGAGGACAGCCTTCTGTCAGATAAGAAGCCAGGGCTGCGATGAAGGCGTCGGCACCGCCGGTAGAATCCACAGAGGGAAAAGCGGCGGCCGGAAAGGCACATGCCATATCTTTCGTTCTTAAATAAGAGCCCCGATGGCCAAGGGTAATAATGACTACCGGACAGCCCAGGGAAAAGAAAAACGCAGCCTGCTTATCCACTTCCGTTTCCTGGGGGCACAAAAGAGCAGCTTCCTTCCGGTTTGGAACAAAGATGTCCGTGTTCTTCAAAAGTTTATCCGGAAGAGTCTTTAATGCTGCAGGCTTCACAATGGTCTGTGCCCCATATTTCCGGGCCGTTTCGGCAGCACAGATACAGGTTTCCACAGGAATTTCTGTAGAAATCAGGCAGTAACCGCAGCCCTCAAACAAATGCTCCCGGGAGGAGATATCTTCCGGGAAAAGATTTTGGTTGGCTCCCGGAAGAATGGTAATGCTGCTTTCTGCGTCTTTCTGCACATGGATATAAGCCTTTCCGGTAATGGAAGCGGAATCTCTCCGAAGCCCCAGGGTCAGAACCTGTTCTTTCTTTAAAGAGTCGTAAATCATGGTGGAATCGTAGTCATTTCCAATCTTTCCGATAATGGTCACTTCCCTTCCCAGGCGGGCGCTTGCAATGGCCTGGTTAGCTCCTTTGCCGCCCAGTGCCATACAGGAAGACGTGGTGATAATCGTGCTGCCGGAACTGGGAGGTTCTTCTACATTTAAAGTAATATCCATATTAATACTGCCTACAGATACCAGTTTTTTGTAGCGGCAGGAAGGCGGTTCGCTGATACTTTCTTCATGGTCAAAGAGCAAATCTCCGAATTCAAAAAGGGCAAACTCCGGTTCGGACTGTTCTTCGCAGCGGGCAATCAAAGACTCACATGCCTTTTCTCCGAAACGCTCATAAGGAATACGGATAGAGGAGATTCGGGGAAAACAAATGGCTTCCCTGCCGTCTTCCCGCAGGCTGACCAAAGATAAGTCAGAAGGAATGTGATAGTGAAAGCTGTCCACTTTTTCATAAAGAGAAAGGGCTGACTCGAAATGTGTGCTGACCACTCCTGTAAAGCCCTGCCGGGATATTTGGGTATAGAAATCCGGGTCAAAAACAGAAATCTTTCTGTCTTCCGTATAGGGGATTTCATGGTCAAACAGACATTTTTTAAAGCCTTCAAACACCATATCTGAGCGCAGGCTGCCGGGCTTTGTAAGACAGCAGATATGGGTATGACGGTAATCCAAAAGCTTTTTGGCAGCGGCATATCCCATTTGGGAGAAATCAAGGCAGCAGGCTTCCTGAGGAAAAGAGCTGTTGATGTAGGAAATGGGAATGTTCTGCTCTTTGAAATGTCGCGCCTGGGAAAGGCTTTCTTCGCAGACAGGTTCCCAGAGAACTCCGTCAATCTTGTGTCTGCACAGTGCTGTGATGTGTTTTAATTCCTGCTTGGGATTATCTGCACTGTCACAGATTAAAACGTTATAGCCGTGTTTCTGGGCTGTCTGCAGGATACCGTTCAGCATCAGATGCATCTGGGAAGTTCGTTTCAGAAGAACACCGATGAGGAAGGTTCTGGCGGAAGAAATGCTCTTGGCTGCCCCGTAAGGGGTATAGTTGTATTCCTTTACGATTTTCAGAACCCGGTTTTTGGTCTCAATATTTATATTTTTGGCCTTGTTATTCACAATTTTGGAAACTGTGGATATGGAAACACCGGCCAAATTTGCAATATCTTTTATGGTCATAAAGAAAATACCTCACTTTCGTTGATAGATTTATTATTGACTATCTGAAAAAGTTTGTCAATAATAAGGATTTGCTTAAGTGAGGTATCTTTTTTTGGGGCTTCTATTCTATTGGATATTCCTTATGGTGTTCGTCCGTGAGTTTTTCATAGACTTCATCGCTTACTGCTTCCAGCCACTGATTGGAAGTGTTTTCTCCGGGGCATTCCATAGCCAGATGACTGAACCAGCTGTGAGCTTTGGCGCCGTGCCAGTGCTTTACATTAGCCGGAATCGTAATGACATCGCCGGGTTTTAAAGACTGCGCCTCTTTGCCTTCTTCCTGATACCAGCCTTCGCCGTTTACACACAGAAGAATTTGTCCGCCGCCTTTGTCAGCGCGGTGAATGTGCCAGTTATTGCGGCAGCCCGGCTCAAAAGTGACGTTGGCAATGAAGACAGGGCAGTTCTGGGGATTCGTAAGAGGCTTTAAGTAGCTGTTTCCTGTGAAATATTGGGCAAATGCCGTATTTGGCTCGCCCTGACCGAAAAAGCCGCCGTGAGCTTCTGTTGGGACATCTTCTGCATAGACTTCTTTTGCCATACGAAAGGCTGCCCATGCATTGGGCCAGCCGGCATAAAAAGCCAGATGTGTGAGAAGTTCTGCCATTTCTGTGCGGGTAACACCGTTTTTACGGGCAGAAGCAAGATGGTGCTGCAAAGAACTGTCCACAATCCCTTTGCTGACTAAAGCGGTAACCGTAATCATGGAGCGCAGTTTGGGGGCAAGCTGGTCTTCTCTGGACCAGACTTCTCCAAAGAGTACATCATCATTTAAACGTGCAAATTCCGGTGCGAAATCGTTTAGGGCATCTCTGCCTGCTGTTTGTTTTATCATAGAAATTCCTTCTTTCTTTTAAAATATGGTTGTTCTTATCTGATAGAAGCGCCCATGGAGTAAGCTTTTTCCAAAGCGGTATGCCCCTGCATCTGATTGGGGTCATCCACACCGCCTGCAAAGACAACGCCGGCCAGCCGCGCTTTTTCGTAGCAGTCAATCCAGCCCTCCAGGCTGCTGATGGCTCTTTTATCAGTGCCTTCTTCTTCCTCTGCGGCAGTGGAAAGCAGATAAATATCGCGGAACGCATAATCAGAGGAATAAAGTGCATTGGCCCGGTCAATCAGGGTTTTCATCTGACCGCTGATATCATAGTAATAGATAGGAGTTGCCCATACGATTACATCTGCCTGCTGCATTTTCTCTGTAATGGGGGAAGCGTCGTCAGAAATGACACACTTATGCAGTTTCTGACAGGCCAGACAGCCTTTACAGAATGCAATCTGCTTATCCCTTAAAGTGATTTGTTCCACTACATTTCCTGCAGCTTCGGCCCCTTCGGCAAAGGCATGAGCCAGAGTTTCCGAATTGCTCTGATTTCTCAGGCTGGTACTGATAATAAGAACTTTCTTAGACATACAAAAACCTCCTGTTTTTTTATTGACATTGCTGTCTATCTGTGTTATTTCTTTTGCTATATAGAATAATCCTTGAAGTAAACTCTAAGTCAAGAACTTTTTTCAGATTTTAATCGGAGGAGGCGCAATATGTTTGGATTTGGAAAGAAAAAACCGAAAACCTTATGGATTTCCATGCAGGACATTTTGAAGATTATGCGGGAGGATTATGAGAAGGAGAGTACCTTTGAACTCATAGATTTTTGTTACAAGGGTACCGTACACCGTATGGGCTCCTGTACCATTCCTCTGGACGAGGAACCGCGGAAAGAAGACATTCGTTTTGTGTTTGATGAGGATGTCTATGGGACACTGGAAGAGTTTCTGCAGTATGTCCGGCTGGAAGGTATGACACTTGTGGAAATGGAGGAGGACGTGGAGGTTTTGCAGGCCGGAATTGTAGGCGGGGAGACACTGCTGAGTTCTCCGTGGGGAGAGAACAGGCTGAGTGCGCATGCAAAAAACAAGTAAAAGCAGATTTACTTTTTAAGAAATTTATGGTATATTGTAAGCAGTTTTGAAAAAAGGAGGCGCACAAATGGGCTGGAAAACACCTTATTTGATGATTCAAAAAGGAAACTTTTTTGGTGTTCAGGCTATAAGTGCGCCCATTTTTAGGAATATTTGTCTGAAAACTCGTTGAGTTTTGTCGTTTTCAACTCTAAAAGTGGGCATCATTCTACAAAAATATAAGAAAAGAGTGGTGCAATATGAATATCAAAAAACAACTTCAGAATTTATATCTTTATGAAATTATCAGCGGACTTCAAATTGTAGATGCAGTATGGGTTTTACTCCTTTTGAGCCGGGGCTTTTCTCTGGCTCAGACAGGGATTGCAGAAGGATTCTTTCATGTGGTCAGTATGTGCTGTGAAATCCCAAGTGGTATGCTTTCGGATATGATAGGGCGGAAAAAGACACTGATTCTGGCAGGTCTTGTATCGGCTGCAGGTTCTTTGTGCATGATTGCCACAGACTTGTTTGGCGTGATTTTAGTTGCCATGGGTCTGAATGCGTTCAGCTATAATCTGGTATCCGGTACAAGGGAAGCGTTGACTTATGACAGTCTTTTGGAAAGCGGACAGGAAGAACGGTATTTGAAGGTGTCGTGCATACAGGAAAACATTTATCTTGGGGTTTTCGCGCTGACGAATCTGCTCACGGTAGTCACGGTGACGCTGGGGTATCGAAAAGCCTATCTTATTTCTGTGGTACAGGGACTTCTGTGTTCTGCTGTAGCCTGGCGGCTTTCAGAAACAAAAATCGGAAGAGAAAAAAAGAAAGAAAAGCTGACACTGGCTGATATGGGAAGGGAACTTAAAAATTATTCTGTGGAGAGTATAAGATTTTTAGTTAAAAATTCTCTGGTTTGCAGGCGTATGCTGGTTTGCGGTGCTGTTTCTGCCGGATGCTATATTGTCTATATGATGATGCAGGAGCATTTGGTAGAGTGCGGATTAAGCGCTAAATGGGTTGGAATTCCGCTGCTGGTTCTTTCGCTTTTCAGTATGGCAGGGGCAACTCTGGGAGAAAAAATGGGAAGGGTAAATTTGAGAAAACTGCTGTTTTTTGGCGGTTTGCTGACCTGTCTTTTTATCTCTGCAAGCGGCAGTTCTGTATTGATAGTTTCTGTTCTGGCAGCAGGACTTGCTCATGGGCTTGAGGAAATGTTGATGCTGCGTATAGAAAATGAAAATCAGAAGATGTTTTCCAGCGAAATACGTGCTACAATGGTATCAGTAAGCAGTATGCTGTACAGTGTGTTTATGGTTGTATTAAGTCCGGTGGCCGGATGGATAGCCAAAGAATATTCCATTGCAGCAGCTTTTACAGGACTTGGTATATTTGCGGCAGGTATGGTGTGCGTATTTGTTCTATGGGAGAGGAGGTAAAGCTTATCATATCCATTAAACATACAGATATTTCTGGCTTTTTCAAAGATACGCAGGAATCCTTTCTTTGGTCTTGTAAGCAGGGGATTATGGGGAATTTTTATGCCAGAGAGAGAAACTTTAAATCTCTTATGGCTGTGTTGGGAGACTTCACATTTTTCGACGGAGAACCGGACAGGGCGTTGGTGGAATATCTGCCAAAGGAGAGCAAACCAGAGTTTCGAATTCTGGTTCCACCGGATGAAGCGTGGGGGAGGCTCATTGAGGACTGTTACCGGGGGCGAAGCCGGAAAATTATGCGTTACCGCATGAAAAAGGAGCCGAATACTTTTGATACAGACAGCCTGAAACGAGTGGCCCGGCTTCCAAAAGGGTATACTTTTAAGTGGATAGAGGAAGAATTTTACAATCGGTGCAGAGAAGAAGAATGGAGCCGGGATTTTACGGCTCAGTTTGCTGATTATGAGAGTTTTTGTACCTTTGGAATGGGGGTGTTGGCTCTAAAAGGGGAAGAGCTTGTTTCCGGGGCGTCTTCGTATTCAGCCTGGAAGGGCGGCATTGAAATAGAAGTGGATACCAAAGAGGAATATCGAAGGCAAGGGCTGGCCTCTGCCTGCTGTGCCCGACTGATATTGGCTTGTCTGGAAACAGGGCGATATCCCTCTTGGGACGCCCACACCGAAAATTCTCTGGCACTTTCAGAAAAGCTGGGGTATCATTTGGACTGTCCTTATACAGCGTATGAAATATATGGGGAAGGAAGTAAAATCTAGGGAGAAGGTGGCGTATGCTTGTTCTATGGACGTTGTTTGCAGTACCTGTTATAGGAACAGGGATTCTTTTACATCGGAAATTGCAGGATTGGGAAAAGAAAGATTGGAATATTTTGCCGAAATGTTTGTCTACCTGGATGGTCGTATTTACCGGAGTATGGGGACTCTGCCAGACAGAAGATATGCATACAATGGGAAAGCAGTGGATTTTGTCTGCACTGCTGTTGTTTCTTCTGGCAGACGCCTTGCTGGAAGTGAAATTTTTCTGGGGAATGGGCGCCTTTGCAGCAGGACATATATTTTTGATAGGCTGGATTTTGTCCAAAAGCAGATTCTATCTGGCGGAAATTATTCTTTGGCTGATACTTATGGGGATTTGCCTGTTTCTTTTCCGGGAAGAAGTAAAAGGTGCGAGGGAAAATCCAAAACAGTATGCCATGTTGTTGTATCCTGCTGTTTTGATGGGAATGACAGTGCTGGCTCTTTCTCTGCCTTTCCGTTTGGGAAAGGAGTACGGGTGGATAGCTTTGGGGGCAGGCTTGTTTGCAGTTTCCGATATGATGGTGGGAAAAAGTTTTTTCCACGAGCAGACAAAAGGGATTCACTATCTGGCGCTTGGGCTGTATTATAGCGGAATTTACTGCTTTGCGCTTATGATGTGGATGTGATTTCGTTTTTACGTTTAAGGGATAGGGAAAGGAGTATGCAATGACAAAAGAAAAATTAAGTCGGGCTGTATATAAAAGCCCGGTAGGAGAATTGCTTATTGTATGTACAGAAACAGCATTGCTGTCTTTGGGGGTTCGGAAAGAGCAGGAATCTGCAGAGGATAAAGAAAATAACCCTGTTGTCCAACAGACCATCAAAGAGTTGGAGGAATATTTTGCCGGAAACCGGAAGGTATTTACTGTGCCTTTAGATTTGCGGGGAACAGAATTCCAGAAAAAAGTCTGGGAAGCTTTGAGAGAAATTCCTTATGGGGAGACCCGTTCCTACAAAGAGATAGCAGAAAAAATTGGAAATCCCAAAGCCAGCAGAGCTGTAGGCATGGCGAATCATCGGAATCCCATTGGGATTGTGGTTCCCTGTCATCGTGTGGTTGGCGCAAATGGAAAACTAACCGGTTATGCAGGCGGTATTCCCATGAAACAGGCCCTTTTGGAGTTGGAAAAACCAATGTAAAGGCAGGTGGGATTATACCCAGGGAATTAAAATTCCATGGACACTATAAAGTTTTCAAAAATAAGAAAAGGCCCTATGACGAAGCTGCCGGAAAAAGCAGCGGCATCACAGGGCCTTTATTTGGTGAAATCAGTCGTTTTTTGCCAGTTGGATACCGGAAATGTCGGGCTCTATCATCAGGGAATAGTTGGTATAATACACCACGAATCCGGGTTTTGAACTGTTTGGCTTTTTCACATGTTTCTTCTGAATATAGTCGATTTCCACTTTGGGAGCTGTGCGTCCGCTGGAGTAGTAGGCAGCCAGTCGTCCTGCTTCTTCAAACGTTCTGTCAGGCAGTTCTTCGTTGTTGCTTTTGACAATAACATGGGAGCCCGCCATTTTCTTTGCGTGGAACCACCAGTCATTGCCGGTGGCAAACTTAAAGGTCAGCTCTTCGTTCTGGTAGTTATTTTTTCCTACATAAATATGATAGCCGTCACTGGAAATATAGTGAAGAGGCTTGGATTTTTCCAGAGCTTTTTTCTTTTTGGTGTAATGCTTTTTAATATAACCGCACTCGGTCAGTTCTTCTTTAATCTGGGACAGGTCGCTTTCTGTCAGTGCAATATCCAGAGCCGTGCTGACAGACTCCAAATGCAGGATTTCTTCATGGGTTTCTTTTAACTGTTCTTCCAAAGCCTGGGCAGTTCGTTTCAGTTTGTTATAACGGTCAAAATATTTCTTGGCATTTTCCTGGGGTGTCAGAGTATTGTCCAGCGGAATGGTAATCTCTTCGTTGGTGTAGTAATTCAAAGCCTGGAAGGATTTGCAGCCGCTTTCCAGATTGTAGCCGTAGGTATTAATCAGCTCCCCATAGACTTTGTACTTATCCATTTTCTCTGTATCTTTCATCTGCTTTGTCTGCAAATCGTATTTTTTGCGGTTGCGTTCCAAAGCGGTCTGGACAATTCGGCGCAGGTCGGCGGATTTCTGGCGGATTCGGGTAATCTGGTCTTTTTGTGCGTAGTATTGTTCCAACACAGTGGATATGGAAGGAAAGTCTCTTTTTTCCGCTGTGGTGTACTTAGTCAGAGGAATGGCTGCATATTCCAGAGGTTCCCCTTTTTCATTGTATACAATATTAGGCTGAAAATCGCCGTTTTTTACATCCTCCATGACACGGGTGAAGGTGTGAAACAGGTGTTCCCGTGCAGTTTCGCTAAGGGCCTGGGGAGAGAGACTTCCGTCCACAGAAGCGCGAAAACAGATTTCCTCAGCAATACAGGGGCTGATACCTGTCAGGGAGGTATAAATTCCTTTGGCTATGGCCGTAGGTTTGGTATATACCATGCTGTAAAAGGTTTCCTGGGTCATGGTCAGTGGATTTGCTTTCTCCTGAGTTTTTGGAAGAAAATAGTCTCTTCCGGGCAGAACTTCCCGGACAGAACTGACATTACAGGACACATGCTTGATACTGTCCAGAATCATGCGATTTTCATTCAGGAAAATAATATTGCTGTGTTTGCCCATGATTTCTACAACCAGGGTTTTAAAACACAAATCCCCCAGTTCGTTTAAATGTTCGATGCGAAATTCAATGGCACGCTCCATGTCCGGTTGGGTTACTGCCGTGATTTTTCCGTTTCCCACATGCTTTCTCAAAAGCATACAGAAATTGGGCGCCGTTAAGGGACTGGTTTTGTTCCTGTCTGTAAAATAGATAAGCGGAAGAGAAGCACTGGCAGAAATCAGAAGCCGGTACTGGGTTTTATTGTTCTTTATGGTAATCAGCAGCTCGTCAGGTTCGGGCTGGGCAATTTTGTTGATTTTTCCGCCAACAATGGTTTCATTAAATTCTTTCACCATGCCGGCAATGGTAATTCCGTCAAAAGCCATAATGAGTCTCCTTTCTTTTGAATATGCAAAGCATATGAATTAAAGTTCATTCTATCATAAATTTCTTTTACAGGCAAAAAATATTTGAGGATTACCAGAAGTGAGCTTTTTAGACAAGCTGTAAAATTATGAAACCATAAAACACAGAAAATGGCAGGGGGTTTTTATGAAATAGGAATATATGCACAAAAAACGATGGGGTAAAATGTATAAAAGTGCAAAATATATAAAAAATATTGACATAAAAATAAGAAAATGGTATATTTTCAATAAGGAAAATAATTTAGGAAAATAATTTCTTGATAAGAAAAGGAGACGTGAATGGTGAGCAATATATTAGTGGTCGGAAGCTTGAACATGGACTTTGTCATAAGTGTAAAACAAATGCCGATTTTAGGGGAAACGATTTTGGGAGATGATGTGAACCTTGTTCCGGGAGGGAAAGGTGCTAATCAGGCCTATGCTGTAGGGAAACTTGGTGGAAATGTAGAAATGATTGGAGCTGTAGGAGATGATTTGTATGGGAAAATGCTTATAGAAAATTTACAGAGCGTAGGTGTTGGGACATCAGGGATAGAAGTTATTCAGGGAACGCATACCGGAAATGCCTTTATCAGTGTAGATGAAAAAGGAGAAAACAGTATTATTGTTGTTCAGGGCGCAAACAGCAAGCTCACAACAGAAATGATAGACAAACACGGAGATTTAATTGAAAATGCGGATATTATTATTATGCAATTAGAAATTCCCCTTGAAGTTGTGAAGTATGTCAAATGTCTGGGAAAGAAAAAAAATAAAGTAGTTATTTTAGACCCTGCACCAGCGAAGAAAAATTTAACAGAAGACTTTTTTGAAGGTATAGATATCGTGAAACCCAACGAAACAGAACTTCAGATTTTGACAGGAAAGAAAAATTTTGCCCATGAGGAATTAAGCATGGGAGCGAGAGAATTA
>NZ_JBBKBX010000033.1:0-28668 GCF_037890365.1 Blautia sp. HCN-20427 | reverse complement strand
TAAAGAGAGGATATCACATGAAGCCCAAACCTCATGTGATATCCTCTCTTTTCGTGTATAAGCAGAACGATAAGCCGGGTTATGTCGTGAATAATCATCTATCCAGGCCTGCTGTCGCCAGCAGGCTCAAGCGACCCACCTGAAAACGTGACGGGCAGCCACAATGTTTTCTATTCGGTCTTGCTTTGAATGGGGTTTACATGTGCCCTCTCTGTTACCAGAAAGGCGGTAGTCTCTTACACTGCCCTTCCACCCTTACCGGAGAAATCCCCGGCGGTACATTTCTGTTGCACTGTCCTTGGAGTCACCTCCACCAGACGTTATCTGGCATTCTGCCCTGCAAAGCCCGGACTTTCCTCACCTGACCCCTTTCGGTCCTGTCAGCCGCGATTATTTATCCTACTTATGACACTCGGTTATTCTATCACAGAAAAAATGAAAATGCAAACTTTTTCACACATCAAAGCACCCTCCGCCTACAAATTCTCTTAAAATGGAATTGTGGGGAATGGATTCGCTGGGAACCCCTACAAAATAATCCAGGAACTTCAGAAGCCGCTTTGCCTCGTTGTATTCCGGCTCCCCCTGTCTGATAGAAAACAACAGAGGTTCTGCATACAGTTTCAAAACAGCCAGCTCATATATTAGTGCGGAATTAAACATCACATCTGCAGATTCCTGATAGGGAAAAATATTCTCTTCTTCTCCTTTTCGCACAGAATTCCACATGGCAATGGTAGCCTTTGCAGAAGCTCCTCTGGTTCTGGCATCTCTTACAATCCGGCGAATCAGACGGCCGTCCGTGGTGGGTATCCGGTTGTGTTCATCAATATTTAACTGAGTCAGCGCACTGATATATATTTTAAACTTGCTTTCCACCGGAAGGGAATGGCTTAATTTATCATTCAGGCAGTGAATTCCCTCAATCACCAGCACATCCTCTGCTCCAAGCTGAAGAAAATCGCCCCGGTACTCTCTCTGTCCGGTTTTAAAGTTAAACTGGGGCAGCTCCACCCGTTCTCCGCTCAAAAGCCGCAGCATATCTTCGTTAAATTTCTTCACATCAATGGCTTCCAGACATTCAAAATTGTAATTTCCATTGCTGTCTAAAGGGGTATCCTCCCGGTTCACAAAATAATTGTCCACACCAATGGGATGCGGCTTCAGCCCATGAGCCGCCAACTGTATGGAAAGTCTGTAGGAAAAGGTCGTTTTTCCGGAAGAGGAGGGACCTGCTATCATAATAAATTTTTTATTTCCGGCCTTTACAATCTGCTCTGCAATCTGAGAAATTCTGGACTCCTGCAGAGCCTCTGCAATCAGTATCAGTTGATTGGCTCCTTGTCCTGTAATCTGTTCATTCAACTCTCCTACGGTGTCAGACTGTACCATTTCGCCCCATTTTTCCGATTCTCTTTGCACCCGGAAAATCTTAGGTCTCGGAGAAAATTCCGGCACCGTATCCGGACATTCCCTTCTTGGAAGCTGCAGCACCAGTCCTCCTTCATAGGGATAGAGTTCAAAATACTTCAAATAACCAGTATGATTCACCATAAATCCGTAAAAGTAGTCCTCAAAATCTCCCAAACGGTACAAATTCACTCTGGACACTCTGCGGAAACGAAACAGTTTTTCTTTATCATACATACCATATTTATGAAAAATTTCAATAGCTTCCCCTGTGCTGACACTGCGTTTTAAAATGGGCACTTTCTGCTCTGCCAGTTCCAGCATATAGGCTTTCACCGCATCCAGAAATTCTCTGGTAATCTTCACGTTTCCGTCAATGGTGTAATAATAACCGGAACTTACGGAAAAATGCAGCGTAACTTTCCGGATATTTTCGTGCCCTGCCACATGGTAAACCGCTTTTAAAAACAGCAAAGAAGCGCTTCTTTTGTAAGTGCTGTGTCCAATCTCATCTCCTGTTGTAACAAATTTCAGAACACCGTCTTTTTTCAGTTTTTTGTGCAGTTCACACAGTTTCCCGTCTTTCATAACCAGGACAATGGGATATCTGGTGCTACCCTGATATTCTGTCGCAATCTGTGCGTAAGATGTTCCATAAGGATATGTTTTCTGCTTTCCCAATATTTTTACACTTATCATTCTTTCACTCATGACCTTTCTCCTTTCCTGCCGCATCTTTGATAAGTCTCCCCTCAGTTTCACATTTAGATACATATGATTTTACTACAACTATCCTTAATTTTCTATCATTTTATAGTTTTTTTAGATAAATATTACTTTTTTTCAGAAATTTTGTAACGCAAAAAAGAGGACGAAAGAAGGTAAAGTTCTTTCGTCCCAAAACAAATGAAAAAGGCTGAAGTTCCTCTTAATCCCAGCGGAACTTCAACCTTTTTCATACACGCCTCATATACCAGACTGCGGGAGATGGGACTTGAACCCACACGAGCATACACCCACAAGATCCTTAGTCTTGCCTGTCTGCCAATTCCAGCACTCCCGCTCAATCAATTGCGCTCACAACTGATTACTTCATTAGTATACCATAAATTTTTCATTTTGCAACTATTTTTTGAAAAATTGACAAAATTTGTGTAACAATATGCAGGAACACCAACAGGCTCTGGTTTTTTCGTGCAAAATTCTGATTTTTCTTTCTTCTATTCTTCATCCATACTTCCGCTGCGGAAGCCTCCCATATCAAGTGTCAGGTATCGAAATCCCATGGCTTTCAACTTTGGAACCAATGTCTCCTGCATTTTAAGGAAATGTCCAAAGTGCTCTTTGGGAATCTCCACTCTGGCAATTTCTCCATGAAGCCGCAGGCGCACCACCGGAAAACCTTCCTTTTTCAGATATTCTTCTGCTTTCGCAATTTTCTCCAGTATCTCCGGACGGATTTCTGCCCCATAAGGCAGTCTGGTAGCCAGACAAGGCGTAGATGGTCTTTTTGCCACAGAAACCCCCAGTTCTTCTGCCAGACGACGAACCTCTTCCTTGGCAAACCCATGCATGGCCAACGGACTGAGAACCCCCATTTCCTTTACCGCCTTAAGTCCCGGACGGTACACATGCAAATCATCCTCATTGGTGCCCTCTAATATGCAGGATACTCTCTTTTCTTCCGCATATGCCTTCAGCTTTCCAAACAAAGCCTTTTTGCAGAGATAACATCTATCCTTGGGGTTAAAACGGATTTCTGCCTGCTCCAGTTCATTGACAAACAGTACCTTATGTATAGCTCCCGCTTCTTTTGCCACTTTCTGTGCAATCTCCAAATCGCAGGAAGGGTGAAGCATGGTATGAAAGGTAACTGCATAAATACTGCTCTGTCTCTTCTTTTTTTCTGCACAGTTTCTGGCCAGCTGCAGCAGCACACTGCTGTCTACTCCACCGGAAAAGGCAATACAGATGTCTTCTTCTATGCAGGTATTCATAAAATCATAAAGCGCTTTCTTTTTTTCTTCATAAGTTCTCATAATATCCTCCCGCTGCTGCAGACGCCTCATCGTATACATCCCGAAAGGCTCTTCCAGTTTCTTCACATATCTGTTTCACTGTTTCATATTCCGGATAACAGAACCGCTTTCCATGGTGGAAACAAACCTTGATTCTGACCCTGTGACCATCTTTTAATACAACTTCTTCAAAGGTTCTCGGAAGCACTCTTCTCTTTTCCTCATATCTACGAAGTCCGATACTGGTAGTTTCCCGAAAAATAATGTCCTCCAGGACCTCCTGTTTGTTTTCCCTGCAGATAACCTGCAGCATATAAGCCGGACGGCCTTTTTTCATATAAATGGGAAAACAGGAAGCATCCAGAGCTCCGGCCTTCATGAGACAATCAATGGCATACCCCAGCTGCTCTCCGCTGCAGTCATCCACATTGGTTTCCAGCACCCGGACAGAGTTCTGTTTCTCTGCAGTTTCTTTCCTGTCTCTTTGCCTTTGGATTTCCGTTTTCTCCGGCACGGATTCTGTAAGCACTACGGCGCGAAGTCCTTCTCTTAGGAATGAATTTTCCTGTGTAATGACACTTCCCACACCTGTTTTTTCGATACAGACTCTGTCCGGAAATACTGCAGGTTTCCCCATAATTCCCAGAAGTTCCATTCCCAGCAGACTGCTTTTCTCCTTTTGACCTCTGATAAAATGCATGGGAACCTGGTATTTTTCTATGCTCTGCAGCAATTTTGCACACGGCAGAATTTCACCGTCTCTGCTGTCCATCGTTTCTGTAACAGAAAGTACCTGAAGCTGTTCAAATCCCAGGATTTCCAATGCCAGCCAGGCCGCCGCTCCTTCCAGAAAAGATTCTTCCTCGCTTTGCAGGCTGATTTCCCAAAGTCTGTAAAGTGCAGTCTTTGTTTTTTCTCCCCAGGGACTTTCCGCAATTTTTTTTTCGGTTTCTTCTTTGGTTTTAAACACCGGATAGGCAGTCTCTATGTTCCTTAAAACAACTTCCTCTATTCCCTGGTTCTCATACTGTGCCTCAATGGAGACCAGACACTGGGCCAGACAGGTCAAACGCTGCTCCAGCTCCTCCTTCTCTGCTCCCAGAGCCAACAAAGCACCCAAAAGCTTCCTGCAGCTTATTCCCGTATAACACTCCAAATAAAGTTCTCTTCTCATGCCTTTTCTCATTGCCTCTTGTTTCTTTTTTCTCTCAATGATAAAATATATCATGAATACTGGCGAAAGTAAATATGCAACACAGGAGGATGAAAAATGAGCGTATCAAAGGTATATTTTACAGACTTAAGAGCGAAAAACGGCGATAATCTGCTGAACAAGCTGCAGCGCCTCATAAAAACTGCGGGAATTGGAAATATTGATTTCCAGGATAAATATGTTGCGATTAAAATGCACTTCGGAGAGCCGGGAAACCTGGCCTTTTTAAGACCAAATTATGCCAAAGCGGTAGCTGATGTGGTAAAAGAACTGGGTGGAAAGCCTTTCCTTACAGACTGCAACACTCTTTATGTAGGGGGAAGAAAAAATGCCCTGGACCATCTGGACAGTGCCAACTTAAACGGTTTTAATCCCATGACAACCGGTTGTCAGATTCTCATTGCCGACGGTCTGAAGGGTACAGACGAAGCACTGGTTCCCGTTGAAGGCGGTACTTATATAAAAGAAGCCAAAATTGGGCGTGCCGTTATGGACGCAGATGTTTTGATTTCCCTGTCCCATTTCAAGGGACATGAAGCTGCCGGATTTGGCGGTGCGATTAAAAACATCGGTATGGGCTGCGGCTCCCGTGCCGGTAAGATGGAAATGCACTCTGCCGGAAAACCTCATGTTCTCCAGGATTTATGCGTAGGCTGCCATATGTGTGCTAAAATCTGTGCCCATGATGCGCCTCAGTTTACAGACAACAAGGCTTCCATTGACCATGACAAATGCGTGGGCTGCGGCAGATGTATCGGTGTCTGTCCAAAAGATGCCATTGCAGCGGCTTCTGATGAATCCAACGATATCTTAAACTGCAAAATGGCAGAATATACCAAAGCAGTTATCAACGGACGTCCAAACTTCCACATCAGTCTGGTAATCGATGTATCTCCGTATTGTGACTGCCATGGCGAGAACGATGCAGCCATTGTACCAAACGTGGGTATGTTTGCCTCCTTTGACCCGGTGGCTTTGGACGTGGCCTGCGCTGACGCAGTCAATGCCCAGCCAGTGCTTTCCAACAGCCGGTTAAGCGAAGCCCTCGCTGAACACAAAGAGGACTGCTGCCACGACCATTTCCACCATATCTTCCCGGATACCAACTGGCAATCTGCCATTGAGCACGGTGTCAAAATAGGTATTGGAAACAGTGAATACGAACTGGTTACCGTAAAATAATCCACAACACAAAGCAGAGGAATCCGCGGCTTCCATAAGTCACAGACTCCCCTGTTTTTGCTTTTTATAAATTTGCCATTTCCAGCCTTGGCTGATATCCTTCTTTTTTCAAGGCTTCGATAATCTGCTGTTTGTGCTCCGTACCAAAAGCTTCCAGCGTAATTTTCAGTTCTACGGCTGCCGTACGGTTGGTGCTTACAAATTGATTGTGATCCAGTTTAATGACATTTCCCTGTTCCCTGGCAATGACACTGGCTACACGCACCAATTCTCCCGGTTTATCCGGAAGAAGCACAGACACGGTAAAGATACGGTCTCTGGCAATGAGTCCATGCTGTACCACAGAAGCCATGGTAATCACATCCATATTGCCTCCGCTTAAAATGGATACCACCTTTTTATCCTGGAATTTCAAATGTTTTAAGGCAGCTACGGTCAGCAGACCCGAATTTTCTACAATCATCTTGTGATTTTCCACCATATCCAGGAAAGCAACTACCAGTTCATCGTCTTCCACTGTAATGATTTCGTCTACGTTTTTCTGAATGTATGGAAAAATGTGGTCTCCCGGACGTTTTACTGCGGTTCCGTCTGCAATGGTATTGACAGAAGGAAGTGTCATAACCTCACCGTTTAAAAGGGATGCCTGCATACAATTAGCGCCTGCCGGTTCTACACCGATAACCTTAATGTTGGGATTTAACAGCTTTACTAAAGTAGAAACGCCTGTAGCCAGTCCGCCGCCTCCGATAGGGACTAATATGTAGTCCACTAAAGGCAGCTCTTTTAAAATTTCCATGGCAATGGTTCCCTGTCCAGTGGCAACAGCCGGGTCATCAAAGGGATGAATAAACGTATAGCCATGTTCCTCTGCCAGCTTATACGCATGAGCACAGGCTTCGTCATACACATCTCCGTGAAGAATGACCTGTGCACCATAGCTTTTGGTCCTCTCCACTTTAATGAGCGGTGTGGTTGTTGGCATCACAATCACAGCTTTCACCCCGAAAGCCTTTGCCGCATATGCCACACCCTGGGCATGGTTTCCCGCAGAAGCGGTAATCAGCCCTTTTTCCCGTTCTCCCGGTGTCAAGGTGCTGATTTTGTAATAAGCCCCGCGGATTTTATAGGCTCCTGTTACCTGCATATTTTCCGGTTTCAAGTATACCTTATTTCCCGTATGACTGCTGAAATAATCACTGTATATCAGCTTGGTTTCCTGTGTCACTTTTTTGACGATTTCTGATGCTTCCTCAAACTTTTCTAATGTAAGCATTTCACATACCCTCTTCCTGTTTCTATTCTTCTCTCTGTGCATGGGAATCCATATTAAATAACGCATTGACAAATTCATCAGAGTCAAACTTCTGTAAATCGTCAATCGTCTCTCCTACTCCGATATATTTCACCGGAATCTCCAGTTCAGACTCTATAGCCACGGCGATACCGCCCTTGGCTGTGCCGTCCAGCTTTGTGAGTATAATTCCCGTTACATTGGCCACTTCATGGAACTGTCTTGCCTGAGCCAGGGCGTTCTGCCCTGTGGTACCATCCAGAACCACCAGGGTTTCCAGATATGCTTCCGGATATTCTCTTTCAATAATCCGGTAAATTTTCCGCAGCTCTTCCATAAGATTTTTCTTGTTATGAAGTCTTCCTGCCGTATCGCAGATAAGGACATCTGCATTTCTGGCTTTAGCTGCAGCAATCGCATCATATACCACCGATGCCGGGTCTGCCCCGTCCTGTCCGCCGATTAATTCCACACCGGCCCGGTTGGCCCACTGGGTAAGCTGCTCTCCAGCAGCTGCGCGAAAGGTGTCCGCAGCAGCCATAATTACTTTTTTGCCCTGGTCTTTTAATTTTCCTGCCAGCTTTCCTACAGAAGTGGTTTTTCCCACTCCGTTGACCCCAATAACCAGAATGACAGATTTTCTGTTTTCAAATTCGTAAGCCGTTTCTCCTACTGCCATCTGGGCTTTAATACTATCCATCAAAAGCTGCTTACACTCCTGAGGGTCTTTGATTTTCTTCTCAGCGACCTGCTCCTTCAGTCTTTCAATAATGGCTGTAGTGGTATTGATTCCAATATCCCCCATAACCAGAATTTCTTCAATTTCCTCATAGAAATCGTCATCAATGCTGGAATAACCGCTGAAAATGGAATCGATTCCGGAAACAATATTCTCCCTTGTTTTGGAAAGTCCTTCTACCAGTCTCTTAAAAAACCCTTTTTTTTCTTTTCCTTCTGCCATGTGTTCCTCCTACTTGTCCAAGTCATTTTCTATCAGGTTTACAGATACCAGTGTGGACACACCCTTTTCCTGCATGGTAATTCCATACAAGCGGTCTGCAGCAGTCATGGTACCTCGTCTATGTGTTATAATAATAAACTGTGTATTTTTTGTCAACTTGTGAAGATACTGGGCATATCTGGTCACGTTGGAATCATCCAGCGCCGCCTCAATCTCATCCAGCAGACAGAATGGAGAGGGCTTCAGGTTCTGAATGGCAAACAAGAGCGCAATGGCGGTCAGCGCCTTTTCCCCACCGGAGAGCTGCATCATATTCTGCAGCTTCTTTCCCGGCGGCTGGGAAATAATGCGGATACCCGCTTCCAGAATATCCTCTTCTTCGTCCAGTTCCAGAGTTCCTTTACCACCGCCGAAAAGCTCCTTAAAGGCTTTATCAAATTCCACCCTTATCTGCTGGAACTTTTCTTCAAACTGCCTGCGCATGCCCGTATCCAGTTCTTCAATAATCCCTCGCAGGGTTTCCTCTGCTTTTACCAAATCATCGTGCTGGGTTTTCATAAAGGTATGGCGCTCAGAAAGTTCCTTGTATTCTTCAATGGCGTTAACATTGACATTGCCCAGTTTCCGGATTTCCATACGCATATCCGTAATGCCCTGTTTAATCACTGCCCTCTCCAGCAGTTCCTCCGGCATCTGAATCAGCGCCTGGCTGTAGGTCATCTCGTATTCCTCCCACATGTAATTCACCTGGGTTTCCTGTTGTTCCTCCAGCTTTTCCTTCTGTCCGGTCAGACGGTAACTCTCTTTATCCAACAGATTTATACGCTCGGAAAGTTCATCTCGTTTCGCAAAAAAAGCCTTATGGTTCTGGCTCATTTTTTCTTTCTCTTCCAGAGCCTTTTTCATCTTTTCTTCGTCCTGCAAAGCTTCTGCTTGAGCCTCTGTTACAGCCTGACGAATCTTCTCGATTTCCTGCTCTTTTTGCTGAATTTCTTCTTTTCCCTGGCTCATACCAGCCGCCAAAGCCACCTTCTGTGCTTCCAGATTTTTCTTTTCCTCCTGCACACGGCTGATATTTTCCAGAAGAAATCCCTGACGGGAAGTCAGATTCGCGGTTTCCAAATGGAATTTCTCCAGTTTTTTCGAAATTTCGCCCTCTTCCTTTTTCTTCTCTTCCAAAATTTCCTGATTGGAGGTAATCTGCGCTTCCAATTCCTTTTCCTGGGCTGCACTGGTTTCCAGTTCCAGCTGAATAGACTGGGTGTTTTCCTGCAGTTCTTCACTCTGCTTTTCCAGTTTCGCCTTTTCTTCTTTCAGGCTTTCATAACCCTTTCGCAGTTCGTCCCGCTTACCGCTCATGGAATTTAAATTCATCTGCACCGTATTTTCCCGGATATATTGTTCCTGCAGCTGTTCCTGTACCTTAGCCGCTTCGTCCCGGAAGTGATTCCGCTTATTCCGATACTCTTCCAGTGTCCGCTGCATGGTTTCCAAATCCTTTTTCAGAGATTCCACCGTCTCATGCAGTTCCTCTATCTCCCGACGTCTTCCCAACAGGTTGCTGCTGTTTTTAAAGGCCCCACCAGTCAGAGACCCGCCCGGATTCAAAGACTCCCCTTCAATGGTTACCATACGAATGGTATACTGGTATTTTCTCGCAATGGCAATTCCATGGTCAATATGGTCTACCACCAGAGTTCTCCCCAGCAGATAATTGGCAAGCCCCTCATACTCTGCCGCAACCGTTACCAGTTCACTGGCCACGCCAATAACCCCCGGCTCTTTCAACGCACTGGCATTGTTAAAGACTTTTTTATTCTTCATGCTGGTCAAAGGCAGGAACGTAGCCCGTCCATATTTATTCTTTTTCAGAAAAGCAATCATTTCCTTGGCTGTATTTTCGTTGTCTGTAACGATATTCTGAATGCTGCCGCCCAGAGCCGTCTCAATAGCTGTCTCATAGCTTTTTTCCACCTTCAGAAGGTCTGCCACAACACCCCGGATGCCGGATACCTGCTTCTTCTGTTCCATAACCCGACGAATACTATTTCCGTATCCATCATAACGCTCTGTAATATTACGCAGAGATTCCAGTCTGGAAGCCTCTCTGTGATAAGCTGTCTGCCCCACCTCCAGCTGCTGGGTACTTCTGGATATCTCCGCCTGATATTTCTTAATCTTATCTTCGCAGCGGTTTCCCTCCCGGATAAGTTTTTCGATGGTTTCTTCGATTTCCGCCTTTTCTGCCTGATACTGTTCCTCTGAGGATTCCAACTGTACAGAATCGCTGTTCAGCCGTAAATGCCGTTGGTTTAATTCCACTTTTCTTATGGAAATCTGTTCCATCATGGCATCGTATCTCTGCAACTTCCCCTTTGTGGAAGCACGGAGATTCAGAAGTTCGATAATTTCATTTTTCCCCTGCTCTACCGTTTCTTCCAGCTTTTGGATTTCCATGGCAGCTTCCTTAAATTCCGACTGGGCTGCTGCCTGTGTATGCTCGCATTCCCGCAGAATTTTCTCCAATTTTTCCTTTTCCGCCAGGTATCCCTGCTCTTCCTCTGTTTTTTTTGCATAATCAGCCTGCAGGGTTTCGGTCCTCTCCTGATACTGCTCTTCCTTTTGTACTGCAGAACGTATCTGTTCCTGCAGAAGGTGAATCCTATTTTCCAGATTCTGCTTTTCCAGCGTTTTCCGGGTGGTAACTTCTCTGGCCTTTTGTATCTCCTGTTCCAGTTCTTCCAGTTCCTGTTCCAGTTTCTCATACTCGCTCTTGGTTACATCCAGACTCTTGCAGGTCTCCTCCAAATCCGACTGGGCAATCCGGTATTTTTCCTCAACCTCTTTTAACTGATTCCGGATACGGTTCATTTCCACCAGAAACATCTGGGTGTCCAGCTTTTTCAGTTCTCCCTTCTTCTTCAGATAAATCCGGGCCGTCTCCGACTGCCTCTCCAAAGGAGCCAACTGTCGAGTCAGTTCAGACAAAATATCATTGACGCGGGTCAAATTCTGCTGCTCTTCCTCCAATTTCTTCACTGCTGTATTCTTACGCCGTTTAAACTTTACAATACCAGCCGCCTCATCGAAGAGTTCCCTCCTCTCCTCTGGCTTTCCGCTTAAAATCTTGTCAATCTGACCCTGGCCGATAATGGAATAGCCCTCTTTTCCGATACCGGTATCGTAGAAGAGTTCCTGAACATCTTTCAGCCTGCAGGTAGTGCCATTTAAAAGATACTCGCTCTCGCCGGAACGATACAGCCTTCTGGCAATGGTAACCTCTTGGTAATCAATGGGAAGTTTATGGTCACTGTTGTCCATGGTAATAGCGACATAGGCAAATCCCAGAGGTTTTCTGGTCTCTGTACCGGAAAAAATAACGTCCTGCATATTGCCTCCACGAAGCTGCTTGGCGCTCTGCTCTCCCAGTACCCAGCGCACCGCATCGCCTACATTGCTCTTACCGCTGCCGTTAGGGCCGACAATTCCCGTAATTCCGTTATGGAATTCAAATATAATTTTATTGGCAAAAGACTTAAATCCCTGTACCTCAATGCTTTTTAAATACATACGTCACCCTTTTCATTTTTCAGCTTCTTAATAGCACAGTAAGCAGCCTGCTGCTCTGCCGCTTTCTTCGTATGTCCGCAGCCCTGACCTAACACCCGTTTTCCAAGCAGAGCTTCCACATAAAAGAATTTATTATGGTCCGGTCCCTCCTCTTTCACCAACACATAATGTACATCCTCCTCATAACGGCCCTGCACGATTTCCTGGAGAGTAGTCTTGCTATCATAAAAGAGCTGCTTATTCTCTATGTCATTTAAAATATACTTATGAATAAACTCTTTTGCATTAGCAAAACCGCCGTCCAGATAAATAGCCCCAATAAGTGCTTCCATAGCGTCAGATACCACAGAATCTCTTCGTCTGCCGCCTGTGGCTTCTTCCCCCTTGCCCAAAAGCAGGTAATTTCCCAGAGAAATCTCTCTTGCACACAGCGCCAGAGTTGGTTCACAGACCAGACTGGCCCGCTTCTTCGTCAGTTCACCTTCCGGAAGATTCGGATATGTACGGAATAAAAATTCACTGGAGGTCACTTCAAGCACCGCATCCCCCAGAAATTCCAGACGTTCATTGTTCCCCCTGTATGCAATGTGATGTTCATTTGCATAGGAACTGTGCGTCAGCGCATTTACCAGAAGGTCTAAATTTTCAAACGCATACCCGATTTTCTTTTCCAGTTCCAAAAACTTTCTTGTTTCTTTCATAATCTCTCCTTTCCTGTTGTAAACGAATCCCAAAGGGGGCTGTCACATCAAACGGCATTTATGCACCTCATGCGACAGCCCCTTTTTTCTTAGCCAATCAGACGTTTAATCTGCTCTACTGCATCTCCTACGGATACAATCTGTTCTACTTCTTCTGTCGGAATCTCAATATCAAATTCTTCTTCAATCCCCATCACAATTTGGAAAATATCCAGAGAATCTGCGCCCAAATCGTCTACAAAGGTAGTATCAGGAGTAACCTCCTCTGTATCCACATTCAAAACCTCTGCTATTATCTTCTGTAATTTTTCCAATTCCATGATATATCCTCCTAAACTTCCTCTTTTTTCTCTTGTGCAACGGTCAGATTTTCTCCGATACGCTCACTGATGTGCTGCTCTTTAAAAGAGATACACTGAATAATGGAATTTTTAAATTCCTTTTCTTTGGAATTGCCGTGGCATTTTACCACCAGCCCCTTCAGTCCCAAAAGGGGTGCGCCGCCGTACTCGCTGGCATCAAAACTCTTCAGCGTTTTTTTCAAGGCGGGCTTTACTAAAAGCGCACCTGCCTTGCTGCGAAGAGAAGCCATCATGCCGCCCTTTATCTTGGAAATCAGGGTAGCCCCCAGACCTTCGTACAGCTTCAGAATTACGTTTCCCACAAAGGCCTCTGTGACAATGACGTCTGCAGCCCCTGCCGGAATGTCCCTGGCCTCAATACTGCCGATAAAGTTAATATCCTTACATTCTTTCAACAGCGGATACGTTTCTTTTACAAGGGCATTTCCCTTCTCTTCCTCCACGCCGATATTGACAATTCCCACTCTGGGATTCTTTACTCCCATTACATGTTCCATATAAATAGACCCCATGCGTGCAAACTGTACCAGATGAGAAGAACGGGCATCTACATTGGCCCCGCAGTCAATGAGCAGGGATACCCCATCCTTAGTGGGAATGAGAGGGGCCAGAGGCGCTCTCTCCACACCTTTAATTCTGCCTACAATGGTAGTTCCCCCTACTAATATAGCCCCTGAACTGCCTGCAGAAACAAAGGCGTCTGCCTCTCCTCTTCGGACCATTTTCATACCTACCACAAGAGAAGAATCCTTCTTTCCGCGGATAGCCGCTACCGGCGGTTCTCCTGTTTCAATAACTTCACCGGCCGGTACAATTTCCAGTCGTTCCTCTGGATAGGTACAGGATTCCAGTTCCTTTTCCAGTATCTCCCGTTTTCCAACCAGAAATATCTGAACATTTTCTCTTTCCTGTAAGGCTGCCACAGCGCCCTTTACAGCTTCTGTAGGCGCATAATCGCCTCCCATGGCGTCTACGGCCACTTTAATTATGTTTTCCATGTCTTGCCTCCTGTCATACCTATCACTGATTTTACTAAACATCTATAAAAAATGCAAGGATTCTCCTGAGAGAATCCTTGAAAAAAATATATTACTGTGCAGGCTGCTCGTCACCCTGGGCCTCTTCAGCCGGCTGCGCTTCCGCGTCTGCAGTTACAATGACCTCTTTTGTATCACTGGTCACCCGATTTGTGGAATTTTCTATGGTGCTGATAGCCACTGCATAATAATACATGGTTCCCTCTTCCTGGGTAGAAGGTGTAAAAGTATTTTCCGTCTCTCCCTCAATCACAGTTCCGCCGCCATTGGTATTGGTCTGACTCTTATACCACTGATAGGTAATAGTTCCGCCATCAGAAGAAGTAGCTTCCACAGTCAGGGGCTCTGCTGTATCTCCTTTTTTATATGTCACAGAACCGCTTAAATTGGTGGTCAGTTCCGGCTTGGCCACCTCAATTTTAGACTCTGTACTCTCCTCTTTCTCTGTGCTGTCTTCCTCCGCCTTCTGGGAATCTGTTTTCTCCAGAACCTTGTCCAGCACATGCTCTGCTTTGCATGCTATCATGGAAAATGCCAGACAGCTCAAAGTCAGTATTATCATCGCTTTTTTCAGCCATTTATTTTTCACGGTATTACCTCCTTGTCATTCTTACTCCCTCACATATATTAACTTATTTTTTCAAAAACCGCAAGTTTTTCCTTTAAAATATTACAAAAATATTAATTTATATGTGTCAGAAATGTGTCAAAGACGCAAAATAAGAGGCCTGAACAAATGCCAGACCTCTTATTTTATAAGGAAAATTAAGCTTCTTCCATGTTGATGATTTCTTTTTTGTTGTAAGAACCACAAGTTTTACAAACTCTGTGAGGCATCATTAATGCGCCACATTTGCTGCATTTTACTAAGTTCGGAGCGCTCATTTTCCAGTTTGCTCTTCTTTTATCTCTTCTTGCTTTAGAAGATTTATTCTTTGGACAGATGGACATAGGTTACACCTCCTTAAATTTGCTAAATATATCACTGATTACCGCCATTCTGGGGTCAGGGCTGGACTGGTCACAGTCACAAGAGCCTTCGTTCCAATCTTTCCCGCATTTGGGACAGATTCCCCGGCAGTCCTCTTTACATAGAACCCTTAAAGGCCAATGGATTAAAATCTCATTATGCACTAACTGCTCTACGTCCAGGCTGCAACCTGTGACATAATTAATTTCATCTAAGTCTTTTATCCTGTCTTCCTTTGAGGCCTGCATATCAATCTCCTGCTCAAAGTTTATGTCAAATTCAGTGGGAACATCCTTTAAACACTTATCACAGGGAATGTTGACAGTTATCCTGCCCTTCGCCTCGATTTTCAGAACCTTCTTTCCCGTATTTGTAATAGTCAGCGAAAGGGGCTCTTTTTCCGCAACTGGGAAGTCTCCCAGCTTTGATTGAAAGGAATCCATGGAAACAGGTGCTTCAACAACCTGTGTCTTTCCTTCCAGGGATAAAATTTCCGATAAATCAATTAGCATAATAGTCTCCTAATCACACCTTGTAAATTATACATAGGATTTTATGGTTTGTCAACCATTATTTTTGAACTAATTCAGCTGTTTCCTGGCAAATTGCCAATTCTTCGTTTGTAGGAACAATTGCAACAGTTACTTTCGAATCCGGTGTAGAGATAACTTTGTTTTCTCCTCTTGTCTGGTTTGCTTCTTCGTCCAGAGTGATTCCCAGGTAGCTTAAACCTTTGACAACCGTTTCTCTTACAGGAATTGCATTTTCACCGATACCACCTGTAAAGGCAATGGCATCCACACCATTCATAGCTGCTGCGTAAGAACCGATGTATTTGATGATTCTGTAGCACAGACAGTCTACTGCACGTTTCGCATCTTCGTTGCCCTGCTCTCTGGCTTCGTTTAAATCACGGAAATCGCTGGAAAGTCCTTTGGAAAGTCCCATCAGACCGGATTTTTTATTCAGAATATTTACCATTTCCGTAACATCAATATTTTCTTTTTTGCAAATAAAATCTAAAACAGCCGGATCCAGATCACCGGAACGCGTTCCCATTACCAGACCTTCCAACGGTGTAAGACCCATGGAAGTATCTACACATTTACCGTTCACTACCGCACTGATGGAAGAACCGTTTCCTAAATGAGCAACAATAACTTTAGAGTTATCCGGGTCTAATCCCAGGAACTTGATGGTTTCTTTGGAAACAAATCTGTGAGAAGTTCCGTGGAAGCCGTATTTACGAACTTTATATTTTTCATAATATTCATATGGAATAGCATACATATATGCTTTTTCCGGCATGGTCTGATGGAAAGCCGTGTCAAAGACTGCTACATTCGGTTTGCCAGGCATTAATTCCATACATGCACGGATACCCATTAAGTTTGCAGGATTGTGCAGAGGTCCTAAATCACAGCATTCTTCAATAACAGAGATAACCTCGTCATCAATGATGCAGGAATCGGAAATTTTTGCACCGCCGTGCAGAACACGGTGTCCGATAGCTTCTACTTCATCTAAGCTTTTCAATACACCTGTTTTCGGATTTACCAGTGCATCCAGAACCATTTTGATGGCCTCTGTATGTGTTGGCATAGATGCCTCTGTCGTTTCCTTTTCTCCGCCTGTTGGCTGATATACCAGTCTTCCGTCAAGTCCGATACGCTCGCACAGACCTTTTGCTGCTACGGCTTCTGTCTCGGAATTGATTAACTGGAATTTCAGTGATGAACTTCCGCAGTTTACTACTAATACGTTCATATTTTCTTCCTCCGCTATCATTAGATAATCTATACAGAATTTCTGTATCTTTGGCCTTTAAAAAGACCATTCTTAGAAGTATTATACAACGTTTTTGTGGGACAAACAAGTTCTAAAGTTAAAACAGTTTGTCTTTCTCTCATTTATTGCAGCATTCTTATCACAAAGAAAACACTCTCCAGCCCGGCAACCACACTTCCCATAACAAAAAGTATGGTATTCGCCAATCCATATGCATGGAACCATCCTAAGGATACCCCGCCTTTCAAAGGATAGAGCAGCCTTACTCTTCTCTTATTAAATATGTCTGTCGCAAGATGAGATATAAATCCTACTGCAAAATAAATAACCGCGTTTTTCCATATCACTCCCACTGCACAAGAGAGCAGTATCAATGCTAAGATTGAGTGCATAAATGACCTGTGAGGCTGTTCTTTACCAAAGGCGCAAATACCTACGAAAAGAAGTATACCAAAAATCATTTTTCCATAACCGCTGCTATATATCACCCTGTTTATAATCCCCGTATGAAAAAACTTGTCCAAAAACAAGGCCAAGGCTATAACAGCCACTGAAAGCCCTGTTATTTTATCCGCATCTTTATGTGAAGCTGATGTTCCCACATCAATATCACTTATCAATGCACCCAATCCGCCAATGCCAACAGCAAGAATCATTTCAGAAACACTGGCGGGCTGTGTCACTGCTAAAGCAGCCGCAATTCCTACTGTCATGTGTGTTTTTCCTAACAAAATATTCTCCTTTGTTTCTATTTGTCCTGGTGATGGATTGTATAAAGCGTCTATGACACCTCTGCCAGTTTCACTTTACACCGTTTCATATAACACGCAATTCCATATTTTAAAATTTTATCTACTCCGTTTTCCCGGAGTTCTTCGTCATACTTCCGTTCCTCCTTATACCTCTTCACATCAACCCTTTCACGCTGCGTTAAATATCCGGTCATAAATAAAAGGCTCCAGACGTTCTCTAAAGACTGATACATTTCCGGATAGATAAGTTCTTGATGAATTTCTTAACAGCATCATTACTGCTGGTATTGATCCAATAGTTTTCCGGGAAAGAATCTGCATAATCTTTTATTTTATCACAGTAGTTCAATAATTTCTTATGGTATCATTGCTCTTTCAGTTTATATGCTGTTGGGAGTTATGATACAGAAAGATGAGTTTTATATCTTTGGGTACAGACCAGTGTTAGTTTTGTCTGGTTCAATGGAGCCGTATATGGAAACAAACTCCATTGCTATTGTACAGAAAACGAAAGGCATCAAAGAAGACGATGTAGTTATGTTTCGTATAAATGAAGATACAAAGGTTTGCCACCGAGCAGTTACTATTGATGCCGAAGGTAACATCACAACAAAAGGTGACAACAACGAGAAAGCGGATGACGACACTTTAATCAAAGTATATCATCTCTTCCACGAAACAGTCAACCTTGCCACAAGTGGCAACTCCCCCCACCACTAAATGAAATGAGAAAGGCTACCAAATACCTCTCAGTAAATAGTAGCCTGCTCTTAATACCCTATTTCGTTGTCAGCATATTCTGCTTGATTTCTTCAATTTGCTCTTTTGAAAAGCCTGTTGCTCTCATAATAACTACTGTATCTACTTCATCTTTAATTAAACTTTCTGCCATACGAATAGTACGTTTTTGTTCAGCTAAGTTGATTGCCTCTTGTTTCTCTTCTTCTAATATCTGGAATACTTTCGTCATGCTCAAATACCTCCTTACTACCTTTGCATAATCTCTGTCTATAAACTTATCACTGCTCACCAGAATACCTGTGATAACAAATGCCTGTGTGTTTTCATCATCAATCTGTTTAGCCAAATCTACTACTTGCTCAATCATTCTCTGTTTTTCTTCTTTGCCTTTCTTGGCAAGTGGAAGAATGATAAGCTGCATAAGTTCCTTATCTGATAATGTTTCATTATTCTCCAGTTTCTTTTTAATAGATTGGTAGATTTCAGCATCTGGCAGGCTATGAATGAATACCTGCTCCATTTTCAGAGTCAAACATGGTATTTCCCACGTATCTTCTGCGTGTTCCACGTCTCCCGTATAAATTACAATCATACGCAGTTTAGGTATGACTTTGTTCTGTGAGTCATATCTGTGCATAATCCTGCCAATATAGTTAATATACTTCACACGATTAGAAGCCTTATCTTCTGACTCATAGTCTACGATTGCCACTGTGTCATCTTCCAGTAAAAACACATTGTCGATACGCATTTCATTTGCCGAAACTGCTGGCAAATTTGTAGGCAATACTTCCTTAATCTTTGGTAGTTTTAAGCCGTAAGCCCCAAAGGATTTCTCCTTATAGGTTTCGCTCATCAGCTTAAATTCAATGTCTTTGTTCTGATACGCTATCCCTTCTGACAATGCAATCCCTCCTTTGATATATTATAACAGTTTCCAATGGGTTCAGTCAAATACAATGAGCTGTCTAACCGTTGGATTGTCGGCATTGTAACTCTGTGGAACGGAGATGTCAATATCATTTTTAGGGAGTGTTTCTGTGGGGGATATATGAGAGTGAAGATACCAAAACTCATAAGGATTTACACAAAGAACAAACCGCTAAATACATACCAGTAAATAGCAGCCTGCTCTTAATACCCTATTTATCTTTTACACTTACATCTTCCATGGTTAAATGTGCCAATCTCAATACCTGTATATGACTGGCATGGTTCTTAAGTAATTCTATTGCAGTAGCAACATTTTTATCCAGCTACCAAAGCTGCCTCAGCTTCAGCCCTCGTTGGATAATAACCTATGGTCTTTAAGTTCTGTTTACATCTGCCTGTTTCTTGATTTAACTCCCAGCCTACGGTGACTCTCACCCTCCAAGGATTTCTCCGCTTACCTCCTTTCATCTTATAAATTAGGCGTTTGCGAAACGCCAAAGCCCACATAAAATCGGGCTTTTTTCTTTGCTAAAATAGAACAACTCCTCACAGGTTTGTGGTAAAATTTAAGTGACCAAACAAAAATCAACCATATCCACCTGAAAGGAGTTGTACCTATATGATACCATACAATCAGCTTTCTTTGGCAGATATTTTTTCAGATTGCCAGAAAATTTATGAATCCGACAAACCTCAGTTTTTGTCTCTCTTACAACAGCACATTGACCTTGATGAAATGGTTCCCGTTTCCTTTCGGAAACATTTCTATGCATCAACGGGCAGAACCCGCAAATACCCTTTGAACGCTTTTTTATGGGCGCTTATCATTCAGCGTATTTTTTCAATCCCTACCGATTCCCTGCTCCTTGTTTTCCTTCAGTATTCCCGACATCTTCGTGAATTCTGTGGTTTTACCAAGGTCCCGGATGCTTCCAAAATCACCCGCTTCAAACAGGACTTTTTGAATGATCTGCAGCTCGTATTCCATCGTCTCGTTGATGTTACGGAACCTATCTGTCAGGCAATAAATCCTGCTAAGGCAGCTATGACCATCTTTGATTCTTCTGGCATAGAAGCCTGGGTTACTGAAAACAATCCCAAATATGCCAACCGTATCATCAAACAGCTCAAAGCTTATGCAAAAGCCATGCATTTTGATGGGAACTATGACCCTTACAAAGCTGCTTATTCTTTTATGTTTATCTATAGTCCACAAAAACAAAGGGGATTTTTTATCTATTATGCTTGGGTTCTTAGGGGGGCTGAAGCCCACCTTAGTACCCCCACTATGAAGTGATGAAGATACCATATCTCAGGCATAGAAAAAGACTGCCAGATACATCTCTGTAAATGACAGTCTGTTCTGATACCCTATTTTGTTGTCAGCATACTGTTCTTGATTTCCTCAAGTTCCTCTCTGGTTAAGCCTGTTGCCTCCATAAGCATAAGTGTATCTGCACCTGCTTTGATAAGATTTTCTATCATCTCTAATCTTGTTTCACGTCTTTCATCTTTTCTGGCAAGGTTCACAGCCTCTAATTTCTCTTCCTCATATAATCTGGCTACTTTCGTCATACTTAAAAACCTCCTTATGTTATCGGCATATTTCTCATCAATAAATTTATCTGTAGTTACTAAAACACCTGATAAAACAAATATCTGTTTTGTTTCATCTTTAATTTGTTTCGTTAAAGTAATGACGTTCTCAATAATCTGTTGCTTTGCCTCTTTACCTTTTCCTGTCAGTGGAAGTATAATAAGTTGCATCAGTTCTGTGTCAGATAAAGTCTCATTGTTTTCAAGTTTACTCTTAATAGACTGATAGATTTCTTCTTCTGGTAACTTACTGATAAAGACTTGCTCCATGTTAAGAGTAAGACATTTGGTTTCAAATGAAGCCTTTGCACTCTGTACATCTCCAGTGTAAATCACAATCATACGCATGTCTGGTATCTTCTTCTCATCCTGATAGTAACGCTGTAGAAATCTACCAATGTAATTTACATACTTAATGCGGTTAGAAACTTTGTCCTCAGACTCGTAGTCTACAATAGCAACAGAGTCATCTTCCAATAGAAACACATTGTCTATACGCATCTCATTTGCAAATACTGCTGGCAAATTAGTAGGCAGTACCGCCTTAATCTTTGGTAAATCCAGTCCATAAGCTGCAAAGGACTTCTCTTTGAATGTTTCAGATATCATTTTAAACTCGACATCTTTATTCTGGTACACTATTCCTTCTGACAATGCAATCCCTCCTTTGATATATTATAGCAGTTTCCAATGGGTTCAGTCAAATACAATGAGCTGTCTAACCATTGGATTGTCGGCATTGTAACTCTGTGGAATGGAAATGTCAATATCACTTTTTAGGGCATGTTTCTGTGGGGGATATATGGCAGGGACAAGCCCTGCCAGTAATCTCAAGTACCCCCAATACTATATGACGAAAGATACCAAACTCGTAAGGATTTACACAAAGAACAGACCGCTAAATACCTCTCAGTAAATAGCAGCCTGCTCTGATACCCTATTTTGATATACTGGCTTTGATTAGTTCAAACTCTTCTTTAGATAAGTTCACAGCCTTCATCAATGCACCTATATTACTCAAGTTTTCAATTATGTACTCTATAATTGTACTGTTTTCTTTATACTGAATATCCTGTTCAATGGAAACTACTATCTCAACCGGCAGACATGTCAAAGTCAGTACCTGTAAGCGACTTAAATGGTTTTTCAGTAACAAATCGGCTACTGTGACATCTCTATCCATGTTCACCAAGTCCTCTCGCATACACTGATAATACTCATCAAGGACTGATTTGTTCTTATTCTGTTCATACGCATCATGCAGTCTCCTTTGTCTCTCTTCCATGTTTAATCTGCTTTGTTTTAATTCAACCTCACTAATCTTCATTTCAGTCACCTCTGCTTCAAAATTCATCTCTTATATAACCTCTACCTAAATATGCTCTCCTTTTAGCTACCCAGTCTTTATATGTTTCTTTTTCCACTCCATACTCATCAAACAGATGTTTATAATATGTATATTAAAATTTTATATATAATTTTCGATTATCCACATAAACACTATACTTTCAAGCAATTTGAAGTATAGAAAATCATTCAATTTACCACGAATTTACCACGATTGAGTGAGCCTTGATATGACAATAAAATAGCTCTAAAAGACACCCTTAACACCTAAGCGGTGTCTTTTGTTAAAAAGCAGTCAATCATAAAGACTAACTGCTTTGTGTGTATGGATATGAAATTGTCAAACTAGAAACTGTTTATTTTTTCTTTTTAGGTTTTGGCGTTGGTAGTTCATCATACATCACATTAAATAACCCCATCAGAAAATCTTTATTATCAATTTCTTCCACCAATAACATTTCTTTAGCATTTTCGTATGGAATTTCATAAGTAACTGCTGGCATATAAGAAATTGCGGACTTTGTTGGTTTTACCAGCAACCTATCATCATATATACCGCCAACGATTTTTCCACGATAATAGATAATAAATTCTCCCATCATTGCACGATATGTTATTTCTTGTAATTCTGATAATTGTTCTAAAACAAATTGTAAATAATCTTTACTTGAAGCCATTTCTAAATCTCCAATCTTGAATTTTATTATTCCAATGCTTTCTTTAAGTCCAGAACAAATTGCTTTTGTTGTTTTTTCAAATAGGTTTTTACAAAAGGTTTCATAAAACACTTTTTAGGTATCACATTTTCTGTAAAGTCTATTTCTGTTTTGCTCAAATCACTTCGCCATGAGTTATATTTATCAACAGCTAAAACAATGTTCCAAACTTTTTGAATATCATTACTAATAATTGTATTTATATTTGAAATTGCCACTTTTTCATTTCCCATTTTCAAACTGAAATTTATTTAGTTCTTGTTATGCTGTTTTGCTATGCTTTTTTGAGTATTATTAACATCTGCTTTCAGTCGTTCTACATTATCGTATGCCAATCCAAATTTAAAAATCTTTTTCCCTTTTTTATCATAGAATACAGTTAATTTATCATAACTGTAGGTGGGTACAATATTTCCATAATCTAATCCTGTTCTATATGTTTCACTTTTTGTTTTTGATGTTTTAATATCAGACATACGATATTCCTTATTTTTAAAACCAATATGATAAATCACTTTTCCTTTATAAACTTCAACTCGTTTTGTAGCTGAGACAATACCTATAATTCCAAAAATAAAAAGAGGTAGGGGTATAATTATAAGGAATATTGCTAAAAATGTGTAATAAACAAATTCCTGCATAAAAATACAGCTAAAAACAGTTGTGGTTATGAAAATGATACTTATAAGAATCATTAAGCAGCCCACAATCAGATTTAATATTTTTCGACCTTTTTTCATAGCGATACAGTATCTATATGCACTTAAATTTTCCATATGGTTTCCTCCATAACTTCTAAATTTTTCTTTGCGTATAACTTCTTTTCAAACTGAAACCTGCTTGGCTTTATCATAAGGCTGAGTAGATCATAAAAACGCCAAATAAAAATACTAACAAAGCAACAATCTCTATACGAAAATCAAAGCATTTGAAAACCTCATTTCCATATTTTTCATTCTTAAATACGGAAATTTCTTTTCCAATATTTCTCTTTCCCAATGACAAAAAGATACAACCATGTGCAGTATGATATTTTTTGTTTTTAATCTTCACTATATAAGCATGCTTTTTGACATTAACACCACCTACTACATAACCTGCATTTTGTTCTACAATGTCGATTATTTTCCCTTTGCATTTTTCGCCAGTAAAAACAACCCTATATTTTATGTATAGAATTAATAGTGATGTGAATATAAAAATACTCCCTAAAAGCCACATTGAGTACACTCCTATAATTAAATCTTGTTCGTGTTAAATTCTACTTTGTCCATTTCTCCATATCCATATTATAACAGTTCCATATATCCGCCACAATAAAAATCAGCATACCCTTAGCATTTTTCTATGGAACAAAAATGCACACTTTTTCTTTCTCCTCTTGATTACCCTACAACAGAAAAGAAAAAGCCCTGTCAAGAGCCTTGCCACCATTGGTGGTGCTTTGCACTCTTTACTGGGCTTTTTATTTGCTGTATCTTCCATGCAAGAGGAAATTAAAGACCTCTGTTCCATTTCGCCTTTAGATAATCTTCATAGTCTGCCTCATTAAAGTCTACTTGTGGAGAAGTATTAGGAATGTTTTTTCTGTTATCTATATCTGCAAGTTGACGGAATATCCAGTCATCATAAGGGTTGTGATATTTGTATTCTTTCGGTTGTTCTCTGTATCGGTCTAACCCTCGCATTTCCTTATGTACTTTCATCATGCGTTCTATTTTTTGTCGCTGTATTAACTGTTTGATTTCCATAAGTTCTTCAATTTCTACAACCTCATTAGAAAGATAATTGCTGATGTATCTAATCAATATGGTTTCCATGTAAAATCTGTATTCGTTTTCATTATCGAAAAATTCATTTTCAGACAGATAATCTAAAGAAACATTGAAGTCTTGTTCCCGTTTGATAATATCCATGATATATGGCTCGGTGTGGTCGATATACTTCCATTCTCCCGACAATAATTCATTGGGCGTTACACCCAGCACGTCCATTATCTTTTCCAGCGTATCAAAGGTAGGATAATTCACACCTCGTTCAATCTTGGAAAGGCTCTGCATATTGATACCGATTTTGTCTGCCAGTTCCTGTTGTTTCATTCCTTTATGTTTTCTTATGGTTTGTATGTTCTCTCCTAAGAAACTGATTTTCTTTTCATAATGCTCCATAACTTAGTATAACCGCTCCTTTCGTTGCTTTTCTTGGTATTTATAAGCATATCATACTTAATATAAACCGAAAAGTCAACAAAAACTTCTTGACAAGTAATTCTAATGGCGTTATTATCGTATCAGATAAAGTGATTAAGCACGCTAGGGTCAATCACACGCTTGAGTAAGCACAAAAAATATGTATTTTCACTTTGATAGCATGAATAAGCATGGACTATCAGACCGAAAACAAGGTTTCTGACTGGGGCTGTTCTGTTTAGCCACGAGCCTTACAAGGCTCGTGAGCGTTAAGAACGGGGCAGACACAGGAAGAAAGGAACGCCTTTCGGCGTTCGCAGAGGGCGTATATGTAACACCGCCCTGCGTATACATGTCATAGTACCTAGAAACTGTGATAAATAAAGGAAAAAACACGATTTTTACCCCGCAAAAAAACGGGGCATACGAAAGGAGAAATGCACTATAACTACACACAAAAATTTATCCGTTAAGATTGATTACATCAGCATTGTATTTGAAACGGCAACCGCTGAAGATGTAATCATGCACATTTTAGGTTTACCGACTGACATTTTCAATGTTTATCCAGCAACGATAAAATTCAAGACTTATCAAGCACGCTGGCAGATTGGAGATATTTATGTATCGGGAGACGCAAGAAAGACAGAGGATAACCCACAGGGGCTAGGCTGTTATCTTGTTATGACTGGCAGAGGTTGTGATGATATTTTCCGTATTCTCAACAATAGGAATTATACCTTTGGGGATATGTTCCGACGCTGTGAGCGAAGATACGGACTGGATAACTTCCATTTCACAAGACTTGATATTGCCATTGATGATAAAAACGAAAAACCATTCTTTACCATAGAGCAGATAAAGAAGAAATGCGAAAAAGAGGAATTTATCTCGAATAGTGAGGGCTACCACTTTGACGAAAGCAAGTTTGATGATTTCGACACCGCAAAGACTGTTTATATCGGTGCTGGTAAATCGGGATTGTCCTACCGTTTTTATGATAAAGATAAGGAAGTCTGTTCAAAGCATAATAAGACACTTGATGAAGTCGGCAGTTGGAAACGGACAGAAATGCAACTGCGTGATGATAAGGCTCATGCTTTTGCCATGACATTCAAAGACAGACCGCTGGAACTTGGGGAACTGGCTTTCGGTCTATTGGCAAACAACCTACGCTTTGTCGTGCCAAACAGAAATGAAAGTAATAAGAGCAGATGGAAAACGTGTCGGTTTTGGGAACGCTTTTTAGGGGCTGCGGAAGTCTTAAAACTGCAAGTACCGAAACTACATAATTCTCTTGAGGAAACACAGCAATGGCTCACAGAGGGTGGCGTGATTTCCGCTGTGAAAAGTTTTTACTTCTTGGAAGAACATGACGCATTAGGTGGACTGGAAAAAGTGGGAACTATGCTTGATAAGGCAAGATACAGCAATTCCCTTTCCAGTAAACTAACCGCCCACTTACAGAGGATAGACCGCACCGACCTTATCCCCTATATCCAGTATGACACGAAACATGGGAAAGGGGGTATCTGATGAATAACAACGATATTCCTGTATGGGAAAAATACACCCTTACCATTGAAGAAGCGTCAAAGTATTTCCGTATCGGAGAAAACAAGTTAAGACGCTTGGCAGAGGAAAACAAGGACGCTGGCTGGCTCATTATGAATGGCAACCGCATACAGATTAAACGCCGACAGTTTGAAAAGGTCATTGACAAATTGGACGCAATCTAATGCAAATGAGCCTTGTATGTGTTATGATAAACACAAGTCATATCAAGTCTCTTTCCAATAAGGAAAGGAGCAGACACCATGAAAGAAAAAAGACGGGATAGCAAAGGACGTATCCTGCATACTGGAGAGAGCCAACGAACAGACGGAAAATACTTATATAAATATGTGGACGCATTTGGAAACACAAAATATGTGTATGCTTGGAGATTGACACCCACAGACCCGACACCAAAGGGAAAACGGGAAAAAACCTCACTTCGTGAACTGGAACAGCAGATAAGACGGGATATTGAGGACGGTATCGACAGCACAGGCAAGAAAATGACGCTTTGCCAACTCTACGCCAAACAGAACGCACAGAGGGCAAACGTGAAGAAAAGCACACAGAAACAACGGGAACAGCTCATGCGGTTATTGAAAGAGGACAAGTTAGGTGCTAGGAGCATTGATACGATAAAACCCTCTGACGCTAAGGAATGGGCGTTACGCATGAAAGACAAAGGCTTTTCCTATAACACCATTAACAACCATAAACGCTCGTTAAAAGCGTCATTCTATATCGCCATACAAGACGATTGTGTAAGGAAAAACCCTTTTGATTTCAAGTTGAGTGAAGTCCTAGAAAATGATACCAAAGAGAAAGTCGCATTGACAGAGGAACAGGAACTAGCCCTACTCTCATTCATCAAGACGGACAATGTGTATCACAAGTATTATGATGATGTGCTGATACTGTTAAAGACAGGACTTCGTATCTCGGAACTGTGCGGACTGACAATCATGGACGTTGATTTTATCCATGAGGTTGTAGTTATCGACCACCAGTTACTAAAGAGCAAGGAACAGGGTTATTATATTGAAACGCCTAAGACAAAAAGCGGAACAAGGCAAGTGCCATTAAGCAAGGAAACGATACAAGCATTTCAACGGGTTATGAAGAAACGCCCAAAGGCAGAACCATTTGTGATAGACGGACGGGGCAACTTCCTATTTGTCAATCAGAAAGGCAAGCCCAAAGTTGCGATTGATTACAATATGCTTTTTGTCCGTATGGTAAAGAAATACAACAAGCACCATAAGGATAACCCTTTGCCACATATCACACCGCATACGCTACGCCATACATTCTGCACAAGATTGGCAAGCAAGAACATGAACCCGAAAGATTTACAGTATATCATGGGACATTCAAATATCAGTATCACAATGAACTGGTATGCTCATGCGTCCATAGATACTGCAAAATCAGAGGTTCAGCGTTTAATCGCATAGAAGTATTTACCACGATTTTAACCACGCTTGATAGCGAAAATATAAGAAGATAGACCTAGATATGTGAGGTTTACCACAAAAGAAAAATGCCCGTAGAGCCGATAAAATAAGGCTTTGCGGACATTTAAGAAGATATAAAAAGATAGTTAAAAAGATATATATAATTTATACAAATCTTCCATATACTGACTGTCACTAACAGTCTTTTCAGAAATGGCTCTATAATATGTAGACTTTGAAATACTCAGCTTATCTAAAATATCTTCCATTTTTAATCCATTTATCGACATACAGATAATAGCAACAGTATAGGTTCTCATTTTATCCACTCTGGCCTCAGTAGCTGCTGCGGTACTTCTTCCACGTTTTATGAAATCCAATTCATTAATGCTTTATACTTCTCATATACCTCATGCAAAACAACGCAAGACTCAGGTGTCTCCATTTCTACGATTAAACACAGTTTTTCAGCATCACCTTCTTCCAATTTTGCAGGTTTCTCTTTTTTGGTAGACTTTCTCACAATGGCACTTTTATCCAGTAATCCAAAAAACTCCTCTGGTGTCATTTTTCTATCTCCTTTTGTGCTTTTTATTCAGTATATTACACAATTCTCGACAGATAAATAGTTTTTTCTACAATTTTACAGAGATAAAGGCAATGTCAGCAATCCAACATTGCCTAACCTATTTAATCTTTAATTTTCAGCATTTCTTCTTTCAATTCTTCTATCTCCCTATGCGTATAGGTAGCCTCCGTAGTATCGTTAATAGCATGACCTACAATACGTTTTAAAATATATTCATCCATACCTGATTTTTTCGCCTTTGTAATAAACGTATGTCTGGTTTCATGTGGGTGATGTTCCATCTTAAGT
>NZ_JBBKBX010000032.1:0-29320 GCF_037890365.1 Blautia sp. HCN-20427 | reverse complement strand
CCGGGAACTTCGGATAGAACGCCATATGACTCAAGAACAGGTAGCAACAAAACTACAACTTCTGAATTTAGATATCACTCGCAGCGTATATTCACAAATAGAGAACGGTACATATAATATTCGAATTTCTATCTTAGCAGGCTTGGCACAAATCTTTCAAGTGGACTACAATTGCTTTTTTCGTGATGTTCACCTCTCCATTTCTTAGGTTTTTTAGAATTGAAAATATCTATTGCATTACTAATAGTGTAAATTACAAAAAAAGTACTGGACATCTCCAAGCCCAGTACTCTTTTGCATCATGCTCTTAATTCTCTTCTTTCTCTTCTTTCAACATTGCTATAACTTCTTCCAAACTCTTACCTGAGTTCTGAACTAATCTATAAAGTTCATCCTTTTGCTGTTCTTCAATCTTTATTTTCAAATCTTTTCTCTTCAGACGTAAATTTTTTAATGAACTCTCTGTAGCCTCAATCTCCTTGTCAACCAAAGCTAACTGTTCTTCCAAAGTAATTTTTTCCATTTTCTTTCTTCCTCTTGGCATAATTATATCCTCCTATATGATTATATTTTTTATTCTATCACTTTTCTTCTAATAATACCACAACTTCTTCATTACACTCTTTATCCCTCTAGCCCTTACTAGATTCATATAATTATGCTTCCTTAAAAACACTTTACAGCCTAAGTCGTTTTCGCCTCCCTTTTAATAATTTCAGAAAAATAAATTCTTTGCATTTCTAATGAACCATATTCCTCCCAATCAAAGTACTCTGCATCTTGATCTGTCAACCTCTCTCCGCTTGCAACAATCTTCAATCTGCGTATTATTTCTTTGACGGAAGGAAATAATACCTTGCTGTCATTTGTGTAAAACAAATACATATATCCTCTTGATGTAGTAAGATTTTGCGTACTGCCAATGATAATGACTTTAAATTCTGCATCATTTACTACGGAAATCTCTGCTGTTTTTAACTTTTGATTCCAGATAATATCTAAACATTTAAATACTGGCTCTCTTTTTAAACTGCTATATCCATTCTTTATCTTTACTGCAAGCTCTCTATACCCCATACTATTCTCCTTAAAAAGGCATTGACTATTCCATAAAATAATCAATGCCTTTCTGATCTTTACCTATTGTCCCTTTCTTTACCTATGCAATCATATCCAAAAATTCTACTTCTGAAAGAATTTTTATTCCCAATGACTGTGCCTTTGCTAGTTTACTTCCAGCCTTTTCACCGCAAATTAGATAATCTGTATTCTTACTGACTGAACTCCCCGGTTTTCCACCAAGTTCCCATATCTTTGTATTGATTCCATCACGAGTAAAGGTCATAAGTTTACCTGTAACAACAATCGTACAGCCTTGAAACGGATTATCAACCGTTACTAACTTGTTTTCTTCTGTTTCACTCTCCATAGGTCTAAAGCTCATTTCCATTTGCAAATCCCTCCACAAGCTCAAATTCTCTTCATTTGCAAACCACGTATGAATATTTCGGTTTAAAACATCTCCGAAATCTTCTATCTTTGAAAAATCAAAGTTTCCTGTAGCCGCTTTCTCAAAGCTGTCCAAATTTCCTTCAAAAATTTCACACAACACCCTGCTCTTTGTCGTACCTACCATTGGAATGTCCATTGCAGTCAAATAATGGATAAAATCTGTGTTTCTGCTCTCATTGATTGCTGTCCAAAGCCTCTCATAAGACTTTTCCCCATATCCATCCAAAGCAACAATTTCTTTTCGATACCTGTCTAAATGGTAAATGTCCTGGAATGAAGTAAGCCATCCACATTCCAAAAAACGCCGCAAATTTGATTCGGAAATCCCAGATATATCCATTGCCTTTTTCGCTACAAAGTGAACATACTTCTTTAATATCTGGCTATCGCATTCCGGATTGTCACAGTATATAGTCTCCAAAGTATTTCCTTTATTCGTTTTCCCTTTCCGTATTCTTGTATTACGGCCACAACAAGGGCATTGAAGCGGATAAGTGTCATAATAAAAACCCCTATCAAGGTTATCCTCTATATGTGGAATAATCATATTCCGCTTTGAAACCAGAATACGGCATCCAGGAACCAATTCCAAATTCTTAATGAAAGACAAGTTATGGAGTGATGCTCTTGAAACATCCGCACCGTCAATCTCTACAGAATCAAATACAGCAACCGGTGCTAAATCACCAGATCGTGAAGGTGTCCATTCTATTTCTTGTAGTGTTGTTTCATAAGTTTCATCCTCAAACTTGTAGGCAAGTCCATCCTTATAATGGTGTCCAGTTTTACCACATTTAAAAGAATAGCTAAGATTGTCATAAATAAGAACCAAACCATCTATGGGAATTCCCTTTTCACTTGCAACAGTTTTCAACTTCTCAATCTGCTCTTTAAGTTCTTTCTCACTGTGTTTTCCTGCTTCCATATATACATAAGGACAAGTATCAAATCCCAAGACTCCAAGTTGCATTAGCTTAAACTCCCTACTATCAACACCAGTTCCTTCATCCATCCCCTCTAACACATTAAAGGGAATAAAATGAACATGTCGTCCTTTACACACTTCTGGATTCAGATTACGGACAGAACCGGAAGCCAAATTGCGGGCATTTTTATAAGGTTCTCCATTTCCATCTCGGATTGTATCTTTTAACTGGCGAAAATCGTCCTTATAGATAAATGCCTCGCCAGTCGTAACAAGCCTTTCCCTATAACTGATAGAAAGCGGAACATTTTCAAATGCAGGGATATTGTGGGTAATATCCTCTCCAACATTTCCATCACCACGAGTAGATGCCTGTACCAGCCTACCCTCTTCATAGACAAGCTTAACAGTCAGTCCATCCAGTTTCAACATCAGTAAGGTATCCTGATTTTCCATAAAATCAGCCAACTCCCTAATCTGTTTTGTTTTTTCAAGCGAAAGCAACGCTCTTGTATGCCTTACTTTCGCTAATTCACTGACTGGATAATAACCGACACTCTGCGTTGGCGAATTAGAGAAGATAATTCCTGATTTTTTCTCCAGTTCTTCCAAACGGTCAAATAGACGGTCATATTCCTTATCAGTCATCTTTGGGGAATCCTTATTATAATATGCATCCCGCTGTTCATTCAATGTCTGAACTAATGTTTTAATTTCCTGCAACATGTTACCCACAGCTCCTTTCTACTACTTTGATTGTTTAAGCGAAACTATGTCCTACTTTCTGACACAACTTTTGTTAAAACAAAAAAAGACACTGATTATTCCATAAAAATAATCAATGCCTTTCTGTACTCAAAACACGATAGCAGACTTCATCTGCAAAAATCATGGTTCTAATCACTCTGCTTAGAACAAAAGTTTTATAATTCCTTCTGTATCTCGGAATTACAAATGTGTGTCATACTTATTTTATATGTAGAACCTATAACTGTCAATAGAATACTTTGATCATTAAATTTGCCCAATACTATCAAAATATTTTCTAACTATACTCATGTTTTAATCTTTTATATTCGCTTTTCGCACGTAAATAACTATAATAATTCCAAATATTTGCTGTAATTGGTATATCTTTCAAATATACAAATTTACTCATTATATGTATCTTATGAACAACACACCAACGATAAATATCTCTCATATATAATTTCTCACCTGCTTCTATCCGATTGCTTAAATACCAAAATTTAGAAATATCTTCATCTCTTTTAAATATGATGTAAAACTTTACATTATAATACTCCACAACTGCATACTGCATACACATCTCTCCTCTTCCTGTGTTTCCTGTATCAAATAATATCTTTTTTCACGCACAATCAACATTATACACATATATATCCACTAGTACATTTTTCCGACAGAATATGAGAACACCCCATAAGCTGAAATAAAAACTGCTGTTCTGTATCTATCTGCGCCTTCTCTCCTAAAAGCATGGCCTCCATAATACCCGCCTGTTCTTTTGTCATTACATGGTAAATTCCATTCTGCAGTTTCTGTTTGATTTTCTCCTGCAAACATAAAAACCTGTTTTTCTCCGGCTGTATCACCTGTATATAAGAAACTTTCTGATACCATTTTATCTTTCTGGGATAATAATAGGCCCGCTCATGAAACTGCCCTGGATTTGAAGGCAGGGGAATTTCCTGTAGTTCTCCCTGCAGCAAAACTTCACTTCCCGGTTTCGCTGTTTCTTTCATATGTTCCGTTGTAACGGTTGCTTTAATTCCATCTATGGGATATTTTTTAGAATTTAAAATCAGATTTGCTTTTCTCAAATATAGACTTGTACTGCGGGTATGGACATCCGCTCTGTATACCTCTCCTGTAACGGCTGCCTTCCCGGCAAAAGCCCCGGAAGGCAGCTCAGGCGGGGCATAGGTAAAATATTTTATCCCTGCCCCTCCCAAAAGGTACAACAGAACTGCCCAGAAAACCGCAGCCGCACATAAAGGTCGTTTACTCATGATTTTCTTCTGCCTCTTCACTGTCTATCAGGCTGTAATCCGCATGATATATCTCATCCAGCTTCATACTTTCCCGGAAAGTCACCTTCGTTTCTCCTTCCACAGATATCTGCACGCCCCGCAGGTTACATGCATCTGTAAGGGAATTGACAATAGAATATATAGGCAGCTTTTCCTGTACATTCATAGTATCACTGAGAAAACTCTTATCCAGATTTACATAACAGATTCCCTCTGCAATGGATACACCCAGAATCTTCGTATTCGGTGACAGTGTAGGCTGCAGTTCAGAACTGTTCGGTCCCTTCAAAAGCCTCTCCACCACTTCCCTTTCAATGGGAACATTGCTGCTATAATACACAGAAACTCTTTCCTTTACCAGATTTTCTCCGTCTTTGCTGGCAAAATAAAGATTTAAATCATTTTGTACATAAGAATTGATATTTTCCCCTTCATTTTCCACAAAAGTGGAGGCGTCCATTTTGCCGATATTCTGTCCATCTGCGTCTGTCATAGCCTCTTGCCCCTGATAAAATTCCACATAACTGACTCCGGGAATCTGGGTCAGCGCCTTGACAGTTCCTGCTCTCGCCAGAATTTCTCTGGTGTTTTTCATCTTTTTATACTCTTCATTAAAGGTCAGCGTTACGGTCTGTCCCTCATAAGTACAGGTTTCTATCGTTACTCCTTTGGGCAGCAGAGAAAGATATTCTTCATTCTCTGGCTCTTTTCCCAGCATCCCTACAATTTCATTTACCATAGCCTCCGAAGTCCGCTGGGAAGGCACATAGTCCGTTTCTTCCAAAGCAGTTTCCGTAAGGGAAAGATAATACATATGGTATTCTGTCTTACTTTCCTGCTTTTCCTCTTCTTTGCATCCGGACAAATTCAGCAAAATTCCTGCTGTCAGAAGAAGCAAAACAGTCTTCATCATTTTTTTCACTTCATGCCCTCCTTATGCAATATAGTTCAGAGGAATCCTTACAGAAAAAGTAGTCCCCTTATGTTCTTCACTCTTGACCTTAATGGCGCCCCGGTGCATGACAATGGCATTTCTTGTAATGGCCAGACCCAGTCCCGTTCCCCCTATTTCTCTGGAATGAGACTTATCCACCCGGTAGAAACGCTCAAAAATACGGTCAAGGGATTCCTGGGGAATTCCGATTCCCGAATCTGCTACAGATACATAAAAGTATTTGTGATCTGCATTCAAAGTCACATGTACCCAGCCGTCCTGTATGTTGTATTTAATTCCGTTTTCCACCAGATTAGTAAGTGCCAGGCTCATCTTCACCTCGTCGATTTCTGCCACAATAGGACGATAGCTTTCCAGCACCAGTTCCACATTTTTCTTGTCTGCAATGGGCTTCAGCCTCTTGAGAATGTTTTCCATCATTTCATTGATATTCACCTTCTCAACATTCAGCTCTGAAGCCTTTTTATCCATTTTCACCAGAGACAGCAGGTCTGTAATAATCTGATTTTCTCTGTCAATTTCCACAGCAATATCCTGCATAAATTCCTGATACAGTTCCACTGGCACATTTTCCTGCCCTGCAAGCGAATCAGCCAGCACCTTAATGGACGTCATAGGTGTTTTCAGTTCATGGGATACGTTGGCTACAAACTCCTGCCTGGAATCATCCAATACCTTCATGCGCTTCAGCATTTTATTAAACACACTGCTTATCATCTGTGTTTCCGTGTAATCCGGCACAGAAATCTCTTCATCCAGATAACCGTCTGTCAGTTCTTCAATAGCCTTTCCCACTCTGGCAAAGGGCTTCACCAGAACCTTTGACAACACAAAGCCCAGTACCACCACAAGCAGACAAATAGCCAGCATCAGCAGACTTCCCCTGTGCTCCAAAAACGCAATACTGTCCACAATCTCTCCGGTAGAGGTGCTTACCAGCATTACACCTTCAATGTGCTTGCTCTTTGGGTCCGTCAATGGAATGGTCTGTTCAATATACGAATTTTTCTTATCATAGCTGCTGGTGTCTTCTCCTTCAAAGCACTTAATAACTTCTTCGGACAGCACATATTTTCCTTCATCAATACCGTAGGTATCCTTCACAATCCTTCCGCTCTCATTGATAATCAGAATCCTGCCGTTATAGATAGTAGAAACCAGGGACAGCTCCTTATTGATTGTTTCTGACTGCTGATGTTCCAGATATCCTTCCTCCATCAACTGATTTCCCAGAATATCGCACTGGTTCTTTACATTGATTTTCCGCAGTTCCACAGCCCGGCTTTCATAACTGCGTACAATCACCCTCTCCGTGAGCAGGCAGGGCACAATACCAATAATCACCAACAAAACCATAATGCGGAATCTGAGACTTTTAAAAAATGTCAGTTTCACCTTTACTTTCATCTGTTTTCCCTATCCCTGAAAATAATATCCGATTCCCCATTTTGTATGCACATATTTCGGGTCACTGGGAACCGCTTCAATCTTCTCTCTAAGGCGCCGGATATGTACATCCACGGTGCGCACATCTCCCGGATACTCATAGCCCCATACCAGATTCAGCAGATTTTCACGGCTGTATACCTTATTGGGATTTTTTGCCAAAAGCTCCAGAACATCAAATTCCTTTGCAGTCAGATTGATTTCCCTACCTGCAATAAAGACTCTTCTGCCTTCACAATCCAGTTTTAAGTCCCCGCTAACCAGCGTTTTGCCGAAACTTTCTTTCTTTTCTTCCTTTCTGGTTCTCCTCATAATAGCTTTAATGCGGGCTTTTACCTCCAGGATATTAAAAGGCTTTGTAATATAATCATCTGCACCGTACTCCAGCCCCAGAATCTTATCCATATCTTCTCCCTTTGCAGTAAGCATAATAATCGGCACGGAAGAAAATTCACGAATCTGCTGGCAGACCTCAAGCCCGGTCAGCTTCGGAAGCATAATATCCAGAAGAATCATATCGTAATCTCCGGTCTTTGCCTTTTCCAGGGCCTCTTCTCCATCATAGGCACAGTCCACCTCCATGCCTTCCTGCTCCAGGCTGAATCTTATTCCTTTTACAATCAGTTTTTCATCATCTACTACCAATACTCGCTTACTCATTTCGCTCTCCTTATTCTATTGTGATATAGTTCTGTATCTTTTCAAAAGTCTTTCCCTTAATACCGGGAACCTCCTGAATTTCCTCAATGCTTTGGAACTTTCCGTTTTCTTCTCTGTAGTCCGCAATGGCCTGGGCTCTCACCTGACCAATACCCGGAATTTCCTGAAGCCCGGTCACATCAGCCGTGTTAATATTCACCCTGCCGTTTCCCCCGGTACTCTGCACCGGAGAATCTGCCGTCTCTTTTTGCTGCTTTTCCTGTACAATCCCCTGTTCCTTCATCTGACTGGTTTCTTCCAAAGTATATACTTGAATTTTCTCCCCGTCAACCAGCAAAGCCGCCTGATTCAGCCATCCGGTATCGGCCTCTTTGGAAAAACCGCCTGCTGCCTTTACTGCCTCAAACACCCTGGCTTCTTTCTGCAGTTCGTAAACACCGGGACGGTTCACTGCCCCGCTTACGTCTACCCAGATAGTTTCTGCCTCCGGTTCACTCTCCTGTGAAGATTTCTCTTCCTTCCCGTCTGCCTTATCCGTCTCTTCTTTTTCTGATTTTTCCAGAGAAGGCTGCTCTATCACAACCTCTTCCTGCTTGCAGGAAGATATCCACAGGCAGCATATCAACAAAAACATTCCAAAAAGCACGCTCTTTTTCTTCATTCTATACACCTCTGCTTTCTGCATTTCTGACGCAATCCGTCTGCAAAATGCAAACATGTGTACAGATAGTTCTATTGTAACGAATTTGAAAACTCTTTACAATATAAAAATCGGAACTTCTTTGTAAAATAACACACTTTTGCCTTTTACAGTCTTTTATAAATATCTGGAAATCTTTGGCTGAAACGCCGAACATGATTTTGATATGTATCTGTAGTATAGCACTTCCCGTCTGTTCCTGCAATCCAAAAAACAGCCGCAAAACCACGGCTGTTTTTGTCTATTTTTCCCATTTAAAAATTATGATTCCCACAATAGCCACAGCCATGCCGATAAGCCTGCGCCACTCAAAATCCACCTTTTCCACTCCGAAAAGACCCAGAAGCTCAATCACATAAGCGACCGCAAGCTGAGCCACCACAATGAGCATAGCCGCCCGGGCAGGTCCAAGAGATGACATACTCTGAATCACCGTCACAGTAATAAAAGCGCCGATAACCCCTCCCAGCAGAAGGTATTTGTGGTCTACCCGCAAAAGTGCACCCGCTTCCTCCCGTCCGGTAAAAAGCCAGGCACACACACAGATTAAAAAGGCTGAAATCTGTACCCAGCCTGTGGATACCCAAAGGCTGGTCTGTTTGGTCAGTTCCGTATTAAAAACTCCCTGCACGCTCATCAGCGCACCGGAAAGCAAAGCAACTAAAATGCCCCACATGCTTGTGTTCCTCCGTTTCTTCTGTCCTGTTACATAGAATTTCCAGAGAAACCACTTTTATACCTATATCTTTAAAAACTCTTTTCCAGCTTTTCTATCATCTCATCAATATGTTCCCGGGTAACAATAAGCGGCGGCACAAACCGCAGCACATGATTTCCCGCTGAAATTACAATCAAACCATTTTCCAGCGCTTTTGAAACAATCTCTCCCACAGGCCTTCCGGCAACCTCCAGTCCCTGCATCAGACCTTTTCCACGCCGTTCACTCAAAAATTCATACTTATCCACAAGGCCATCCAGCTTTTTCTCCAAATAACCGGAAATTTCCTGTACATGGTGCAGAATATCCTGTTTTTCAAATAAATCAAACACCTTGCTTACCGCCGCACAGGCCAGAGGATTTCCACCGTAAGTGGTTCCGTGGTCTCCCGGCTCCAAAGATTTTTCCGCGGCTTTTTCACCCAGCACAAAAGCCCCTACCGGCACACCGCAGCCCAGGGCTTTGGCGCAGGTCATAATATCCGGCTCTGTGCCGTACGCCTGCCAGGCAAACATGCTGCCCGTCCGTCCCATGCCGCACTGAATTTCATCTAAAATCAGCAGAATATCCTTTTCCTCACAGAGTTTTTTCACACCCTTTAAAAAGCCTTCCTCTGCGGGATAAATGCCGCCTTCTCCCTGGACGGTTTCCAGGATAATTGCACAGGTTTTCTCTGTCACTGCTGCTTTTACGCTGTCCAAATCATTAAAATCCGCAAATTTCACCCCTCCGATTAAAGGCTTAAAGGGTTCCTGATAATGACTGTTTCCGGTAACAGACAAAGCCCCCAGACTTCTGCCGTGGAAGGAATGACGCATGGCGATAATTTCATGGTCCGTGCTGTTATCCTTTAACCAGGCATACTTTCTGGCTGCCTTAATAGCCCCTTCTATGGCTTCTGTACCACTGTTGGTAAAAAACACCCGGCTCATACCCGACGCTTTCAAAAGTTTGTGAGCCGCCTCCGCCATAGGCGTATTGTAATAGAGATTTGAGGTATGTATCAGCTTGTCAATCTGGATTTTTAAAGCTTCGTTGTACTCCTCATTTCCATACCCCAGGGCAAAAACCGCAATTCCCGCGCCAAAGTCCAGATACTTCTTTCCGTCCAGGTCATAAAGATACACGCCTTCTCCCTTTTCCAGCACCACGGGAAAACGATTATAAGTATGAAGGATACTGTTCTCTGCCAGTTCCATATATTCCTTACTGCACATCATAATGCTGTATGCCCTCCTTTCTCAGAATAGCGGTTCCGATTCCCTTATCCGTAAAGATTTCCAGAAGCAGACAATGTTTTATCCTGCCGTCCAGAATATGCACTCTGGAAACGCCTTCCTCAATGGCATCCATACAGTTTTGCAACTTGGGAATCATACCGCCGCCCACATTTCCGTTGAAAATCAGTTCCTTTGCCTCTTTTACAAACAACTTGGAAATCAGGCTTTCCGGGTCTTCCGGGTCTTTGTAAACCCCTTCGATATCCGTCAGAAATGCCAGTTTTTCCGCATGCATGGCCTTTGCAATGGCACAGGCTGCATCGTCGGCATTGATGTTGTAAGCCGCATAATTATCATCCATACCAATGGGACACACAATGGGCAGAAAGTCTTTTTCCAGAAGGTCCAGAAGAATCTGGGGATTTACATCCGTAACATTTCCCACAAATCCGATATCCTGCCCCTGGGAGAACTTCTTCTCTACCCGCAGAAGTCCTCCGTCCTTTCCGCTGAGTCCCACAGCCCGAACCCCCAGGGATTCCACCAGGCTTACCAGTTCCTTATTTACTTTTCCCAGCACCATTTCTGCCAGTTCCATGGTTTCCTCGTCCGTTACCCGCAGCCCGTTGACAAATCTGGGCTCTTTTCCCACTTTGCTTACCCACTTGCTGATTTCCTTTCCGCCGCCGTGGACAATAATGGGTTTAAATCCCACCAGCTTTAACAGTACCACATCCTGAATGACGCTTTTCTTTAATTCCTCGTCCACCATGGCACTTCCGCCATATTTCACCACAATAATTTTCCGGTTAAACCGCTGAATATAGGGAAGCGCCTCAATCAGCACCTCTGCTTTGTCAAGATATTTCTGCTTTACCATGTTTCTCCCTGCCCTTCTTTTTCTTCTATTCCATAAACCATTAAGACCTGTAATCCGCGTTAATTTTCACATAATCATAAGTCAAATCACAGCCCCAGGCCACAGCCGATTCCTTTCCCAGCTTGATGTCCGCTGCTGCAGTCACCTGTTTTTCCGAAAGAATTCTGGTAGCTTCCTCCTCACTGTAATCCACGGCCACTCCGTCCTTTAAAATCTGAATTTTCCCTGCTGCGCTTTCAAAGAACAAATCCACTTTGTCGGGGTCAAACTGTGCCCCGGAATACCCCATGGCACACAGGATTCTGCCCCAGTTGGCATCATGGCCGAAAACAGCCGCTTTTGTCAGATTCGAGGTTATGACAGATTTTGCCAATGTCACTGCCTGCTCCTTTGTCTCTGCCCCCGTAATCTTCACTTCAAACAGTGCCGTAGCCCCTTCCCCGTCTGCTGCAATCTGCTTAGCCAGACTTGTATTTACATACAAAAGAGCCTCTTTAAAAGTTTCATAATCCTGATTTTTCTCGCTAATCAAAGGATTTTCCGCCATGCCGTTTGCCAGCACCAACACGGTATCATTGGTTGAAGTATCCCCGTCCACAGAAATCATATTGTAGGTATCCTGAACAATTTCACTCAAGGCTTCCTGCAGAAGTTCTTTGGTAATCTGCACGTCTGTGGTGACAAAGCCCAGCATGGTGCACATATTGGGGTGAATCATGCCGGAACCCTTGCACATGCCGCCTATGGTCACCTTTGCGCCCGAAAGTTCCATTTCTACAGCACATTCCTTCCTCACAGTGTCCGTAGTCATAATAGACTGGGCTGCCAGAATTCCCGCCTCTCTGGAATCAGAAAGCACCGGAACCAGCTTTTTTACCCCTTCTTTTAAGATATCTATGGGAAGCTGCTGTCCGATAACACCTGTAGATGCCACCAAAACTGCCTCTTCCGGTATCTGCAGCGCTTCTGCCGCCGTTTTTGCTGTTTCCTGACAGTAACTGTACCCTTCTGTTCCAGTACAGGCATTGGCAATACCGCTGTTGCACACAATGGCTTGTGTATATGCTGCGTTATCCACCAAATGTTTGTCCCATTTCACAGGCGCCGCTTTCACCACATTGGTGGTAAAAGTTCCGGCGGTCTGACATGGTTTCTGACTATACACCATGGCCATATCCTTTTTGTTTCCCTTTTTAATTCCCGCCGCAAGGCCTGCTGCCAAAAACCCCTTTGGGGCTGTAATGCCGTTCTCTATTACCTTCATCTTACTGCCTCCTCATCCTATCTCTTTCTGAAATGCTTTATGGAAACATGGGAACCAGTTCCAGTCCCCTGTTTTCTTTTTCTCCAAACAGCAGATTCATATTCTGCACAGCCTGTCCGGCCGCCCCTTTTACCAGATTGTCAATAGCGCCCATAAGAATAATCCGGTTAGTTCTCGGGTCAATTTTGAAATTTATATCCGTGTAATTGCTTCCCTCTACCCAACGGGTCTGGGGTGTCACATCTTTTTCCAGCACACGGACAAATTGCTCTTTTTCATAATATTTGTCATATACGGCCTTTACCTCTTCATAAGATACCTGTTTTGTCAGAGAAGCGTAGGCTGTCACCAGAATTCCCCGGTTCATGGGAACCAGATGAGGGGTAAAGTTCAGTGTAATTTCTTTTCCTGCGGCATAGCCCAGCTGTTCTTCGATTTCCGGTGTGTGACGGTGACTGGCTACTGCATAAGCCTTCATATTTTCATTGACTTCACAGAACAGATTGTCCAGCTTTGCTCCTCTTCCAGCCCCGGAAGTACCGGATTTGGCGTCGATAATCAAGGTATTTCCATCAATCAGCCCTTCCTTTACCAGCGGATAACAGGTAAGGATACTGCAGGTGGTATAACAGCCCGGATTTGCCACCAGCCTCGCCTTTTTTATCTTGTCCCGGTTCATCTCACACAGCCCGTACACAGCCTCCGGCAGAAACTGAGGCGATTTGTGTTCTAAACCGTACCATTTTTCATAAACAGACACATCTTTTATACGGAAATCTGCGCTCAGGTCAATTATTTTCACCTTGGAAAGGATTTCTTCCTTGACCATGGAAGCACACAACCCCTGGGGTGTTGCTGTAAAAATCACATCTACCTGCTCTGCCAATTCCTCCATGTTGTCGTCCAGACAGGTTTCCTCTACAATCTGAAACATATTCTGGTAAACCTGGGCATACTTCTTATCAATGTAGCTTCTGGACCCATACCATTTGATTTCCGCATTTCCATGCCCCTTTAAAAGCCGGACCAATTCCTGTCCCGCATATCCGGTTGCACCGATAATTCCCACCTTAATCATAGCCTTATCCCTCATTTCCTGTTTTTTTCATCATACTCCTGATTCTTTTGCTCTGCAAGAAAAGACTGCACTGCTTTCTCTCCCTGCATATTTTTATAAATTTTTGAATAATTATACATCCATATTTTTGTATATGCAAGTGTTTTTTCTGAAATTTTCTGTTTTTTCCAGATTACCCTTCTCTTTAAAACCCCTTATATAAATAGGATATTCCAGAGTAATATCTGTTATAACCGCCATGCATATCTTTTCATCCCAGTAAATTTTTTTATTTTTTTGCATTTCCCTATTGCATAATTATAATTTTTGTTGTATATTAATACCAACGAAGGCGAAACAAAAAAATTTCACATAGCAAACCTGTGATAAAGGAGGATATTTATTATGAAAGAAAAAGTAATTCTGGCATATTCCGGCGGACTGGACACTACCGCGTTAATTCCATGGTTAAAGGAAAATTTTGATTACGAGGTTATCTGCTGCTGTATCGACTGTGGTCAGGGCGCAGAATTAGACGGACTGGAAGAACGCGCTGCACTTTCCGGCGCTTCCAAATTATATATTGAAGATATTGTTGATGAATTCTGTGATGACTACATTGTTCCCTGCGTACAGGCCGGCGCTGTGTATGAGCACAAATACCTTCTTGGTACTTCCATGGCTCGTCCCGGCATCGCAAAACGTCTGGTAGAAATTGCAAGAAAAGAAGGAGCTTCCGCTATCTGTCACGGTGCAACCGGCAAAGGAAATGACCAGATTCGTTTCGAGCTGGGAATTAAGGCTCTGGCACCTGATTTAAAAATTATTGCCCCATGGCGTATGACTGATGTGTGGACCATGCAGTCCCGTGAAGACGAAATTGCTTACTGCAAAGCTCACGGAATTGACCTCCCCTTTGACGCAAGCCACAGCTACAGCCGTGACAGAAACTTATGGCATATCAGTCATGAAGGCCTGGAACTGGAAGACCCTGCTGCTGAACCAAACTACGATGATTTGCTGGTTTTAGGTGTGACTCCGCAGAAAGCACCGGACAAAGAAACAGAAGTGACCATGACATTTGAAGCAGGTGTTCCGAAAACTTTAAACGGCAAAGCCATGAAGGTATCTGAAATCATCACGGAACTGAACAAATTAGGCGGAGAAAACGGTATCGGTATTATTGATATTGTGGAGAACCGTGTGGTAGGCATGAAATCCCGCGGCGTATATGAGACACCGGGCGGAACTATTCTCATGGAAGCCCATGACCAGTTGGAAGAACTGATTCTGGACCGTGATACCATGGAAATGAAGAAAAAGCTGGGCAGCCAGTTTGCACAGATTGTATATGAAGGAAAATGGTTCACACCTCTTCGTGAAGCCATTCAGGCCTTTGTGGAATCCACACAGAAATACGTTACAGGAGAAGTAAAGTTCAAACTGTATAAAGGCAACATCATCAAAGCCGGCACAACTTCTCCTTACAGCTTATACGACGAATCTCTGGCCTCCTTTACTACCGGTGATTTATATGACCACCACGATGCCGACGGCTTCATCACCTTATTCGGACTTCCGTTAAAGGTTCGGGCTATGAAAATGGCAGAAGCTGAAAAAAACCAGAAATAAGACTCACTTTCGATAAAGGAAATTTATTTTCCGCATAAAAATCTCCCCACCAGAACACGCACCCTCTGGTGGGGAGATTTTTTATTCTTCTTTATTTTCCGCCGATTCTTCCATAAATATCCCGGGGCACTCTGGCCTTCACCGCAATGCCCTCATCGGTGTACTCCTCTGAAATCAGTTGTCCGTACTTGCGTATAAGCTGGAGTTGTCCCGCTTCCCGGTAATCCAGCACGCGCTCAATATAAATCTGGTCTTCGGTAAGCAATTTCTCCAGCACAGCCTTCAATTCCTCCAGCCCCTGCCCAGTCTTCACCGCGGTCTTAATCACATAGTCTGCCCTAAAGTCCCGAAAAATTCCTGCGTCCGACAATCTGTCCTGTTTGTTAAAAAGGGTGACAATCTTCTTATCCTGTACCCCCAGTTCCTGAAGAGTTTCATACACCACATACATCTGCTCCTCCATCTGGGGATTGGAAGCATCTACCACATGAATAATAAAATCCGCATATTTTGCCTCTTCCAGGGTACTCTTAAAAGCCTCGATTAAATGATGGGGCAGTTTCCGTATAAAGCCTACGGTATCTGTCAGATAAATTTTCTGTTTTCCCGGCAGTTCCAGCACTCTGGTTGTAGGGTCCAGAGTGGCAAACAGCTTATCCTCCTCCAATACACAGGCGTCCGTAAGCGTATTTAAAAGTGTAGACTTTCCTGCGTTGGTATACCCTACAATAGCGGCTGTTCGGATATTTTCCCGCTTTCGCCCCTCTCGCAGCAGTTCCCGGTGCCGTTTTACCTGCTCCAAATCCTTTCTTAGCTGAGAAATGCGAGACTTAATCAAACGTCTGTCCACTTCCAGCTTTTTCTCTCCCGGACCTCTGGTACCGATTCCTCCGCCCAGCCTGGACATGGCAGTTCCCATCCCGGTAAGTCTGGCCGCCCGGTAACGAAGCTGGGCCAGTTCCACCTGTATTTTTCCCTCGCTGGTATTGGCTCTGGCAGCAAAAATATCCAGAATCACTACCGTCCTGTCCATGATTTTCAGTCCCAGTTCTCTCTCCAGGTTGTTCATCTGAGAAGGGGAAAGTTCATCATCGCATACAATGCCTGTAGCGTCATAAGCGTCTGCCGCCATACGAATTTCTTCCAGTTTTCCCGTGCCTACATAATATCCCGGATGAATGGCTTCCCGGCTCTGTATCACTGTCCCCACCGTCACGGCTCCTGCGGTTTTTACCAGTTCTTCCAGCTCTTTTAAAGATTCTTCCGTGTCATCCCCGTCCTGGGTCTGCACACCTACTAAAATCACTCGTTCCTGTTCTTCCTTTAATTCATATAAATCCATACAACTCTCCTGTCCTGTTTTCTTGCCTTTATGATACTTCCTTCTTTTCTTTCCCGCAAGCCCCCACCCTCTTTTCTGTGATTATTATATAATTCGTACAGAAAATCTATGATCTTTCCACTGTTTTTTCTATACTTTTTCTAGTATATTATCTCTTAGAAAATGTAGTAAAACCAACCCGTGGTTCTGATACCTATATCTTTGACAAAAGGGCTGTCGCCAGTGCGACAGCCCTCTATCTTGTCTGCAAAAAATAATTTTCTCTCACTGCTTCTTCATCTGCAGGATACTGTTTCAGATATTCCTGCATTTTTGTTTTGGCAGTGGCAAAATCTTTCTGCTTTTCATAAATCACAATCTCATTAAACAAAAGTGCCTGCTGCACTTCTTTATCCTTTTCTTTCAGGCCCTTCTCTACGTAGGAAAGCGCACCGGTATAATCCTCCTGCTTGACAGAACAGTAAGCAAGCCCATTATATCCTTCTGCCTCAAGTCCCTTCTGCTGCAGACATTTCTGATATATGTCAGAAGCTTTTTGGGGCTCGCCTGCGTCCAGATACACCTTCCCCAAATACACCAATGCAGGCGCATATTCTTCCTTCCACGCTTTTTTCAGCATTTTCTCGGCTTTCTCATATTCTTCCAGATAATAGTACACTCTGCCTTCATTATAAAAATCCTCTGCCGATTTCGCCTTAATTTCCAGAGCGCTTTCCAGATAAGCGCTGCCGTCTGCATTCAAGTCACAGGACTTGTAAACCTTATAGACATCCAGATAGTCCTCATAGTCACCTGAACCCGACACCACTCTGGAAAAATCACTGTGCGCCTTCTTATATTCATCCATGTGCAGGTAAGCGCTTCCTCTTAAAAAGTAAGCGTCTTTTTTCTTCTGAAGTTTTAAGAGTTCCTCACAGGTTTCCACACATTTCTGATATTCGCCCTGATGATACAGGGCATCTGCCAGGTAAAAATATAAATCTGTCTTTAAGGCTTTTTCCGAACGTTCCGTCAATCCCAAAGCAGTCGTAAAAGCTTCCTGCGCCTTATCAAAAATCCCCTGCTCCGTCCAGGCAATGCCGATTCCTCTCCAGGACTGCACTCCATGGCCGCCTTCAGAGATGGCATTTTGAAAATTTTCGATAGCCTGAGTATACTCCTGTTTTTTCAGATTTTCCAGCCCGGTCTCATATTCCGTCGGTTCACTGCCTTTACATCCGGCCAGCAGACACAGCACAACTGCCGCCAAAACAATTTTCTTTTTCACCCGTTTAACCCCGTTTCCTTATTCGGCAATGAGATTTTCAGCCCGCATAGCTTCCACAACCTTATCTGCATATTCTTTGCAGACTGCGTCGGTAGCGGCTTCCACCATAACGCGAATCAATGGTTCTGTGCCGCTTTCCCTTACCAGAATTCTGCCTTCATCTCCAAGGGCTTTCTCCACCTCAGCCACAGCTTCTGTCACCTTCTGATTTTCCCTTGCCGTTTTTTTATCATAAACTCTTACATTCTTCAGCACCTGAGGATAAATGACAACCTCTCTTGTCAGTGTGCTCAATGGCACTTTTTTCTCGATAATGACTTCCATAAGCTTCAGAGAAGTCAGGATTCCGTCTCCTGTTGTGGCATGTTTGGAAAAGATAATGTGCCCGGACTGTTCTCCGCCAATGGAATGTCCGTTTGCCATCATATTTTCGCACACATACTTGTCGCCTACCGCAGTTTTCTCATAGCGGATGCCTTCTCTGTCACAAGCCTTGTACAGACCCAGATTGGACATAACTGTTGTCACAATGGTATTGTTGTTTAACTGTCCGCATTCCTTCATATACTTGCCGCAGACATAGAGAATCAAATCTCCGTTTACTTCTTCTCCCTTATCGTCCACTGCAATACAGCGGTCTGCATCTCCGTCATAGGCAAATCCCACGTCCAGGCCTTTTTCTATTACAAATTTTTTCAGTTCATTGATGTGTGTGGAACCGCAGTTTGTATTAATATTGGTTCCATTCGGATTGTTATGAATTACATAAGTTTTGGCGCCCAGCGCGTCAAACACACTTTTGGCAATAGCCGAAGCGCTTCCGTTTGAGCAGTCCAGACCAATACGCATATTTTTAAACGCTCTGGTTGGAATAGAAATCAGATAGCCAATATAACGGTTTCTTCCCGCTGAGAAGTCTACGGTGCGTCCGATGTTCTCCCTTTTTGCCAGAGGCAGTTCTTCCATTTCTCCATCAATATAGGCCTCAATCTGGGCTTCCACAGAGGCGTCCATCTTCTGTCCGTTTCCGTTGATAATCTTAATGCCATTGTCATAGAAAGGATTGTGACTGGCAGAAATCATAATACCGCAGTCAAAATTCTCCGTGCGCACCACATAGGACACGCTAGGGGTTGTGGTTACATGAAGAAGGTATACATCTGCCCCTGATGCCGTCAATCCGGCCACCAGAGAGTATTCAAACATATAGCTGCTTCTTCTGGTATCTTTTCCGATTACAATCTGCGCTTTATGTTCTTTGCCGAAATACCAGCCCAGAAATCTTCCCACTTTAAAAGCATGTTCCACGGTCAAATTCACATTTGCCTCGCCACGAAAGCCGTCCGTTCCAAAATATTTACCCATAACTCGCTCCTTTTTACACAATCATTCATTTTTTTTATCTTTTTGTCATTTACTAAGATAACACAAAATTCCGATTATGAAAAGAGTTCTTCTTTATATACCCCTTTTTTCACCAGTTCTTTAAAGGATTCCATTACTTTTTCTTTGTCTTCCTGATACGTTACGCCAAACCAGGTGTCATGTGTCTTCAGAACCGCTACCTCTGCTTTATTTTCCTGAATCAACTGATCAACCACTGCCGGAAGCAAGTATTCTTTCTTGATTTCGCCTGGTTTCACTTCTGCTAAAAAGTCCACAAAACCTTTTTCCAGAACTTCTAAAAATTCCGGTGTCAGTCCCCACATATTCATGGAAACCAGAGTCTGGGAATCCAGTGGTGTCTTTGCTCCTGTTTCTTCGTCTACAGCCGCAGGACCTGCCGGTGTTTTCTGAATATTGTAGGTTTCTGTAATACCTACCAGTTTTTTGTTTTCATCTAAAGTGCAGACCCCTCTTGTCACACCGCCGTTATCACTTAAGGTATTTTCCAGAATAAAGCCTGCCATACAGATATCCATCTTTTCTGCTGCCGTTTTTTCTTCTACCAGATAGTCGTGAATTTTCACAAACGCTTCTTTTCCGTAATAGTCATCCGCATTAATAACAATAAACGGCTCAGTAATGACCTTTTTGGCTGCCAGTACTGCGTGTCCGGTTCCCCATGGCTTGGTACGGTCCGCAGGGCAGGTATAGCCTTCCGGCAAATCGTTGATATCCTGGTACACATATTCTACCTCTGTGATTTTCTCGATTCTGTTCCCGATAATACTGCGGAACTCTTCTTCAATATCCTTGCGGATAATAAAAACCACCTTGTTGAATCCGGCTTCCAGGGCATCATGAATGGAGTAATCCATAATAATTTCTCCGCTTGGTCCTACCTGTGCAAGCTGTTTAATTCCCTTTCCGAAGCGGCTTCCGATTCCTGCAGCCATAATTACTAATGCTGTTTTCTTCATAATTGTACTTCTCCTTACTTTGAAAAATTCTCTCTATCTGTTACTGCTCCAGCCCACTTAAGCGAGCCGTTTGATCTGCAGCAATCAGCGAATCAATAATTTCCTCCAAATCCCCGTTCAAAATACTGTCCAGTCTGTGCAGGGTCAGCTTAATTCTGTGGTCTGTCACACGTCCCTGGGGGAAATTGTAGGTTCTGATTTTTTCGGAACGGTCTCCCGTACCCACCTGGCTTCTTCTGGCCTCTGCCTCTGCATCATGACGTTTCTGCAGTTCCATATCATACAGCCTGGAACGCAATACCTTTAAAGCCTTATCCTTGTTCTTAAGCTGAGATTTCTCGTCCTGACAGGAAATCACGATTCCCGTAGGGATATGTGTCAGACGTACCGCAGAGTCCGTAGTATTGACGCACTGTCCACCGTTTCCGGATGCACGGAACACGTCAAATTTACAGTCATTTAAGTCCAGTTCAAAGTCAATTTCCTCTGCTTCCGGCATAATGGCTACCGTAATAGTGGATGTATGAATCCGTCCGCCGCTTTCTGTTTCCGGAACACGCTGTACACGATGTACACCACTTTCGTATTTCAGTCTGGAATACGCACCTTTTCCGTTAATCATAAAAGTAACTTCTTTAAATCCGCCGATTCCATTTTCGTTGAGACTCATCATCTCCGTCTTCCAATTCTGGGATTCTGCGTATTTCACATACATTCTGTAAATTTCTGCTGCAAACAGAGCCGCTTCGTCTCCGCCTGCACCTGCACGAATTTCCACAATAACGTTCTTCTCATCATTAGGGTCTTTTGGCAGAAGAAGAATTTTCAATTCCTTTTCCAGTTCCTCAATCCTCTTCTTGGCATCTGACAGTTCTTCTTTCAGCATTTCCCGCATGTCTTCGTCAGATTCCTCATCCAGAAGCATCAGACTGTCTTCCACAGTCTCCTTGCAGCGTTTATATTCATTATATGCGTCTGCAATAGGCTGCAGTTCACTCTGCTCCTTCATCAGCTTCTGAAATCTGGCTGCGTCATTGGCCACAGTGGGCTCGTTCAGTTCATTTAATATTTCCTCAAGGCGGACTAAGATGTCCTCTAATTTATCAAACATGATTTTCCTCCTGATTTTTCTTTCCAATTACAACCCGGTCAAGTCCTGCCAGGTCTTGTATCACTTTCACTTCCGTATATCCCTGTTCCTTCATCAGCTGCGCCACAGCTTCCCCCTGGTCATAACCGATTTCAAAGGCCAGAATCCCCTGGGGATTCAAATAATTTCCTGCCTGCCGGGTAATTCTGCGGTAAAAATACAGACCGTCCTCCCGGCCGTCCAGTGCCATTCTGGGTTCATGAAATTTCACTTCTTCCATCAGCCCTTCAATGACTTCTGTCTGGATATAAGGGGGATTCGACACCAGAATATCATATTTCCCCGAAACCAGCTCAAACAGATCGCTGTTTATCCATTGCGCTGATATTCCCAGGTCTTTGCCGTTTCTTTCAGCCACTTTCAGGGCTTCCTTTGACAAATCTGCCCCTGTTCCCTCTGCCTCTTTCAGATGGGTCAGCAGACTCAGCAGGATACAGCCGCTTCCCGTACACATATCCAGAATGCACAGTCCCTTCTTCCCGCCAGCTTCTTTTAACACTTCCTCTATCAGAATCTCCGTATCCTGTCTGGGAATCAGCACATGCTCATTCACATAAAACTTCATGCCGTAAAAATATGCCTCGTGAGTCAACTGCTGCAAAGGAATTCTCTCTCCCCGCTGTACAAGCAGCTTTTGATACTGCTCTGCCTGTTCTTTCGGCACTTCCTCGTCTTCGTGGACAAAGTACCAGCTTCTGGAAATACCGCACACATGCTCCAGTAAGAGCCATGCGTCCAGATTTCCATCTTCTATCTGTCTTTCTTTCAAATACTGCTTTCCATCTTCCAGTAATGCCTTATATCCTGCCATATCAATCTTCCCCGCCTGTCTGTACGTCCGGGAAGTTCTCCTTCAGATACGCTCTCCAGTCAAACACAGCCTCTACAGCCTGAATGGCCACCTCTGCCATATCCGGTGTCGGTTCTTTTGTCGTCAGCTTCTGCAAGGCCATACCCGGTTTGGAAAGAAATGCCACCGCCGGATGGTCGCTGTTTCCCGCCAGCTTAATAAATTCATAAGAAACCCCTGCAATCACCGGCACCAGCAAAATACGCACGGTAATCCTCAGCCACATGGTCTTTATGGGAACCATGGCAAAAAATCCTAAAAAGAAAATAACACTGATAATAATGACAAAGAACAGAAAACTGGTTCCGCACCTCTTATGGAAACGGGAACTTGCCATAACATTTTCCACAGTCAGCGGTTTTCCATGCTCCACACAGTTGATACACTTATGCTCTGCCCCGTGATACATAAACACCCTCTGAATATCCTGCATCCTGGAAATCAGCAGCATATACCCCAGAAACAGTACAATACGCACAATGGCTTCCGCTACGGTCACCATATGTTCACTGGCTCCTACCTTGTGTAAAAGGCTGGCCAGCAGGTAAGGAAGCACCATAAAAAGCCCTACGGACAATACCACTGAAAAAATAACCGTTGCCGTCATCAGCACCTTGTCTTCCTTTTCCTTTTTGGCTTCCTGCTTTTCCCGCTCCTCCCCTGTCAGCGCTTTTCTTTTCTCCAATTCTTCCTCTTCTTCAAAAAAAGTGGCAGAATACATAAGACATTTCGTTCCTACCACCAGAGAATCTATAAAGTTAAACACACCGCGTATGATGGGAAGCTTCAGGATTTTCCGGCTTTTTATTATACTCTTATAGTCTTCAATCTTGACTTCTATCTCTTTATCCGGCTTCCGCACCGCAACAGAATACACGTCTCCGTGCCGCATCATAATGCCTTCCATGACAGCCTGTCCGCCAATGTTTGATGATTTCATGTTTCCTCCAAACGCAATAAGAGGCCGAAGTCCTCAAACCTCAGCCTCTTCTACCTCTTATTTATTCATGCCGTATTTCTTGTTGAACTTATCAATACGTCCACGAGCCTGTGCAGCTTTCTGCTGTCCTGTATAGAAAGGATGACATTTAGAGCAAACTTCTACACGGAGTTCAGATTTAGTAGAACCTGTCTTAAATGTATTTCCACAGTTGCAAGTTACTGTACATTCCTGATAATTTGGATGGATTCCTTCTCTCATTTTTTTCACCTCTTATATATTTTGATTATTTATATTGTTTTATTGCGTTTTCAAATTCAAACAGCTTTTGCATTATAGCATATTCTGACACCAAATGCAAGGCTTATTAGGGTTTTCTTTAAAGAATCCTCTGCTTTTTCACCATCTGTACAAATTCTGCATTGTCCCTTGTTCTGGCAAACATATTCAGAATATTTTCCGTAGCTTCGTCTGACTTCATGCCGTTTAAGGCTTTCCGCATAATGTCCACGGCTTCCTGTTCTTCCCTGTTCAAAAGCAGGTCTTCCCTTCTTGTTCCGGATTTTGCAATGTCGATAGCCGGGAAAACCCTCTTTTCCTGGAGTTTTCTGTCCAGCACCAGTTCCATATTACCGGTCCCCTTAAATTCTTCGTACACAACGTCATCCATCTTGCTTCCTGTATCCACCAGTGCAGTTGCCAGAATGGTCAGACTTCCGCCCTCTCTCATGTTTCTGGCCGCACCGAAGAAACGCTTGGGCATATGCAGGGCAGCCGGGTCAAGACCACCGGAAAGGGTACGTCCGCTTGGGGGAACTGTCAGGTTATATGCCCTTGCCAGTCTTGTAATACTGTCGATGAAAATCGTAACGTCTTTTTTGTGTTCTACCAGACGTTTTGCACGCTCAATGGTCATTTCAGACACACGCTTGTGATGCTCCGGCAGTTCATCAAAAGTAGAATAAATAATTTCCACGTTTTTGCCTTTGATGGCCTCCTTTATATCTGTAACCTCTTCCGGACGCTCATCAATCAGCAGAATAATCAGGTGCATTTCCGGATTGTTCCGAAGAATGGATTTTGCCGCGTCCTTTAAAAGGGTTGTCTTACCTGCTTTGGGCGGAGATACAATCATTCCCCTCTGTCCCTTTCCGATAGGACTTACAAGGTCTGTAATGCGCATAGCCATACTTCCGCCCGGACGTTCCAGATGCAGCCTCTCATTTGGGAAAATCGGGGTCATATCCTCAAAATTCATACGCTGCATTTCATTTGCCTTAATTCCGTTGATGTGGGTCACATACAAAAGAGCGGAAAACTTCTCGTTCTGACTTTTCACCCTTGTGTTTCCTCTTAAAATATCGCCTGTTTTCAGATTGAATCTGCGAATCTGGGACGGGGAAACATACACGTCATTATCCCCCGGAAGATAATTGTCGCTCCGGATAAATCCGTATCCGTCCGGCAGTACCTCCAGAATTCCCTTTACCGTAATGCCGCTGTCCAGTTCAGACTGCTCCATGGGCGCTCTGTTATTTCGATTATCCTGTCCATCTTCTCTTACTGCAGGTTTCCTTTCCTCTCTTACCTCTGTTCTGGACTCCGCCTTTCTCTCTACTGTGGTTTCTGCTCCGGTTTCCTCCTGTTTTTTCTGTTCTGCTGCTTTCCTGTCCTTTTCGTCTTCCTGAACCATCCGCTCTACCAGTTCACTTTTTTTCAGCGTGGAAATGCCTTTTAAACCTCTTGCCTTTGCAATTTCTTTTAATGCTCCCAGAGACAGGGAATCATACTTTTCTCTCATTTTATATTCCTTTCTGAAATTCAATTTATTATTCTGGAACAAAATCAATCGTTTACTGATTGTACTATAAATGAAACCTTATTTTACCTTTTACACTAAACAGGAAAATCCGTCTGAATTGACATGAATTTGTGTTTGCTTTTGACTTTGTAACTGCATATCTTTGATATATAGCTTATCATAACACACTTTTCCTTTTTTGCAAAGTATTTGTTGGCTTTCTTTCCCCATCTACTTATTTTTGTACATTTTCCCTATGACTGCCCCGACTGTGCTGTCATATATTCCTGAAAATCTTTCATGCTTCTTGTTAAAAATTTACTTTTGTGATGAACAAAATAATACTCTCTTGCCGGCTGTGTCCCCTGAATTTTTATTTCTTTCAACCTGTGGTTCTCCATAAAAGGTTCTACAATAGACCTGGAAATCATCAGAATTCCCATTTTACTGCTGCAGGCTTCTATCAGACTCTGTACACTAATACTCTCCATAACAATGTTCTGCTTTCTTTTATACTTTTCCATAAATCCCTCTGCCATATTTCTGGACCCGCTGCCCTTTTCCCTCAGCAGCAACGGATGTTCACACAGCTCTTCCATTGTTATACTCTCTTTTACAGGATAATCCTGTGCACATACTGCCGTCATACTGTCCTTTCCTATGGGACTGCAAACAAAGAAGCGGGGATTGAGCGGATAATCCATAATTCCGAAATCCAGTTCATTCCTCATGAGATGTTCTTCTATCTGCCGGGAATTCTCTACCTTGGTATAAAGAGGAATCTGAGGATATCTCCGGGAAAATTCTGAAAATATCTTTGGAAATGCACTGATACCAAAAGATACATTCGTCCCAATTCGGACCCGCGTGACTGCGTGTACATCCCGCAGCACATCCCTGGCCTCATCAAACTGGGAAAGAATGGAATCTGCGTACAAAAGCAGCTGTTCCCCTGACTCCGTGATATACAGCCTTCTATTCATACGTTCAAACAATTTTGTTCCATAATAGCTTTCCAATTCCCGAATGGCATAACTCACCGCCGGCTGTGCCATATTCATGCTCTCGGCAGCAAGCGTAATGCTCTCCTGCCGACATACTTCTGAAAAAATACGCAAATGTCTAAGTGTCATTGTTATCTCCCGCACAATACATAAGTTTTTTATTATATATATTATAATAACATAAGAATTGTTATATATCCACTAAAAGGCTAGAATAGATATGACTATATAAAAGTGAGGTATTGTAATGGTACTATTATTAATTTTTCTAATCTGCTTCTCAGCCTCAGTTATCGGGGCTATTTGCGGTATTGGCGGCGGTGTAATTATAAAACCCGTGTTAGATGCCTTTGGCATTATGGATGTGGCTACCATCAGTTTTCTGTCCGGCTGTACTGTACTTTCCATGACTACATATTCCGTTATCAAGAACAAATGCAGCGGAGAATCTCATGTAGAACAGAAAACCGGTCTGCCCCTTGCATTGGGAGCAGCTGCAGGAGGACTTCTGGGAAAATCCATGTTTTCCCTTATTTCCTCTCTCAGTCCTGACAAAAACAAAGTAGGCGCTGTACAAGCCGCCTGTCTGTTGGCTGTTACCCTGGGAACTCTGATTTACACCATTTACAAGGCGCGTATCAAAACCTGCCATATAAGCAATCCTGTTGCCTGTATCGGTATCGGTGTTTTCCTGGGTATACTTTCCTCCTTCTTAGGAATCGGCGGAGGTCCTATCAATCTGGTAGTCCTGTTCTTCTTCTTCTCCATGACCACCAAGGTTGCAGCAGAAAACTCCCTGTATATTATTTTCTTTTCCCAGATAGCCAGCCTGCTGTCTTCGCTGGTAACCAAAAGCGTCCCCGATTTCCAGCTTATCACACTGGTATTCATGGTAGTCGGCGGTATTGCCGGAGGCGCCTGCGGGAGGAAAGTCAATAAAAAAATCGACGACAAAACCGTGGACAAATTGTTTATCGGATTAATGGTTTTAATTATCTTTATCAATATCTACAATATTATTAAATTTGTGGGATAAAAAATTTTAGGAACTATCACTTTAAACAAAACTCAGAAATGTTTCTATATTTAAAGTGATAGTTCCTATTTCTATTTTTTGAAAACTTCCAGAACTGCTTTTTTTATACAATTTATATAGGCCTGTGCCCCTTCAGAAGTTAAATGCGTCTCGTCCTCAACAAAATATTCTGAATGACCTTCGCTTTCCTTATACCAGTCAATAAGATAGGTATAATCCGTAGATTTAACAAACTCATATATTTCCGCATTATTAGACTGTTCCCAGCTCGTATAAGGTGCTCTCGCTGTAATAACAAAAAAGGGCCTTTCGGGACCAATTTTTTCTCTTAATGTATCAAGAGAATTGTAAAGCAGTCCATTCGTTCCAAGTGCAAAAATAACACCATCTCCATTCCAGCCTTTTTCATTTACATAGGAATCATACAAATCAAAACTTTCTGTTGTATATCGACTAACGGCCGTATCACTGATACTATTGGGGAATACTTCATAAAATTCATCTGTTGCCCCCATTGCAATTGAATCCCCCATCAGTAACAAATTCAAATTTTTCAGAATTTCCTCATCTGATATAACAGTTTCCTCTTTCTGCTCTTTTGTTTCTTTCTGTACCGAAGCATGTTCTTCCTTGGATTTTTCAGCTTTCTCTGCTTGGGATTCCAAACTGTCAATATGACTTAGCACCTTTTCTTTTGGTACAAATGCAATACACAGTATCATTCCGGTTTCTATGACACACACCCAGACCAATAAGAAGACAGCGTTTCAAAACTCTGACTTGGTTTTTACGTTCCCCTTTTGTTCTGACTCTCCTTCTTATAATTGCAATGTTCTTTCTGATTGTTCCATATCGTATAGGGGTTTCAATATAATGATAAGATAATGCTGCAAAAAGAAAGGTGAATAAAACCTCAATCAGCATTAACCACCAACTGCTTTTTTTACCATTGCTAAGTAATAAAATCACCGGAAAATGCCATAAGAACGCTCACCAATCCATCTTAAGATTGGAAATCCCAACACCTTATTTAAAATACTGCAGGGATTTAAAAGAGAGTAAATTACCAGGACAGCCAGCAGGGAAACCATTCCCTGTCCTCCTCTGTATAAAAAGCTGCTGTATCCATCAACAGCACTCATCATATAAATAAGAACCAGCACAGAAAGAATACCTGCAAAATCTCTCATTCCTTTAGATTTTTCTTCTGATATTTGACTTTTTTCTACCAGTAAGGCCAACACGGCACCAAAACGGAGAGAAAAAGCTCGAGTATCTGTTCCGTAGTAACATCTGCTCGGATCTTTAGATGGGTTAAATAAAAAGCCTAATAACAACAAGGAAACAATTGCACCTGCTATGGTAATGCCAGTCAGCACTTTTTTTCTATTTTTATGCTTACTAATGCATTTAAATAAAACAGGATATACAAGATAAAATTGCGCTTCAATGGCTAAAGACCAAAAATGTGTAAGCGGTGACGGTGCACCTGCATTTTCAAAATATGAAACATGATTATAAATCTGCCACCAATTATTATATCCCAAAAGTGTAGACGGCAAGTCAGAACATGCCTTTGTAAATAAAGCCCTGTCAAACAGTGCACTTGCAAATATTAAACACGTCACCATTGTTAGAATCGCAGGAAATAATCTTCTGATTCTTCGAATCCAAAAATTCTTAAGATTAACTGTATCTGTATTCTCTAATTCCGTCAATAAAATATGGGTAATCAGAAAAGCCTGATATCACGAAAAAAATAGTTACTCCGATAATGCCCCCCTTTGCTATGGGAAGTTTTAAATGATATGCAAATACCATTAAAACTGCAATTGCTCTGAGTCCATCTATTCCTGCAATATACCTGTTTTGTGACTTATCATTCACTTTTTCCTTTTTCATTTGTATTTACTCCTTTTTTCGCAAAAAAAGTTGTAAGACATTGCATATACAATATCTTACAACTTTTAATTAATGCCGCAGACCGGAATCGAACCGGTACGGGAGTATAAGTCCCGCAGGATTTTAAGTCCTGTGCGTCTGCCTGTTCCGCCACTGCGGCATTTCTCAAAATGCTTTCACATTTTGAACGACCCAGAAGAGACTCGAACTCTCGACCTCCGCCGTGACAGGGCGGCGCTCTAACCAACTGAGCCACTGGGCCATGTATGTAATTTTATCTGATACCTTTAACTGAATGGACCTTCGGGGACTCGAACCCAGGACCGACCGGTTATGAGCCGGTTGCTCTAACCAACTGAGCTAAAGGTCCAAAAAGCCGATGATCGGACTCGAACCGATAACCTGCTGATTACAAATCAGCTGCTCTGCCAATTGAGCCACATCGGCATCTCATTGTGAAGCTAAACAGCTAAATGACTCCTACGGGAATCGAACCCGTGTTACCGCCGTGAAAGGGCGATGTCTTAACCGCTTGACCAAGGAGCCAGATATTAAAAAACTCCCCCTGTTGGACTCGAACCAACGACACTGCGGTTAACAGCCGCATGCTCTACCGACTGAGCTAAGGAGGAATATTCATTT